>NZ_ACEP01000118.1 GCF_000173975.1 Anaerobutyricum hallii DSM 3353
TCATAAATATAGGATAGCTTATCTCTTCTCGGGCGTCTGTCTCTTAATGAATTAAATAGTAAATTTCAAAATCTTGTGTTATAATTTTGGGTAGAAATAATAAACAAGTTGGAGGAAACTATGAAGAAGATACTATTTGCCAGTGCAGAATGTGCCCCTTTTGTAAAGACAGGAGGACTTGGAGCGGTTGTTGGCTCTCTTCCAAAGCAGTTAAATCATAAAAAATATGATGTACGAGTTGTTTTACCAGATTACCATTGTATTGATGCAAAATGGCGTGAACAGATGGAGACATTGGTAACATTTCCGATGTATTTAGGATGGAGAATGCAGACAGTTACTGTGAAGACATTAAAATATGAAGGAATCGTTTACTATTTTATTGAGAATAATTTTTATTTCTGCGGAGATTCTCCATATTATGATATGTGGGTGGATATTGAAAAGTTCAGCTACTTTTCTAAAGCAGTGTTAGAAATGCTGTCTTACTTAGAATTTGAGCCGGATATTATTCATTGTCATGATTGGCAGTCTTCTTTAGTACCGGTATTTTTAAAAGCATTTTATTGTGCCGACCCATTTTATCGTAATATTAAAACTGTGATGACAATACATAATTTAAAGTTTCAGGGAATTACGGAAATCGACCGTTTAAAAGATATAACCGGGCTTCCTGACGATATGTTTACTTACGACAAACTAGAATATAATAATTCGGCAAATCTTTTAAAAGGTGGACTTGTTTTTGCAGATAAGATCACAACAGTAAGTAAAACTTATGCGGAGGAGATTAAACAGCCGGAATATGGAGAGGGATTAGATAGCGTGCTGCAGCACAGAAGTGATGATCTTTGCGGAATTGTCAACGGAATTGATTATGATATCTATAATCCTTCTACAGATGAATACATTCTTTGCCATTATGACGATAAAACCTTTGATAAGGGAAAGAAAAAGAATAAAGCATCTCTTCAGGCAAAAACAGGTCTTCCAAAGAAGAGAACAGCATTTACATTAGGAATCGTTTCAAGATTGACTGAGCAGAAAGGCTTTGCACTCTTTTCTTATATGATGGAACGTCTCATGAAGAAGCCGGTACAGCTTTACGTATTAGGTGATGGGGAAGAGGAATATCGAAATATGTTTCTTTCTTATCAGGAACAGTACCCGGATAAAGTATATGTGCAATTAGATTATACCGATGAAATGGCAAAATACATCTATGCTGGCTGCGATGCGATATTAATGCCATCACGCTTTGAACCATGTGGACTTTGTCAGCTTATGTCCCTTCGTTACGGAGCGGTTCCGATTATAAGAAAGACAGGAGGTCTTAAAGATACCGTAAGCATCTATAATCCAAAGAGCAAAACAGGAACCGGTTTTGGATTTACAGATTATAATGCGGAAGGCTTTTTAGATGCAATTCTTGCAGCCTTAGATGTCTATAAAAAGAATCCAGAAGAATGGAAAAACCTTACTGCAAAAGGAATGAGGAAAAACTATTCATGGAAAGCATCTTCCAGAAAATACGAAAAATTATATTCTGATTTGTAGTTTAGGAACATGGAATATACCAGAAGGATATGACTTTCCGGGAAATTAATTTCTAAAGAACTGACATTCAAATTGTTGTATATACTTGGGATTTAGTTATATAAAGAGTTCTATTTCTTCTATTTGACTTTCTTCTGCGATAGAACTTTCTTCTGGACATTTCCATTTGAATAGAAAGTGTGGACTTTTGGGGAGTCCCCATTCTCACCAACTGTGGATTTAGAGTAGTCAGAAAAAAGAAAAAATACCCTATCCCAGATGCGGTTTCGGAGCGTATTTAAGATGCGGATGAGCATCTTAAATACAGCGACTACAGAGCAGATGGGATAGGGTATTCTTTCTTTTTTCATCTACACCAAATCTACAGATCAGAAATTTCTTTGATACCGCTGATATCCGGATCAATGAGCATGGAGTAATTCGTATGATAAATTACATATCCCGGCTTTGCCTGTGGTGGTTTTTTTAGATTACGGCGTTCGGTGTAATCGACCTCAACTTTTGGAGCATTTTTCCCTTTAGAGTAGTGAGCGGCAAGTCTTGCGGCCTCTTCGTAGGTACGGTCAGGAAGTTCATTTGCAGTTCCGAGCTTTACGATGACGTGAGAACCTGCCATTTTCTTAGCATGAAACCACATATCTTTTCCGTTAGCGAATTTAAAAGATAATTCGTCGTTCTGGAAGTTATTTTTTCCGACATACATATGGAATCCGTCAGAAGAAATATAGTGAAGCGGTTTACTTTTGCCTTGACGTTTTTTTTGATTTCTGCCATGACGTTTCATGTAACCGCACTCGATTAATTCTTCTTTGATCATAGCAAGATCATTTTCATCGCGGGCGATTTCTAAAGCGTTACTTACAGATTCCAAATGTGATAGTTCGGCAAAGGTTTCTTTTGTAAGAGTACTTAATGCTTCATAAGTACGTTTTAACTTTCCATAGCGGTCAAAATATTTTTTAGCATTTTCCATCGCATTTAAGTCAGGGTCAAGTGGGATCGTGATTTCTTTGCCATCATAATAGTTTATACACTTTAATTCTTTTTGATGAGGGGCTGCTTCATAGCCGTAAGTGTGAAGAAGCTCTCCGTATATTTTATATTTTTCTTTTTTGTCTGTATCTTTTAACTGTTTTAGCTGCAGGTCATATTTTTTCGCAGTACGCTCTAACGCATTTTGCACGATATGGCGTAGGTCAACGGACTTTTGGCGGATACGGGTCACAACTTCTTTTTGTGCGTAAAAGGTTTCTAATACTTCAGAGATGGAAGGATATTCTTCCGTAGTTAAATCACTGAACATGGAAAATGTAACCGCACCGAATTCTTTTGGAGCTTTTCCTTCGTAAATAATATTTGGAGAAAAAGCGTGTGTTTCTATCTGGTTTTTCAGACGGACGAGTTCACCGTAAAGGGAACTTTGCTGCACTGGGGTAAGAGAAGCAACAGCAGAATCTCCATCGATGTCGGCGCGGTAGCAGATTTCATTGGCAAGCACAGGACTGATACCGGAAATACTGCCATAGACTGCTTTTTGCACAGAAACTGGTTTGACAAGCAGTGTATTTTCCATCCATTCAACAGATAGATCATTAAGAGAAATCTTACCCTTTCCTGGAGGGGCGATATAAGTTCTTCCTGGTAGAACTTCTCTTACAGAACTTACCTGATTGGAAATATGTTTGATACTGTCGATAATCATGTTTTTTTCATCAATAAAAATAATATTACTGTGTTTTCCCATGATTTCGATAACCATTTTTTTACGGCAGGTATCACCAAGTTCATTTAAATGTTCGATTGTGATCTCAACGATTCGTTCCATACCAGGTTGTGTGATTTCGATAATTCTTCCGTTACTAATATATTTTCGAAGCAGCATACAGAAGTTTGGGGCGGTCATAGGATTTGCCTTTGTCTTTGTAGTAAAATAGATAAGTGGAAGACTTGCTCCAGCAGAAATCAGTAGTCGATAGGTTTCTTTATTATTTTTTACAACAAGAAGCAGTTCGTCCGCTTCCGGCTGATAGATTTTGTAGATGCGTCCGCCGGTAAGCAGGCGGTTCATATCATATACAATATTGGCAATTACAACGCCATCAAAAGCCATAATAAGTTCCTCCTGAGTCTAGAATAATATTGCGGCAAAAATATCTGAAAAACAGTGGGATTTGCAGCCTTTTCATGATACCATAGATAAGAAGGGAATGTCAAAACATCGGGCATACCTGCATGGAGATTAAAAAGCTATGACAGAAAAGGAACAACATATGATTTTTCGGTCAGATACTTGCATGGTAAATGACAATATGATATGTTGGATAAAAGAACGAAAACATAGAAGGAGGCATATTATGGGAAAAGCAGAAAATGGAGAAATCAGAGAAGTTACAGCAAATATCTGGGAGGACAGAAAGCATCATTTATGGTTCCCGATTAGTTTTACAAAATATACAGTGGGGAATGGAAGATTATATGTAAACAGCGGATTCCTTTCTTCAAGAGAAGATGAGTGTCTGTTATATCGTATTACAGATATTACATTATACCGTAGTCTTCCACAGCGTATTTTTGGAACAGGAACGATTGAGCTTCACACAAAAGACCGTTCCACCCCAGTTATCCGTCTGGAGAATATTGCGAAGTCTGCGCAGGTAAAGAGAGTGCTGAGTGATCTTATTGAGAAGGAAAGAGAAGATAAAAAGGTAGTCGGAAGAGATATGTATGGGGCGGTAAGTCACATCGACCCGATGGAAGAGATACAAGACGATCATATGTAGAAATCCTTGAATTTACACACTTTGCAGAATATTATAATTTCAATACAGTTAATGAAAATCACAGAAAAAAAGAGATTGTGAACAAGATAACTGTTATTGTAGCGTTAGACCTCGGTACGAGGGACACAAAGAATCTTAAATATGAAAATGAATAGAGAGCTATCAGATAATTGATAGAATATAGGGATACTTGTAAAAAACAGGTATCTCTATTTTTTATATAATATATTCCATCAAGGAGTATTCTTTTTATTAAATTATAGGAGGAGACAAAATGAAAGTATATGTAGTAGCAAATTTAAAAGGTGGCGTTGGAAAAACCACCACAACAGTAAACGTAGCTTATACATTTTCGGAAATGGGTGGAAGAGTATTAGTTATTGACCTGGATCCACAATGTAACTGTACAAGATTTTTTGCAAAGGTAAACGGATACAGTAAAACGATAAGAGATGTTCTTGAGAATCCTAAAGGGATAAATAGTGCAGTCTATCGCACAAAATACCAGGATATAGATATTGTGAAAGGCTCTGTTAAGATCACAGAGCAAAAAACTCCG
>NZ_ACEP01000117.1 GCF_000173975.1 Anaerobutyricum hallii DSM 3353
ATGGCGGACGATTCTGGAGAAGTGGAAGATATTACTTCTATTTGTCAGGGATTGAATATTAACATTGGTACGCTGAATAAAAATACGATTCCGTCCATGTTTTTAGCAGGAAAAAAGGCAAATGTACTTGGTCATGTTGTGCTGCTTGATCCGGTAGGAGCCGGAGCGAGTGGACTTCGGACAAAGACAGCGAATGAGCTAGTGCGGGACATAAAGTTTACTGTTATCCGTGGAAATATTTCAGAAATCCGAACCCTGATGGAAGGAACGGGAAATACAAAAGGTGTGGATGCAGATTTGGCAGATGCGGTTACAGAGGAGAATCTTGATGAGACGATTGGGAAGCTGAAAGCATTTTCTGAAGCGACAGGAAGTGTGATTGCTGTAACGGGAGCCATTGATTTAGTTGCTGATTCTGAAAAATGTTATGTTATCCGCAACGGAAAACCAGAGCTGGGAGCAATCACCGGAACTGGATGCCAGCTTTCTGGAATGATGACGGCTTTCCTTTGTGCAAACGCAGAGCAGCCTTTGGAGGCAGCAGCGGCGGCAGTTTGTGCGATGGGAATTGCCGGAGAGATTGGATTTGAACATTTAAAAGAAGGTGAGGGAAATTCCACTTACCGTAATCGGATAATTGATGCTATTTACCATATGGATGGAAATACATTGGAGGAAAGAGCAAAGTATGAGCTGCGTTAACAGAGAACAATTAAGAAAAGATTTACTTTTATATGCAGTAACCGACCGTTCCTGGCTTGGAAATGAAACACTTTACGAGCAGGTGGAAAAGGCATTAAAAGGAGGAGCGACTTTTATACAGCTTCGGGAAAAGGAACTCATGAGGAACATTTCATGGAAGAAGCGGTGGCTCTCAAAGAATTGTGTCATAAGTATCATGTTCCATTTGTTATCAATGATAATGTCAGAATCGCAAAAGATATGGATGCGGATGGAAGTTCACGTTGGACAAAGTGATATGGAAGCCGATGACGTGAGAAAGATTCTTGGTGAAGACAAGATTCTTGGCGTATCTGCCCAGACAGTAGAGCAGGCAGTATTAGCTGAAAAAATGGGGGCGGATTATCTTGGCGTGGGAGCCGTATTTTCCACTTCCACGAAAAAAGATGCGGCAGATGTCAGCAAGGAAACATTAAAAGCAATCTGCGAGGCAGTAAATATTCCAGTGATTGCAATTGGTGGAATCGGGGCAGATAACATTTTATCTTTACAGGGAAGTGGTATTTGCGGTATCGCTGTGGTTAGTGCTATTTTTGCGGCAAAAGATATTGAAGCTGCTACAAAAGTTTTAAAAGACAGAACAGAAAAAATGCTGAAATAATTTTTCGGTAGTTAGTGGAAAAGACAATAAAAGGAGAAAGGCATCGTGATAAAAGGAGCAATCTTTGATATTGATGGAACTTTACTTGATTCCATGCCCATCTGGGAAAATGCAGGAGCGAGATATCTTGCTACTCTTGGCATTAAGGCAAAGCCAGATTTAAAAGAACGGCTGGATGCTTTATCTTTGCCAGAAGGAGCCATCTATATGCAAAAAGAGTATGGCCTTTCGGTATCAGCAGAAGACATTTTAGAAGGAGTCAATCAGGTTGTAAAAGATTTTTACTATAAAGAAGCGGTCATGAAGCCGGGAGCCTATGCCTTAGTAAAACGTCTGAAAGAAAATGGTGTGAAGTTAATTATAGCCACAGCGACAGATAAGGAGATGGCAAAGGCGGCGCTTATTCGTAACGGCATATGGCAGGACTTTACGGGAATGATTACCTGCGAGGAAGCCGGAGCCGGAAAGACAAGCCCGAAGGTATTTGAGCTTGCAAGGCAAAAGCTAGGCACTAAAAAAGAGGAAACATGGGTATTTGAAGATTCTTTATATGCGGTGAAAACTGCTACTGAAGCTGGATTTCCAGTATGCAGTATCTACGATACCTACAGTGTGGGAAATGCGAAAGAAATCCAGAAACTTTCTAATATTTATGTGAGAGATTTTTCGGAGATAGGTGATTATTCTTTTTCAAATATGAAAACAGTTCTTACAATTGCAGGCAGTGATTCGAGCGGAGGAGCAGGTATTCAAGCGGATATCAAGACTTTAACTGTTCATAAAGTATATGCCATGACTTGTATCACCGCACTTACCGCACAAAATACAGTCGGAATTACCGGGATTATGCCAGTACCAGCAGAATTTTTTAAAAAACAGATGGAAAGCATTTTCACAGATATAAAGCCAGATGCGGTGAAAATTGGAATGATTGCTTCAAAGGAACAGGCAGAGATTATCGCAGAATACCTGGAAAAATATTCTATCAAAAATGTAGTGGCAGACCCGGTGATGATTTCGACAAGCGGTACGGTTTTAGTAGAAGAAACAACGAGAAAGATATTATATGAGAAATTATATCCAAAAGTTTCCCTGCTAACCCCGAACATTCCAGAAACCGAATTTTTATCCGGGATAAAAATTACCGATAAAAAAACAAGGGAAGAAGCAGCAAAAGTCATTGCAGACAGGTGGAATTGTGCGGTCTTAAGTAAGGGCGGTCACAGCGAAGAAAATGCGGACGATTTGCTTTATGAGAGTTTTTTGCAGGAAGAAAAAAAAGAAAAAGCCGTTTGGTTTCCAGAAGAAAGAATTGATAATCCAAACACACACGGAACCGGCTGTACACTTTCAAGTGCGGTAGCGGCAAATCTGGCAAAGGGATTTCCTGTAGAAGAATCCGTAAAAAAGGCAAAAGTATACATCAGCGGAGCAATTAGAGCAATGCTGAATCTTGGACAGGGAAATGGCCCGCTAAATCATATGTGGGATTTGTAAACATAGTAACAGACAAGTGTCAATGTATATAAAGTAATGAAATAAACAGATTAGTTAAGCTTTATAAAAATGGCATTATAAATAGTATTTACAAAATTGGAGGTAACAAAAGATGAGAAATTACACAACACAGATGGATGCAGCAAGAAAAAATATTATTACTCCAGAAATGGAAAAGGTTGCAGCAAAAGAACGAATGACACCAGAAGAAATCAGAGCATTAGTAGCAGAAGGAAAAGTTGCTATCTGCGCGAACAAAAATCATAAATGCTTAGACCCACAGGGTGTCGGCTCTATGTTAAAAACAAAGATTAATGTAAATCTTGGTGTATCAAAAGACTGTAAAGATTATGATATAGAGATGAAAAAAGTAATGGAAGCAGTAAACATGGGAGCAGATGCCATCATGGATTTATCTTCCCACGGAAATACAGAACCGTTCCGTAAAAAACTGACTTCCGAATGTCCTGTAATGATTGGAACAGTACCAATCTATGATTCTGTAATTCACTATCAGAGAGACTTAGATACTCTTACCGCAAAAGACTTTATTGATGTAGTACGTCTTCACGCAGAAAATGGTGTAGACTTCGTAACATTACACTGTGGAATTACAAGAAAGACAATCGACCAGATTAAAAAGCATAAAAGAAAAATGAACATCGTATCCCGTGGAGGTTCCCTTGTATTTGCATGGATGACAATGACAGGAGAAGAAAACCCTTTCTATGAATATTTCGATGAAATTCTTGATATCTGTCAGGAATACGATGTAACAATCTCCCTCGGAGATGCCTGCCGTCCAGGCTGTCTTGCCGATGGTTCCGATGTATGTCAAATTGAAGAATTAGTTCGTCTTGGAGAACTTACCAAACGTGCGTGGGAGAAAAATGTACAGGTTATGGTAGAAGGACCGGGACATATGCCAATGGATCAGATTGCTGCAAACATGAAGTTACAGTCCACCATTTGTTCTGGAGCACCATTCTATGTACTTGGACCAATCGTAACAGATATTGCACCAGGTTATGACCATATTGTATCCGCTATCGGTGGAGCAATCGCTGCTCAAAATGGTGCTGCATTCCTCTGCTATGTTACACCAGCAGAACACCTTGCACTTCCAAATCTTGAAGACGTAAAACAGGGAATCATGGCATCAAAAATTGCGGCACATGCAGCCGATATCGCAAAAGGTGTCCGTGGTGCAAGAGAGATAGATGATAAGATGGCAGATGCCCGCCGTGTTTTAGATTGGGAAGCACAGTGGGAATGTGCAATGGATCCGGAAACAGCCAAAGCAATCCGCGATGACAGAAAACCAGAACATGAGGATACTTGCTCTATGTGTGGAAAGTTCTGTGCGGTAAGAAGCATGAATAAGGCATTGGCTGGAGAACATATTGATATTTTGTAAATAGTAATTTGTGAAGATAAGAGGAGACGCTCCCAAAGAAAGAAGCTATCCTATATTTGTGACTCTGTCACTGTGGGTTGAATGTTTGCTGAATGGCTCACATTCAATCCTCACTCTAGAGC
>NZ_ACEP01000115.1 GCF_000173975.1 Anaerobutyricum hallii DSM 3353
GTGTTTGAAAAATCATTCCTGCAATCTGCACGCCCCAATTTGCGGTATATTTTGCCTTCATTCAGTTGACGTAGCCCGCTACGCCGCCCTCATTCAGGCGAAATCTCCCACAAATTGTAACGCACATCTTGCAGAAAGCATTTTTTAGACACGCTCTAAGACCACAATATAGGATATCTTCTTTCTTTGGGAGCTGTTTTTTGCTGAACTGAAATTATTATTTTACAAGTTCAGTAGTAGTTTTTGCAGATAATCTGTATATTTTGCCTTTCCCACTGTTTCCGAAGCCAATATAGAAACTTTCCCAATTTTTTTGTTATTATATGAATACTCCAGTCTGCCAATTACTTGATTTTTCTTAATTGGAGCAGAGAGATTTTTCTGGAATACCACTTTTTTCTGAATGTTATTTTGGTTGATTTCCGAAGTAAAAACATAGGAGAAGTTTTTCTTATATTTGCAGGAAATGAATTCTTTTGTGCCATTATGTACGGGGACGGTGGAGAGTGCGGGAGGCTGTTTATCGGTGTAAATCTTGCAGAGAGAGAAGCCGTAATCAAGTAAAGAGGCACAGTCTTTTACCCGCTCTTTTGAGCTTTGGCATGCCATAACGACAGCGATAAGGGAAATG
>NZ_ACEP01000114.1 GCF_000173975.1 Anaerobutyricum hallii DSM 3353
ACAGTAAACCTAATAGCGAGATTTTCAGGAGGTAAGGTATAATGAGAAAGAATTTAACAGAAATCGTTTTTATCCTTGATCGTAGTGGATCTATGAGTGGACTGGAGCAAGATACAATCGGAGGATTTAATTCTATGATTAATCAGCAGAAAAATGCAGATGGCGAAGCATTGGTTTCTACGATATTGTTTGACAATGTAAGTGAAGTTCTGCATGACCGCATAAATGTAAAGGACATCCAGCCCCTGACCGATCACGATTATATGGTTCGGGGATGTACAGCATTGTTAGATGCTATTGGCGGAGCGATACATCATATTGGAAATATTCATAAGTATGCAAGACAGGAAGACATTCCGGAACATACAATGTTTGTTATCACAACGGATGGAATGGAGAATGCCAGCCGCTATTATAGTAGCAATAAAGTGAAACAGATGATTGAGCGGCAGAAAATAAAATATGGCTGGGAGTTTCTATTCCTTGGAGCCAATATTGATGCTGTGGAGACAGCCAGTTTATTTGGCATTGATGAGGACAGAGCAGTTAACTATCAATGTGACAGCGAGGGAACTGCTCTAAATTATGAAGTGATCAGTGAGGCAATCAGTGCTGTCCGATGCAGTGTACCACTGGGTTCAAACTGGAAAAAGCGCATTGACGAGGATTTTAAAAAACGTGGCAATCGCGAGTAAGTAATTTTCTATGGGTCTTGTACCTGTAGATAAAGTTCCGCGTTCTTGTTGTCCCTCTGTATGTGTGCTATAATTATTAAATTTAGAGAAAGCTGTGAAAGAAGGTGCAGATGGTATCCTGCTGGCCCCGGCAAATTCGAATTCACTGGTAGATAGCTGTGAGAAAGTTAGAAAGAAAAAGATTCCAGTTGTTTTAATTGATTCTTCGATTAACAGTACAGAATTTGATGTCTGCTACATGACTGACAACATAGATGCGGGGGAGATGGCAGCGAAAGAAATGCTTACGATGCTGCATGATACAGGCAATTCTCCGCAGGAATCATTAGAGGTTGGAATCTTGTTGTCGTCAGATGCTTCACAGGCGATGGTAAATCGGGTTTCGGGATTCTTAGATTACTGGGCAAAATACGCACCAACAAAATGGGAGATTACAAAAGATATTGCTTTAAATGGCGGGGATGTGAAAAAAGCAGAGTCGGATGCAGCGAAATTATTGAAGAAAAATGAGAATATAAAGGGAATTTATGGATGTAATAATACATCTACAGTGGGGATAGCAAAGACACTTACAAAACAAAAACGAACGGATATTGTTATGGTCGGATTTGATATGGCAGAGGAGACAAAACAGTTTATTAAAGACTCGGATTATCGAGGAGTTTCCTTAATGCAAAAACAAGACCAGATGGGATATCTGGGAATAGGGACTTTGAATTCCCTTATCAATGGAAAAAAATCCGAGCAAAAATATTTTGATACCGGGGTTATTATGATTGATTCTGATTATCTTATGGAGAAAAAAGAAAAGAAACGTTATATAGGCTTATCAAGCACAGACGCCCTGACAGGAATCCTAAACCGCAGAGCATTTCAGGTAGAATTAGAAGAACAAATCCGTAAAAAAGAACCGGGATTTTTCATATTTATTGATGTAGATAACTTTAAATCCTATAACGACACCTACGGACATAATAACGGAGATTTATGCCTGAAACACTTCGCCAAAGCAATACAGGAATGTTTCCCGGAAGGAAGTATACTTGGCAGATATGGTGGAGATGAATTCGTGGTTTATCTAAAAGATGTTACAAAAGAATCTGTATATATTTATATGGAAAAATTCCAGAAAATGATTGAAGATTTGACTCTTGCAACAGGTGAGCAGGTATATTTGTCAGCCAGTGCCGGAGGCGCGGCATTCCCTGAACAGGGAGAAGACTTTATCTCGTTGTGCAGAAGTGCTGACGTAGCATTATATAATGTGAAACAGAATGGTAAAGCGGCTTTTAAGATAAAATAGGAGGTCGCAGCAGGTAAGGGAGACTGGATTCGCTCAAGTATTATGCCCGCAGAGCGAGATAATCCGCAGACTGCCAGATAAGAAAAAACATTGGAGAAGTTTATGAATACAAGAGAAGAAGCAATAAAATATGGTTTATCCTTTGCGAATACCTATGTAGAAGCACCATTTCGTGATCAGAACTGGCAGCTTGTACGGGTGAAGGGAAGTAAGAAAGCATTTCTGTGGGTTTATGAAAAGGATGGATTCATTCATTTGAATGTGAAAGTAGAGCCAGAGTGGAGAGACTTCTGGAGAGAGGTGTATTCATCAGTTATTCCGGGGTATCACCAGAATAAAAAGTATTGGAATACGCTTATCCTTGACGGAACGATACCGGAAAAAGAAGTGAAACGAATGATTACAGAAAGTTACGATATTGTAACAGACAGCCCGACAAAGAGAATCTATGAGGCAGTAAAAAAGATTCCAAAAGGACACGTTGCAACTTATGGACAGGTAGCGGCAATGGCTGGAAATCCGAAAATGTCACGAGCAGTCGGTAATGCCCTCCACAAAAACCCTGATCCAGAAAATATCCCATGTTTTCGTGTTGTAAACTCTAAAGGAGAACTCGCAGGAGCATTTGCATTTGGCGGAGAAGGAGAGCAGGCGAAACGCTTGGAGGAAGACGGCGTAGAGGTAAAGAACGGGAAAGTAGACCTAAAAAAATTTGGGATAAATAGTAATTAGCACAGGCAAGGAAGCTGTCTTTGGCGGCATTTGCTCCAGTACCAACGAATAGAAACCAGAAAATCAAATCACAGCCTGTTGGAAAAAATTCTCAACAGTATTTTTATGCCGGTTGGCAGAATGTTCTTGAAATTGAGGTTCTGTAAAAAGAACCGGAGAAGAAAAATCATAAAGACTAAAGAAATATAAGCGTATTAAATTGAGGTGCAGATGGAATCCTCAAAATGGAAGTATTGAAAATCTGAGTTACTGCAGGCCAAACAGACGCCACGAGAAAGAGAAACCTATATTTGTGATTTTCGTCGCTGCGGGTTGGTCTGTTTGTTCCTCCTCCCTACAAATCACTATTTATCTCTTGTTAACTTGTGAATCCATTTATAGCTTCGGAATCTCAAGAAAATCGGAAGTCCCTTAAATATCTGGTCAGACTGCAGGCAGATCACTACCGCAGGAATCGGCCATTTCCACCAAAAAGCAGCGGAGAGAGACAGTGGAAGTACAATGCCCCAGGTACTGATCATATTGACATAGAGTGAAAACTTTGTATCCCCTGCACCACGGATGATTCCAGAACCAACAGGCATCTGGTATGCCATACCAACCATAACTATTGCCATAATGATAATGAGCTGTTCTGCAAGTTGAGCTGCTGTCGGACTTAATGTATACTGTGCCAAAAGGAAATCTTTTGTGAAATAAAGAACGGCACCAAGAATTATTCCAATGCCTACATCAAGTACAGAAAGTGTTCTTGCCGCAGCTTTTACCTCGTCCAAATCTCCCTTGCCGACTGCCTTACCCATCATAACGGAAGAAGCAGAGGACATAGCAAGTACAACAACTTTCATATACTGATAAAATGTACTTGCAACAGAATTTGCCGCGATTGCATCGGAACTCAAATGCCCGAGAATCGCTGTCTGCATCGGTACGGAAATCGCCCATAACATGCCGGATATGAAGACAGGAACAGCCACTTTCACATAATCCGAACGCAATAATTTATCAATGTGAAATACTGCCTTGTCTGAAAATAACTTTAACTTTTTATCTATTTTTATCACATAAATAAATACAATAAGGAATTCTAAACATCTCGATATCATTGTACCAATCGCTGCACCTCTGATTCCTAATTTAGGGAAGCCAAATCGCCCGTAAATCAAAGTATAGTTAATACTTACATTTACGACTAAAGAAACACACGATATCACAAATGCAATTCGTACCGTCTCCACACTGCGAAGCGCAGACAGAAGCACCTGTGTCACAAGATACAAAAGAAATGTATACTTTATAATCTGCAAATAACTTCCTGCCTCAGACAAAATCGCCGTATCAGACGTAAAAAATCCTAAAATTGCGCCTGAAAACAGTGAACATAAAAGAATCAAAAAGATTCCCAGACAAAATGCAATCTTTAAAACTATTCCCGTAATCTGCCGGATTGGTTCCATCCGTTTCTGTCCCCAATATTGCGAGGCAATAACAACCAGCCCATCACCGATAACAACTGCCGCCTGTTGGATAAGGAAAAATACCTGATTTACCAACGACGCACCAGAAAGAGCATTCTGACTGTACGCTCCAAGCATGATGTTATCGGCCATATTCACGCTATAAGAAATAAGGTTCTGCAATGAAATAATAATAAGCAGCGGAAATAATGCTGCGTAAAAATTTTTATCGTGGGAGAAAAATGTTTTTTTCATAAAAAATAGCCTTTCTGTAGATATAAATCAGTATCAGTGGGGCATTCTTGAACTTCTGTCTTCTTCCTCAAATCTCTCCAACTGATTTCCCGAGCTGCCAATGAGCAGAACTCAGGGAGATAAATAAAGCATATTTGTGACTTTAGTCGCTGCGGTTTGAATGCTCGCTTTACGCGCTCGCATCCAAACCTTGCTCCAAGGCCACAAATATGCTTTATTTATCTCCCTGAGTTCGTCTGCTTCGCCAGCTCGGTAAATCAGGCTTTTTTTGCTCCGAAATATTCTTTGGTGAGCTTTACAACTGTTCCCGATAAGAGGAATACAGCAATCAAGTTCGGTATGGACATAAGTCCGTTAAATGTTTCTGCGATACTCCATAATAATCCCAAGTCTACCGTTGCTCCGAGAATCGCAACAAGTGAGTAGACAATCATAAACGGACGAATTGTTTTTGTCCCAAAAAGGAATTCGATGCAGCGAGAGCCGTAAAGTCCCCATCCGATTGTAGTGGAGAATGCGAAACAGCAAAGTGCAATGGCTGTAAAGATGGATACCCATCCGCCATAAGTTGCAGTGAAGCCCTGAATGGTCAGTTCAGCACCGGCTGTTTGTCCGTAAGGAACATTAATGCCGCTGCATAAAATAATTAAGGCGGTCAGTGTACAGATAACGATTGTATCTGTAAATACTTCAAAGATACCGAATAATCCCTGTTTTACAGGCTGGGAGGTATCTGCTGTTGCGTGAGCGATGGAGCCGGTACCAAGACCCGCTTCGTTAGAGAAAATACCTCGTGATACACCCTTTTTCATACTGGTGAATAAAGTCCCTACCATTCCACCGGTAAATGCTGCCGGATGAAATGCTCCTTCAAAAATAGACTGGAATACAGCCGGTATCTGCTGTATGTTTAAAATAACAACACCAAGTCCGAGAAGGATGTAAAGCAGCGCCATAAATGGAACTAAAGTTTCTGTTACTTTTCCGATTCGGCGGATACCACCGATAAGAATTAAGGCAACAGCGATAGCAATAACAATACCGATTACAAGGTTGATGGTAGAAAGACTGCCTGATGAAGCAAGGTTAAAGTTGAGCATCAGTGAATCAATTGCAGTTACGATTGTGTTGACCTGTGTTGCATTTCCTGTACCAAATACGGTCAGAACACCGAAAAGGGAAAAGAGAAAAGCAAGCCAGTGCCAGTGTTTGGAAAGTCCATTTTTGATATAGTACATTGGACCGCCAACCCAGTCACCCTGTGAGTTTTTTTCACGGAAGTGTACAGCGAGTGTTACTTCAGAATATTTGGTACACATTCCAAGAAGGGCGGATATCCACATCCAGAAAACGGCGCCTGGTCCGCCAATCGTGATTGCACCGGCTACACCGGCAATATTTCCCGTTCCAACGGTTCCGGCAAGTGCGGTACATACCGCCTGAAACGGAGTGATTGATCCATCCGCAGCTTCTGATTTATCAAAAATCCGTCCTAAAGTATTTTTGATAGAGTAAGGAAACTTTCGAATCTGAATGAATCCTGTTCGAAAACTGAGATAAAGTCCAACACCAATGATACAGACCATTGCTGGAATACCCCAGATAAAGTTGTTAACAGCGCTGTTAACGGCTTCTATTGTTTTTAGCATTAGTACAGTCCCCCTTTAGCTTACTAAAGTAAAGATTATACCATTGTTTTATTAAATAACGCAAGAGTTTTACTCTTGTTTTTTTCTGAAATTTGTTTTATACTGTAAAAAGTTCAATATAAGACCAGAGCGTGTTTGAAAAATGCTTTCTGCAAATTGCGATGTGCAGGTTGCTGGAATGATTTTTCAAACACGCTCCAGGGGAGCTTGTCGTTTTTAGGAAGCTGAGAGTAAGGTTGTGCCTTAGACCCTTGAACCTGTTTGGATAATGCCAGCGTGGAAGAGTTTGCAAAAGAACTTTCAATAAAAAGTTTATCAGGAAGATTTTAAAAGCAGCGTCAGCATTATTTGCTGGCCTTTTTCTTTTTTATCTGCAGGAACTTTTAATAAGAAGACATAAATTCTTTTTTAGATATAGCCAATGGCAGATTGCAGATCAGAAAAGAATAGCAGACTTTTTATGCGGCATAAATACAATATTTATACAAAATTTATACAAATTATATGGAGGAATGAAGAATGAATGCAAGTGTAGCAATTCAGGTTTTACCATCTGTACAGGATGAAGAAGAAGTAATCCGTATCGTAGACGAGGTCATTGATTACATCAAATCCACAGGATTAAACTATTATGTAGGACCATGTGAGACATCAATTGAAGGCGATTATGATACTTTAATGGAAATCGTAAAGAACTGCCAGTTAGTGGCAGCAAAAGCAGGATGCAAAGCAATGAACACTTATGTTAAGATTTCTTACAAGGCGGAAGGAGACGTGCTGACCATTGACAAAAAGGTTACAAAGCATCACCAGTAAGCTTCCAGCAGTAGTAGCATTATGCCTTCTGATTCTGCTCTGGCAGTTTTTATGCCAGAGTGGGGCAGTTCCGGCATACATGCTGCCTTCTCCCGTGCAGGTGATAAAAGCATTAGTGACTGATTTGCCAACGATATTAGAACATGCCAGTGTTACGTTGCAGGAAGCCTTTTACGGACTGTGTATCGGTGTTGGTTTAGCATTTGTTATGGCGACATTAATGGATCATTTTCAGATACTTAACAAGGCGTTGTATCCGATTCTGATTATCACACAGACGATTCCGACAATCGCTATCGCACCATTGCTTGTGCTGTGGATGGGATTTTACATGGCACCGAAAATTACTCTTGTTGTAATCACAACTTTTTTCCCAATTACAGTAGGCTTGCTTGACGGGTACAAGAGCGTGGATAAGGATTCCATTGATCTCATGCGGGCAATGGGAGCAACCAAAATACAGATATTTTTCCATGTGAAGTTTCCGACTGCATTGCCGCAGTTCTTTTCCGGTTTAAAGATTTCTGCTTCTTACGCAGTTGTAGGAGCGGTTATTTCTGAATGGCTCGGGGGATTTGAGGGACTTGGTGTTTACATGACAAGAGTTTCAAAGGCATATGCTTTTGATAAAATGTTTGCAGTTATTATTTTTATTGTCATTATCAGTCTTCTTTTAATGGGAGCGGTCAATCTCATCAAAACACTCTCTCTGCCGTGGGTGAGAGTGGAGAAAAAGGAAGCTTTGGAATAAAAAAAGATATATTTGGATATTTAAAATATCCTATATTAAAATCACATTCAAAGTAATCTATATGGATATATAATAGCATCCAAAAGAATCCATATGGGCATATATAATAATATCTAAAAGAATCTATGTGATTTTGTACAAATAGTATCTGAAAATTTACAGGAGGAAATTATGAGAAAGTTAAACTGGAAAAAAATTGTTGCAGGAACTTTGAGTGCAGTAATGTTATTATCTGTAACTGCATGTGGTTCTTCTAGCACAAAGAGCGAGAGTGCAAGTACAGAAGCAGGTAAAAAGGAGCTTACAAAAGTAACATTCTGCCTTGACTGGACTCCAAATACAAACCACACAGGAATTTACGCAGCAAAGGCACTTGGTTATTACGAAGATGCCGGGCTTGATGTTGAAATCGTACAGCCACCGGAAAATGGAGCAGCAACCATGTGCGCATCTGGTCAGGCTCAGTTCGCCATCGAAGCACAGGATACAATGGCAGCCGCATTTGATTCCGATAACCCACTTGGAATTACAGCCGTTGCAGGACTGATTCAGCATAATACATCAGGAATCATTTCCAGAAAGGGAGATGGAATTTCCAGCCCGAAAGGACTTGAAGAAAAGACTTATTCCACATGGGAATCTCCAATCGAGCAGGCTACTTTAAAAACAGTTATGAAAGATGAGGGAGCAGACTTCAGTAAAGTAAAATTAATCCCTAACAACATCACAGATGAACCAGCTGCATTAAAAGCAAACCAGACAGACGCTATCTGGGTATTCTACGGATGGGGTGGAATCAACGCAGAAGTAGAAGGCGTTGACTGTGACTACTGGAACTTCAAAGATATCGACTCTGTATTTGATTACTACACACCAGTTATGATCGCAAACAATGACTTCTTAAAGAATTCACCAGATGAGGCAAAAGCATTCCTTGCAGCAACCAAAAAAGGATACCAGTACGCGATTGATAATCCAAAGAAAGCAGCAGACCTTCTTATCGCAGGAGATGACACAGGTTCCTTAAAAGGTTCTGAAGACTTAGTATATAAGAGTCAGGAATGGCTTTCTAAACAGTATGTAGCAGATGCAGACAACTGGGGAGTTATTGACGAGACAAGATGGAATAACTTCTACAAATGGCTCGCAGAGAATAAACTGACTACAAAAGACCTCACAGGAAAAGGTTTCTCAAACGACTATCTTCCTAAATAATTTGCAGGGATGGGCGAACAGACAGACGAGCCGCCAAAGACAGAAAAGCGAATCGCCATATAGCCATATCTGTGGTCTGGGAGCAAGTGTTGGATATGAGCGTATAAGCGAATATTCAACGCGCCGCGACGAAAATCACAGATATGGCTATATGGCGATTCGCTTTTCGTCAACTTTGTCTGTGGCAAATTATTAGAGAAAGGATAATATAATGGTTCTTTTAAAGGCTGAACATATTACAAAAAAATATAGTGGGAGAACTATAATCAAAGATATTAATATCGAATTGCATAAAGGAGAACTTATTTCACTTCTCGGAGTCAGCGGTTCTGGAAAGACAACTCTTTTCCATGTCCTTTCTGGACTGACAACTCCAGAGGAGGGAAGGGTATTGCTTAATGGTGAAGATATTACTTCTAGGCCAGGACAGATTAGTTATATGCTCCAGAAAGATTTACTTTTTCCACATAAAAAAATAATCGACAACACGGCATTACCGTTGGTTCTTCATGGAATGAGCAAAAAAGAAGCAAGAAAAAAAGCACAGACGTATTTCGAAGACTTTGGACTTGAAGGAACAGAGTATCAATATCCTTCCCAGTTGTCTGGAGGTATGCGCCAGAGAGCAGCTCTGCTTAGAACATATCTTTCTTCCAATGGAGTTGCACTTCTTGATGAACCATTTAGTGCACTGGATACCATTACGAAAACAGCAATTCATAGATGGTATCTTGAAGTTATGCAGCATATTGAGTTATCTACAATTTTTATAACACATGATATTGATGAGGCAATCCTTCTTTCAGACAGAATTTATATTCTCAATGGAAAGCCTGGAGAAATTCGAGATGAGATCATCATTAAAGAAAAGAAACCACGGGCGGAGGATTTTTACCTCACAGATGAATTCCTTGCATATAAGCGGGAAATAATAGCGAAGCTTTAGATTCTGATTTGCCGCAGGCAAGGAGACACCTCTGTAGAGAAACCTATAATCAGAGCAGAGGACCACATTCTGGCGAATATTCAGGTAACTGCCGATTATAAAAATGTCTAACATAAGAGCAATCATAGCTTTGTGTTTCAAGTTAAAGGTGGAATCAATGATGGCCTCCATCTCAGAGCGGGAAAGGACAACAGGGAGATAGCTTCTCTTTTCATGCATAGTAATTAACCTCCATAATAAAATCAACAATTGTGAAAGAAACAATGTTGAAGTAGGATGTTTTTGTCACTGCTTTTTTTATTTTTATAAACAAAAATCGCTGCACATAGCTTTCGCAAGCCATTGCGCAGCGATTTTGTTCAATCAGAATTTCCATTTCGTAAATCCTATTTTTTTCATGCTATAACCATATTTTTTCATAAGTTTGTTACAGGAACTAAAGGTATCGTTTATACTCGAAAGAAAAGAAGGAATATCTATAGAAGAAGGTGGTCCAATATAATCGTAATTATCTTCTTCATAATCTGCCTCAAAATGTGAGTTTATTTTTGTATAGGAAAATCCTTTACTTTTTCCATCATAGTTCATTGTAATCGTTCCAGTTGATTCTACAGTAGAGCTAGGATTCCAATTGGAAATTTTAGAGAAAACGGTTCCCTCCTGCCCAGATATTATATTCATAGTTATAGTTGTCTTATAGTTAGCATTCTGGTTACAAGGATAAAAATTATACATAAAACTTATCTTTCCAACCTGAGGATATGCCACAATATAAGTCATATGCAATTCATCTGTTGGATAAAGGATTTCTCTGGAAAGTATTCGTGTATTATTTTTCCCTTTCTTACCCTTTTTACGAACGAAAAGATAAAACTGCTTTGCATTAAAGCTTTTTTGCGTCATTACAGTTACTTTACATTTAAGTTTTTTCTTATTTACTTTAGCGTAAATGTAACAAGTACCAGGTTTTACGCCTTTTACAGTGCCATTGGTGTTCACTTTTGCAACTTTTTTATTGCTAGAACACCACTTGACCTTTTTTGTTGTTCCTTTGACTTTTAATTTAGATTGCTTGCCTTTTACGAGAGTGATATTTGTTTTGTTCAGTTTAACTTTCGATGCAGCATGTACAGTTGTTGGGGAAAAAACGGAAATAGACAATAAACTACTAATGAGCAAAATACTGAAAAAGTAATTAGTCATTCTTTTAAGAAAAGGTGTTAAATGAACTCTCATAGTATCCCTCCTTGCTGATGAAAAGGTACAGATCCCGAATCGTCAGTTTATATGAAAATTATATCATGAAAGAAATAAAAACTCTATAGAAATTCTGATTGCCGCAGTCTCATACTGTCCCTTTACGATAGGATTCTGAATACACATTTCTTCTTTTACAGCAAGAAGACTCCGACCTCTAAGGTGGGAGATGAATTGCGTCTGTTACCTACTTGATAGAGCGTTCTAATCATAGTATAATATCTTTAGTTAAATAATAAAAATTAAAATACAATAAATTTAGATAATAACGTACATTTAGTACTCTGACTATACCAGCATCGTGTGCTTGTGGT
>NZ_ACEP01000113.1 GCF_000173975.1 Anaerobutyricum hallii DSM 3353
ATGCAGACAGATATTATGTTATCCAAAAACAATAACATACTTATTATTGATGCCAAATATTATTCGCATATGACCCAGCAACAATACGGAATACATACTCTGCATTCCAATAATCTTTATCAGATTTTTACCTATGTAAAAAATAAGGAATTTGAATTGAGAAACTATGAACATACTGTATCAGGAATGCTTCTTTATGCACAAACCGATGAAGATATTATTCCTAATAACACCTACCATATGAGCGGAAATCAGATTTCTGTTCTTGCATTAGATTTAAACCAGGATTTTTCAAAAATCTCCAGAACTTTAGATGACATCGCCAAAAATTTTCTTTAAAATTTTTAAAGGAAGGGACCTAATATCCCTTCCTTACTTCTATTACCCCTATTGTAACAAAAAATCTATAAACTTCCTCATAAAGCGAAGAACCAAAATGGATACACCTATAGCTGCCGCTATACATACAATTGAAAAAAACATCTGAAAAATCACCTGACTATCCATAGCATATGAAACTGCGTTATTCATTGTATCTCCCCCTGACTATCTTTTGATACTTCATTTTACCATATCTCTGTATTTTTATCAAAAATTTTTCATTTTCAAAATTACATTTTTTATGTTATTTTACATTTATTAGTTGTTTTTCTTCTTAAATATGATATACTATTCCTCACCAGTTGTATCACCGAGTTCTTGACACACGTATATTATACGTATTATAATATAATTATAGAAAGGGGTGGCATACTATGCCAATGAAACCAAAAGAAATGATAAGATTATTAAAAAAGAATGGTTTCATAAAAATAAGTCAAAATGGTTCCCATGTGAAAATGAAGAATTTTAAAACTGGCAAACAAACAACAGTTCCTCTTCATAGCAAAGATTTAAAAAAAGGACTAGAAGATGCCATCCTAAAACAAGCGGGCTTAAAATAGCCTTATTTCATCTATAATAACTCACATACATTGGAGGTATCCATTATGAAAAAATTATTTTATCCTGCTGTATTTCATATTGCAGAAGAAGGCGGTTATTGGGTGACTTTTCCTGACTTTCCCGAATGTCTAACTCAGGGAGAAAATATGCAAGAAGCCTATGATATGGCTATAGATGCTTTAGGACTTATCTTAACTGATGACATTAACGACCATAAAGAACTTCCAGAACCGTCTAACATCACACATGTTGATGATGGAGTTGTCGTAATCATCCCATATGATTATTTGGAATATAATCGAAAGTATCATAATAAATCTATCAAAAAAACTTTAACAATCCCTGAATGGTTGAATAACGAAGCATTGCGATTGAATTTAAACTTTTCACAGATTTTGCAGGATGCTCTTTTAAACAAAATTCAATCTCGTTAATGGCTATAATTCTTTCATTTGGTAATACTGCAATCATAGATTATAATATACTTAACAAGGCATCTAATACGATAGCTTCACCTATCCATTTCCGGCAAGTTTAGGTTAAAAAACAGAACCCCCACAACTTTATAGATAGCAAATGTGATGTCGGAGCAAGTAAAAATGCGGCTGAGCATTTTCTACGCAGCGAAATCTTCACATGTGCTATCTATAAAGTTGCGGGGGTTCGTCTGTTTTTAATCTAAATCAATCCTACACCGGATATGCTCCATTCTTTACATCGGCTTTTGCAGGATCAATCTTATTCTCCTGTGCCGCTCTGTATTTAAAGAATTCGGTTGCTACCTGTGGGAACAATGCGTATGTAAGCACATCTTCGTCCTGTTCTTTCCACTGGCTCATCTCTGCCTCGATCTTAGATAATTCCGGTTCAAGAAGGTCGGCTGGACGACAGGTAATTGGCTTTTCATCGCCGATTGCCTTTTTCTGTACTTCTTTATTCATTGGTTTTACGGTTTGACCGTATTCTCCACGAAGAAGGGCTTTTGACTCGTTTGTAATCATTTTATAACGCTCTCCGGTAAGTACATTTAATACAGCCTGTGTTCCGACAATCTGACTGGACGGTGTAACTAATGGTGGTTCACCGAAATCTTTACGTACTTTTGGAACTTCCTCTAATACCTCATAGAACTTATCAGATGCGCCCTGCTGCTCTAACTGAGATACGAGGTTGGAAAGCATTCCTCCCGGTACCTGATACATTAACGTCTTGATATTTACGCCAAGTACCTTTGGACTCATTAAACCATTTGCCAGATATTTCTCACGTATTGGGCGGAAATAGTCTGCAATCTCGCCTAAAAGCTTCTGGTCAAATCCTGTATCAAATTCTGTACCGCGGAATGTTTCAGCCATAACTTCTGTTGCCGGCTGGCTTGTTCCCATTGCAAATGGAGATATGGCTGTATCAATGATATCGACTCCTGCTTCTACTGCTTTTAAGTAAGTCATTCCACCGACACCACTTGTATAGTGTGTATGAAGTTCGATAGGAATGTCTGTTGCCTGCTTTAATGCAGTTACAAGGCGAGTTGCTTCATTCGGCACTAAAAGTCCTGCCATATCTTTGATACAGATAGAATCTGCTCCCATCTCTTCAATATTCTTAGCAGTCTTTTTCCAGTAGTCTAATGTATATGCATCACCGATTGTATAGGAGAGGGCGATCTGCGCGTGTCCTCCCTCTTTCTTTGTTGCATCTACAGCAGTCTGTAAGTTTCTAAGGTCATTTAAACAGTCAAAAATACGAATAACATCAATTCCGTTTGCAATAGATTTCTGTACGAAATATTCTACAACATCGTCTGGATATGGCTTATATCCTAAGATGTTCTGTCCACGGAATAACATCTGTAACTTTGTATTCTTAAAGCCATCTCTTAATTTACGAAGTCTCTCCCATGGGTCTTCCTTTAAGAAACGCAGGCAGGCATCAAATGTTGCACCTCCCCAGCATTCTACTGCATGATAACCAACCTGATCCATCTTATCTACGATTGGCAGCATCTCCTCTGTTGTCATTCTTGTAGCAATCAGAGACTGATGTGCGTCACGGAGAACGGTTTCTACTATTTTAACCGGTTTTTTCTTAATTTCGGCCATAATATCTCCTTTTATTTCAAATCACGTAACTATTTGCGCTTACAACTGTTATTATCTAAAATTCAACTTGTAAACTATTTATAAATATCCCCTGTAACATTTTTTACAGATTATAGCCCTATAAATAATGAATTTTAAATAATCAAATAATTCTAAATTATACTCCAAAAATTGCCATAAATGTTCCGGCTGCTACCGCTGTACCGATAACTCCGGCAACGTTTGGTCCCATCGCATGCATCAGTAAGAAGTTTGATGGATCTGCTTCCGCACCAACTTTCTGGGATACACGGGCTGCCATAGGAACGGCAGATACCCCGGCAGAACCAATTAATGGATTTACCTTACCACCTGTAACCTTACACATAAGTTTACCAAACAGGACACCTGCTGCAGTACCAACAGCAAAAGCTACAAGACCTAATACTACAATCTTGATTGTGCTGACATTTAAGAATGCCTCTGCACTTGTTGTCGCACCAACGGATGTACCAAGAATAATAACTACGATGTACATAAGAGCGTTAGACGCTGTCTCTGAAAGCTGTTTTACTACGCCGGACTCTCTAAAAAGGTTACCGAGCATCAGCATACCAACTAATGGTGCTGTTGTAGGAAGAATCAGACATACAACAACTGTTACAACGATAGGGAACATAATTTTCTCTGTTTTTGTAACGGTTCTTAACTGTTCCATCTTAATCTGACGTTCCTTTTCTGTAGTAAGGAGCTTCATGATCGGTGGCTGAATAATTGGTACAAGTGACATATAAGAATATGCCGCTACCGCAATTGGTCCCATTAAGTCTGTCTGCCCAAGCTTTCCGGCAAGGAAAATAGAAGTAGGACCATCGGCTCCACCAATAATGGAAATTGCTGCTGCTGCCTTTCCGTTAAATCCCATAAGCATTGCAAGAAAATACGCGCTGTAAATACCAAACTGCGCCGCAGCTCCTAGCAAGAAACTTGCTGGATTGGCAATCAGCGGACCGAAGTCTGTTAGTGCTCCAACGCCTAAGAAAATCAGTGAAGGGAGAATACTCCATTCATCTAATAAGTAAAAATAATGTAATAATCCGCCTTCTTCCATAATGGACGGATATAAGTTAACCAGCAGCATACCAAAAGAAATCGGCACTAACAAAAGTGGCTCATATCCTTTGGCGATGGCCAGATATAAGAAGACTAAAGCAACCAGTATCATAATGAAGTTACCTGGCTTTAAGAATGCAAATCCGGTCTGTGCTGCGAGATTCGTCATTGTCTCTACAACATAACTCATAAATCTTCCTCCGTTTTATTTTGCAAATATGCTCTAGTTCATTGTAGCCAGTACATCTCCGCCTTCTACCATATCTCCAACTGCTACTTCCACACTTGCGATAACACCATCCTGTGCTGCACAGATTTCATTCTCCATCTTCATAGCCTCTAATACAAGAACAGCGTCGCCCTTCTTTACAGAAGCACCTGCCTGTGCCTTTACTGCTACGATCTTACCTGGCATTGGTGCTGTAATCTTTACGGCACCGGCACTTCCGGAAGTCTTTGGGGCAGCTTTCTTAGCTGGAGCCGGAACGGCTGCTGGTGTACTTACCGGCGCTGCACTTTCTTCTCCTGCACCTAATTCTTCTACTGCTACATCATAAGCAACACCATTAACTGTAATTCTATAATTTTTCATTGTAAATCCTCCTGAATGATTTTATGTACTTCTAAAATCTTTCTATAGCTAACTTTTCAAAACTTTATAAAAAGATTCCAAGAATACATTTTTGCTATCTTCTCTTCACTCTCTTGATTGAACGAACGACCAACTTATCTGCACTGACTGCTGCTCCTCCATTCGCTGCCATGATTGCCGCTGTGATTACTGCGACAAGTTCACCATCATCCACAAGTTCCTCTTCTTCCACAACTTCTTCAAGAATCGGACGCTTTGGAGCCGGTCTTTCTTCCTGCGCAGCCTTTTTCTCTTTCTTAGAAGAACGATTCTTTAACGCTCTTTCAATAGATGGGATATATACAAAAAGAGAAATCAGTAAAGAAATGAAAATCAGTACTGCAAATACAGTTCCCATACCCATCAAAGTATTTAATAAGGCTTGTTCAAATACGTTCATACTCTCACCTCACTATACTGCCGTATGCTTCTTTGTCACTGGAGTTACTTTCTTTCCGTAAAGCATTTCATAAGCAGCGATAAGACGCTTTCTTGTTGCGTCCGGCTCGATGATGTCATCTATATATCCTCTCTTTGCAGCTGCTAATGCACTGCTCTGTCCTTCTGCATATTCCGCAGTTTTCTCTGCGATAAGTGCTGTCTTATTCTTATCTGTATTGATTTCCTCTGCATACATGATACGAACTGCCTGTTCTGCATCCATCATTCCTACAGATGCCTGTGGCCATGCCAGAACAAAGTCAGCTCCGATAGCTTTAGAATTCATTACTTCCGCTGCAGTTCCATAAGCCTCGCCTGCAATGAGATTAATACGAGGTACACTAACCTGTGCAAGTGTTGTTGTAAACTTCGCTAATGCGAGCGCCTGCTTTCTCTCTTCATGTGCGTTGGCACGAAGTCCTGTCACGTTCGTTACAGTAAGAAGAGGAATCGAAAATGCATCACAGAACTTAATAAATCTTTCTGCTTTTTCAAGACCATTTCTTGTTAAAACGGACTCACCATCTACTGGCTGGTTTGCAACCGCACCTACTGTCTCTCCATTCAGACGGATAAATGCAGTTACCATCTCTTTGGCATAGGCTGCCTTTGTCTCTATGTACATATTGTTGTCAGAAATAGATTTTAAAATGTAAGCGGCATCATATGCGGCATCATTTAACTCAGGAATAACCCTATTTAAATCATCATCGTTATCAAAGTAAACATCTTCTGCTTCATAATCAGAAGGAAGTACATCAACGAGAATACGAAGCTGGTCAAGAAGTGCTTCTTCTGTCTCACATACAAAATCTACGTTACCAGCCTGCTCAGACTGGAACTGTGCTCCTGACGTATTCTGACGGGATTCTTCATTCCCCGCTAATGCATTCGGACTGTTGATAAAGAGACTGCCGTTCTCCTTCTCCATCAATGTAAAATCAGACATAGCGGACATTACGGCACTTCCTCCTCCACACATTCCAAATACTGCAGAAATCTGTGGAATCATTCCAGATGCCTGTGCCTGCTTATTAAAAATCGTTCCAAAAGCGTGAAGGGCATCTGTCGCTTCCTGTAATCTAAGTCCTGCACAATCCAGCATTCCAATGATTGGCGCACCTGTTTTCATCGCCAGATCATAAAGGGAAGCAATTTTCTTCGCATGCATCTCACCTACGGAACCTCCAAGTGCGGAAGCATCCTGACTGTAAACATAAACCATGCGGTCATTAATAACTCCGTATCCAGTGATAACACCATCACCTTCTACTTTCTTTGCACCGAGATTATAATCGGTATTACGAGCGGAAACATATCCACCAACTTCCACAAAACTGTGGTCATCAAACAGATAATCAATGCGCTCTCTGGCATTCATTTTTGAATTACCCATATTCTTTCCTCCATAAAAATGCTATATTGTATACCTTGTTGCTCTTTCATTCTATGTAATAATAACAAATTATTATCATGTTAGCAACCATTTTCTGTTAGTTATTTAACATTTATTTTATTTTGCCCATTCCACTAAACAAAATGAACATTCTGCCTATTTGCAAATTTTTTAACAATTCTTTCAATTTTCTTTCTGAATCTCCTGTTTTTTTCAGGAACGCTTGTGTATTTTTCCTGTTTTTCTCTATTTTATCTTTAAAATTCTATTTTTGTTTTATATGTCCATTTTTATTTCGTTATAATTTTAACGTATTTTGACATTCAATTACTAGTTGGTTTTTCTATTTTTTCGTCATTTTATACAAAACATTCTCATTCTATCAAATATCTTCCGTTTTTCTTCATAATTTCACTCTTATTTCCATCATTCTTCTTTTCTCGCTTACATTCTCCTCCTGTCTTTTTTAAATCAAAGATATAGTATCCAAAATCAATTTTGAACTATTTTTGTCAAACTTTTTTCACAAACTAATAGCGCTCCCTTTCATTTTATACAACTGTATATGCATACCATGAAGTATTTTCAAAAAATCAGAAAGAAATTATAAACTGTCAAGAAAAGCCTGTAATTTTGCACAAATACTCCTTTATTTTTTCACACAAAAAAGGTATAATAAACAAAATAAACAATTCTTTCACAATAAAGGAGGAGGACATCTTATGGAAAACCGCAAAATTCAATTTCGTTCAAAAGCCTGTAATCTACATCTTTCTGCCTATCCGGGACATTTCGCAACAAAGCATTCTCATGTCAACTACTTTTTAGATATGACAACATTAAAAGTACGTCAGTCTAATGCAGAAGAAGCTGCAAGAGCGTTAGTTCCACTTTATAAACATAATACCGTCGTCGATACCATCGTATGTCTTGACGGAACAGAAGTAATCGGTGCATTTTTAGCAGAAAAGCTTACAGAGAGCGGATTCTTCTCTTACAACCAGCATAAATCTATCTATATTGTTACTCCAGAAATAGATTCAGATGGTCAGATGTTCTTCCGCAAAAATATCCAGCCAATGATTAAAGATAGAAATATCATTATTTTAATGGCATCTGTCACAACTGGAATCACAATCAACCGAAGCTGGGAATGTATCGAGTACTATGGTGGCAAACTGCAGGGAATTTCAGCAATATTTAGTACGCTTTCTGAATATGGTAATCTTCCTGTTAATTCGCTGTTTACTCCAAATGATATTCCTACTTACCATACATATAGTAAGCATGACTGCCCATATTGTAAGAGTGGTCAGAAAATCGATGCTTTGGTAAACGGACATGGATATTCGGAATTATTATAACTACTAATTTGCTGGAGAAACAGACGCCGCTTTAGCAGAAGATATTGAGCTGAATTGTACCAGGTCTTCTAAAAAAAGAATTGTTATAAGTTTGATTTTGTTCCGTTGCGCTAAACGCTTCATTTTGCCTAATAAAACAACCTTGCTCGAAAACGAGCTCGCAAGGTTATAGTCAAAATTCCGCAGCACAAAGTCACAAAATTCAAACTTATAACAATTCTTTTTTATTTATCATAGTCTTCTTACAATTCAGCATAAAATTTTATTTCAGCGGCTGTCTGATTTTGATAACAAATAGCAAATTAATGATTTTTGTTGGAAAGAGAAGGAGATTCCCCATCCTCACCAACTGTGGATTTAGGATAATCAGAAAAAAGAAACAATACCATATCCCAGATGCGGCTTCGGAGCGTGTTTAGGATGCGGATGAGCATCTTAAACACAGCGACTACAGAGCAGATGGGATATGATATTGTTTCTTTTTTCGTCTATACGAAATCTACAAATTAGTATTTACAAATTAGTACGTTTTTGTTCTTTTCATAAATACATATCCTCGTCTGCACTATTCACAAGGTCTGGAATGGTTCTGACTTCTTTTGTAAACTGTGCACAGCCAACAGACATTCCTATATCATATGGAGAGGCTGCCTGTTTATTCGCTTTCTCCAGATTTTCATATAAGTTTTTAATCAGATGCTCCGCCTCTTCCCGAAGCATCTCTCCGGCAATACAGAATTCATCTCCGCCATATCTTGCAAGAATACCTGCATGTCCTGCCAGTGTTTTTTTCAAAACCCCTGCTATCCTTATCAATGCCCTGTCTCCTTCAACATGACCATATGTATCATTAATCCATTTAAAATCATCAAGATCAATCATCAAAAAATGTAAATCTGTTTCTTCCCCTTCTGTATGTCTTTCCATATATCCTTCCAAATACTGCATCAGCTTTGTTCGGTTATTAATCTGCGTTAATTCATCCATTGTAATTCTATTTGTAAGAAATGCCGTAAATACCTGAATAATTCCAAGTGTCAGTCCAAAACAAATAATAGAAATCTCTGTGAAAAACATTTGCAAAACACCTGCAATAACCGGAAATACGACCATTCCAAATATCATCTCCAGCTTTCCACGAAGTGCATAATACTTCTTTTGAGGAAACATTGTAAAAATGCGAAGTGTCACCAAAAAAATATAAATATAAACAAAGTGAATAGAAGTTTTGTATTTAAATGGAAGTGGTAATGAGTTGAGATTGATAACAACAGTCTACTTTTTATTCTGAAATTATTGAAATATTGCTGTGGTAATCATTGAAAAAGAGAGCTTTTCTATATTTTTTAAGTTCCATTTTTATGAGTTATATGTACATACCTATGATTATTCCAAAAGGTCTAGATAAAGAAGCAGATTCTAACTAAGTCTGACATGATTATATTATGTTATCCATAATATTTATAAAATCAAATTTAAAATACCGTTTTTTCTCTCTATACTATATGTAGTCAAATCATATCTTCTATCCCCAGTCATTCTTAAATAAGCAGAACACCTGGTATCTCATCCTCAAATTCCCCTCCCCCTGTTTAATTCACCTTCTCAAGCCACAGCACAGAAGCCATTACCCCCAATAAGGCATATTTGTGGTCTCGGAGCAAGGTTTGGATGCGAGCGCATGAGCGAACATTCAAACCGCCACGACTAAAATCACAAATATGCCTTATTGGGGGTAATGGCTTCGTCTATAGTTCACTTAATGAATTAAATAGTAATTACTTCTCGATTGCCTTAAACGCTGCTGCCTGCGCTGTCATTCCTCTTTCAGAAGCAAGTCTTTCGATAGAAGATGCTCCGAAGAATCCATCGATTTCAGGTACATTGTTAATTACATATGCTGCATCTTCTGGGTCTGCAATTGGGCCGCCGTGGCAGATAACCATGATATCTGGATTTACTTCTTTTCCAGCTTTGATAATCTCACGAATCTTTTCGCAGCAGTCATCTAATGTTAATGCTGTTTCTGCTCCGATAGAACCTTTTGTTGTCAATCCCATATGTGCTACAAGGATATCTGCTCCAGCTTCTGCCATTGCTTTCGCCTGTTCTGGTTCAAATACATATGGACATGTTAACATATCAAGCTTATGTGCTTCACGAATCATGTCTACTTCAAGACCATATCCCATTCCTGTTTCCTCTAAATTTGCACGGAATTTACCATCGATAAGACCAACCGTAGGGAAGTTCTGTACACCGTTAAATCCCTGCTCTTTTAACTGTTTTAAGAAAATATCCATTACACGGAATGGGTCTGTACCACATACACCGGCAAGTACTGGAGTTTTCTTTACGATAGGAAGTACTTCCTGTCCCATTTCCTGAACGATGGCATTGGCATCACCGTAAGAAAGAATTCCTGATAAAGAACCTCTTCCTGCCATTCTGAAACGTCCAGAGTTGTAAATGATGAGCATATCAACGTCTGCTTTTTCACTACATTTTGCTGTAATACCTGTACCAGCTCCAACACCTACTAAGATTTTCCCCTGTGCTACCTGTGCCTTAAAGTCTTTTAAGATTTCTTCTCTGCTTTTTCTTAACATAATCGTTACCTCCTGTTTTTTAAATGATTTTATTTATGTAATTTATTATTTACCTTCGTTAATCAGTTCCATTAATTTTTGTGCGGCTGCCTTGGCAAATGCCTCATCATTAATATTGTTATCCATCTCGACGATTTCAACATTTTCATTAGAGATATTATTTTTTAAAGTATCAAATAATACTTTTCTTTCCTCTGGACCATCAAATGGCTGTCCTTTAGCATCAATCATTGAAACACCCTGTTTTGGAAGGAAGAGTGTCATCTTATTCTCTGTCTCATTCCATCTCTCTGCTAACTTCTCAGCAATTACTTTATTTTCCTCAACGGATGTACGCATCAGAGTAACTAATGGATTGTGTTTGTAAAGATTTCTGCCTGCAAACTGCTTTGGCACCTCATCAATTGGCCCAAAATTTACCATATCACATGCACCAACAGAAACAACCTGTGGAATCTTTTTGCGGATGGCAGCTCTGCATCTGTCTTCTCCGGCAGCAAGAATACCTCCGACTACCTCATCGCACCATTCAGTTGTGGTGAGATCTAACACTCCGGTAAAGAATCCAGATTCAATGAGGGATTCCATTGTTTTTCCGCCTGTACCTGTTGCATGGAAAACAAGCACTTCATATCCTGCCTGTTCCAACACTGCTTTTGCCTGTTCTACACATGGAGTTGTAACACCAAACATAGATGCTGCAATTAAAGGTTTCTCCTCTATAGTTTCTTCTTCTGCAAGTTTTTCCTGTCCAGCTACCATTCCTGCAATTGTTAATACTGCATTTTTGAAAATAATTTTTGAAATCTTATTAATTCCTGCCACATCAACAATAGACGGCATCATTAAGATGTCACTTGTTCCAACATATCTTTCGACATCTCCAGAAGCCATCGTAGAAACCATCAGCTTTGGTACACCAATCGGCAGTTTCTGCATTGCCGGAGTTACTAATGAAGTTCCTCCTGAACCACCAAAAGAAAGAATTCCATCAAATTTGCCTTCTTTGTAAAGCTGTGGAACTAAAACCTTCATACCATTAGAAAGTGCTTCCGTCGCTAATGCTCTGTCTTTTTTTTCTACGATTTTATCAATATCGTATCCTGCTGCCTCTGCAACCTCCCTGTTTGATACATCTGGTTCAAACGCTGGCTCAAATACACCAGTATGAATCATATATGTCTGAAGTCCAAGTTTTTCTACTAATTTTTTTACATATAGAAATTCTTCTCCTTTTGAATCAAAGGTTCCTGCAATTGCGATTGTCTTCATCTTTTCTCCTTTCTCCTTGTAACTCTCCCATTGTGAAAAATATTCTGACAACTTAATATATAATTCATGAATTTTAAAAAAGAAGTAGAATTTTGTCTTTGTTGTGACTCTATTCTACTTCTTTTTCTGATGTAAGTAAATGTGTTTATATTTGTATCTCTTGTATTTATATTTTAAACACTACTATCTTTATTCACTTTTCTTGTGTTTATATTGGTTTTCCTCTTCTAAAGCCATTCTTTGATACTCTTTCGGGGATAACCCCACATATTTCTTAAATATCTTTGAAAACTGTGCGTAATCCTTATATCCGACATTTTCTGCCACTTCCCGGCAGCGGTTCTGCTTCTCTTTTAACAGATTCTTTGCCTTATTCACCCGGTAACGAATCAGATATTCTGTAAAACTTGCCCCAGTTTCCTTTTTAAAACGGGTACTTAGATAAGAAGGGGACACATGTGCAACCAGCGCCAGATCCCCAAGAATAACCTCATCCATGTAATGTTCCTCTACATATTTCTGGACAAACTCCACCGTCGTTCTTGCATTCCAGTCTCCATCAAGTAAACGGGTCATCGGATTATTCCTGTCAAAATCTCCGTAACTTTTAAAAGCTTTCATTGTATTATATATCGCCCGCTCTGTAGGAATCCTATCAAAAGTAGAACCGCCGATGTACCCCTGACATTCTGTATTCTGATACATATACTGCATATCAATCGGCGTATTGGCTGGCCCAGCATAGATCATTTTTATAATATCTGGATTCATCTCATTGCAGAGTGCATAAATCTTATCCGTCATCCTTCTTGCATCTTCAATAGAAAGATGTCTTTTCGGCCCAAGAAATCCTCCTTTCGTCAACCCCAGATTCACACAAATCACATCTGCCCCTGCCTCGATCATCTGCCTTGTTTCTTCTTCTGTCGTAACAAAGGCAATCGTAAATAAATCAAGATATCTTGCCAGATGAATCGCCTCTACTTCCTGTTTATAAGTATTTCCCTCTTCCTCTAACGCCTCCCGAAACTGTCCATCAATCAATGCCATCGTCGGAAAATTTACAATTCCAGAAAATCCAGCTTCCTTAATTGCTTTTAAATGTTCGTACAAATGAAGAGATGGATCATTGGCCATCAGTCCGAATACAATCGGTGTATCTTTTATAATAGGAAAAAGTTCCCGCTGCCCCATCTCCATTACCTGCTCATTACTATTTCCATAACAAAAATAGCTGGCAAAAGAGCTCCGTCCCATAATACGGTACTTTCCCGCACTGAGTGCCAATAATAAGTCTGCTCCTCCCATTGCCGCAAACTTAGCCGTCATACCAGAGCCTACAGCCGCTCCGATAATATGACCATTTACATTAATCTGCGCGCGCAATAATCTTAAAATATATTCTCTATCCATCTCATCACTTTCTTTTTACCTAAACATCTCTTTAATAACAACTGAGTTTTACCCGAACCGTTCTTTCCTGTTAATAGAAGATGCTGACGTTTTTCTGAATTTAATTTTATTTTTATATCTGATAAATAGTATAATTTTTCTATGTCAATTTCGCTGATAAGATATTCCCTCAATTCTGTCCTTCGAATTTCTATTATTTTTGCATGACACTATTTTATTAAAACTTTTACATCAAAATGGTATTGTCTTAGCAAAACAAATATTCTATACTATTATTATTATAGCATGGCACAAAACCCTTTTCAAACCATCTATTTTAAATTATCATATTAAAACAACATAACCACGAAAGCGAGGAAACCATGAACAAATTTTATAAAGCACTCGAAGAAAAAATAAAAGCATCCGGCTACCCAAGAGAGATTTCCGGAAGAGACGTATATAATGATATCTGTGATCAGATTGAAGATAAGGAAAATGGAACCTATCTGGTGTTATCTAAATTTGAAGATGACGTAACTTTTGAGTACCATATTACGATTCAAGATGAAGGATTTAATCTTGGGATTTTGACAATGAGAACGCCAGAGGGTGTCTTCCAAACAGATTTTGATGAATAAATAAGTAATTTTGTTACACATCCAAAATTAGCCCGCAGAACGATATATAAGCCATATTTGTGGCCTCGGAGCAAATGTTGAATAGTAGCGTTTTAAGCGAGTATTCAACACGCCGCGACTAAAGTCACTAATATGGCTTATATCGGATTGCCCCTGTATGGAGACAGGATATCCAATCCATGAATTGCCATGACCCCTTCTACTTCTTCCTCATTGCCTTTAAATTCATCAATAATCTTTTCCGCACTCCTTTAAACGGAATTATCGGTATCATTGATATCAACAGCAAATCAAGCGATATGGAATTAATCGAGGAAAACCGCCAAAAGGCACGATGTGCCGCACAGCAGCTTTTAAGCCTGTTAAATGAAGTGCTTGACATGAGTCGTTTAGAACACGGTGAAACAGTTCTTACAAACGAATTGTTTCACCTTTCTGAACTGACCGCCGCTCTCCAGGATACGATGCAAATTCATGCTGCGGACTCCGGCATTATTCTCATCTGTGACAGTTATACGGTTCCATCCAACTGTGAACGGGTTTATGGCAGCCCAATCTATATTCAGAAGATTTTCTTTAACATTATAGAAAATGCAATCAAATACAATAAAACTGGTGGACAGATTCGCTGGAAAACCGAATTAATCGAACAGACAGAAAGCAGACTTACTTACAAATATACGATTTCCGATACCGGTGTCGGCATGAATGAAACGACTGTCACTATTATCCTGCCGTTTACTATCGCAAATGCACAAAAGAATTCTTCAGCCCATGGTAACGGCAACGCAGATTACTTAAATAATGATGAATTTACGCCATCTATTTCCGATGAAGACATCACCGCTGCGTCTCTTTCTGGTAAACAAATTTTACTCGTTGAGGATAATGAGCTAAATCTCGAAATTGCCCAGTTTATGTTAGAAGATGCCGGAATTATTGTCACCCCTGTAAAAGATGGTTCACAAGCATTAAAAGCATTTTTAGAAAAGCCTGCCGGTACCTACTATGACATGATTCTGATGGATATTATGATGCCGGTGATGAATGAGCATTTAACGAAACCGTTGAATTGTGAGAAACTGATTGCAACAATTGTGAAGTTTTTGTAACTGGTACAAAGTTGGCGAGCTGTCTTTGGCTGGGGGCAGCTGGATAGTTACTTAGTTTACTGCTAGAGCGTGTTTGAAAAACATATCGCTCCAACAGCCAAAAAATTCTTAGAATTTTTGAAAAATAAAAATTTTTATGGAGATTTTTCAGGTTTCCTACTATAATAGTGTTTAATATGGCTTGAACTTAACTGGAGAATATTTGAAAAAGCAAAAAGTAATTTACACATCACATTTGCGAGAATGGTTTTTCAAACACGCTCTAGCATGAGCCATATCCGATTGTGTTTGAAGATACTAAAATGATTTTCAATACACACTCACATTACTAGAAAGATAAGACGTGGTATTTTACATACTGTTTTGTAGTGTTACTTATTGTTAAATACCGCAACTGACACATCAGAAATGGAGGAAACAAAGACATGGAAATTGTTTGTTTAGACTTAGAAGGCGTATTAGTACCGGAAATCTGGATTGCATTCGCAGAAGAGACTGGAATTCCAGAGTTAAAGAGAACAACCAGAGATGAACCAGATTACGATAAGTTAATGAAGTATCGTCTTAACATTTTAAAAGAACATGGTCTTGGATTAAAAGAAATTCAGGAAACAATCGCAAAGATTGACCCTATTCCTGGAGCAAAAGAATTCTTGGATAAATTAAGAGAACTGACACAGGTTATCATTATCAGTGATACATTCTCCCAGTTTGCAGGTCCGCTTATGAAGAAGCTTGGTTATCCTACTATCTTCTGTAACTCTCTCGTTGTAGCAGATAACGGAGAAATCACTGACTTTAAAATGCGTTGCGAAAAATCTAAATATACTACAGTTAAAGCTCTCCAGTCCATCGGTTATGATACCATCGCCAGCGGAGACAGTCACAATGATCTTGGTATGATTCAGGCAAGTAAGGCTGGATTTTTATTCAAGAGTACAGATGCTATTAAGGCTGAGTATCCAGAAATTCCGGCATATGAAACATATGATGAGTTATATGCTGCAATTAAGGGAGTAATTGAAGCGTAGTTTGTGATAGACAGACGAGCTATCCCCTCCTATCTGTGACTTTCGTTGCGGCATGTTAAATGTTCTCATTTTTATTTGCCTAAATCCAATCACTATCAATCCCAAAGAGAAAAGCTGCCCTATATTGTGACCTCGGAGCAAGGTTTGGGTGCGTGTACATGAACGAGCATTCAAACCGCTGCAAGGTCACAATATAGGACAGCTTTTCTCTTTGGATGCGTCAGCCTATTAATGAATTAAATAGCCATCCCCATCTTTACTGCTTTTTCTAAAAATTCCTGATGATTTTCGAGGTCATCTGCTCCTGCAAGTCCCGGACAAAGGAGTGTTCCTCCCTTATCAAAATGCAGTAACTCACAAAGCTGTTCATAAGCATGAACAACGTCATTAAACATTGCCGAATCTGGATTAGCAGATGCTGCAATGAGATATAAATCTTTGATATGTAAAGTTTCTCTTCCCTTTGGAAAACTAAACTGATAAAAGCGGTCAATCGCTGTTTTAATCTGTGATGTAAAGCCGCTCCAGTAGACAGGAGATGCCAATACAAGAACATCTGCTTCTCGCATTAGTTCATTCATTCTCACTCCGTCATCTTTTTGTCCGCAACAGCCACGCTGCTCACAACTCTTATCTGCATGACAGCCATTTAAGTTCGCAGTTGCTGCATCAAAAACTTCTACCTCGTTCCCTGCAGCTACCGCACCACTTGCAAATGCAGTTACCAGTGCGTTGGTGTTGCCCTTCAGTCTTGGACTTCCCGTAATAATCAATACTTTTTTACCCATTTCTTACTCCTCCTTTATAAAGATATTATACCACCACAAAATGACAAAGGCAATTTCTGAGTTGCGCAGCAAAGACAAGTTTAACACAATATCAATTTTCCACCATTGCGTGCAATTTTCGTTCTCCAACCAATGTCTAATTCTTCATCAGATAGAATAGCTGTATAATTATCGGTATCTCCCCATTTTACAAAATTTCTTTTTCCCATTTTAGAATGATCAATTAAAAGATAATTCTCATCTGAATTTTCAATCACACATTTTTTTACAGCTGCTTCAATCTCCTCTGCTGCAGACGTGCCAAAATCTGGCTCATAACTGGTAGAACCAAAAAAAGCTTTATTATAATGAAAACGGGACAAATATTCCGCCGTAGCATAGTCAAGAGGTCCTCCTACAGAACGGTATAATCCTGGTGCCATATAAAGATCAATATTTTCATCTCTATATACTGACTCCATTACTGGCATTGAATTCGTAATGATTTTTACCCGAAATGCAGGCATATATGTAAGGATTTCAAGTACTGTTGTACTTGTATCCATAAAAAGTACATCTCCCTCTCTTATAAAAGAGGCTGCCTTTTTTGCAATTCTTCTTTTATTCTCCGATTCTTTCCCCTTCCTTAAAGAAAAACTCTGACAACCTATATTTTGTCTATCTAAAAGTGCCGCTCCTCCATAATGAATTGTCGCATAGCCCTGTTCTTCTAATAAATGCAAATCTCTTCGGATTGTCATTTCTGAAACACCAAACTGATTAGATAATATTTTTACTGTAACCTCTCCATGTTCCCGAAGATTATCAATAATCTGTTCTCTTCTCTTTACTCCAGATAATTCTTTTCTACATTCCATCTATTTTTCCTTCCTTTTATATATAATTATGAATTAGCCAGCTTCTTCCATCTGTCTCATTTCATAATTATTAGCTATATATTTCTCTTTATCTATGCTATCTTAATTTTACTATTTTTTACTTTTATATTTATTTGTATTTTTTCTGAAGTTATGTATTTTGTCAAAATATAACTCTCTGTACTGATTTAATATCACAATTTAAATATTTTTTATTATACCTTAGCAAAAATGTTTTATCAAACATTTTTTATTCCATTTTTAGCTAAATAAAACGTATTCAAACGTTTACTTCTGTTCTTTTTAATGATATTCTAGAGCGTGTCTGAAAGACATAACTAATTTTATTAAAGGAGACACCACATATGAGCACATACAAAGCTGTTTTTAGTGACATTGACGGAACACTGTTAACATCGGAACATATCGTATCCACCGCTACCATTGAAGCAATTGCTTCTCTTCAGGATAAAAATATTCCTTTTGTTATCATTTCTTCCCGAAGTGCAAGCTGCATTTACCCGATTTTAGAGAAACATCATTTCCAATGTCCGATTGTAGCATGCGGAGGCGCATGGATTGAGGATATGAACGGCCGGATTCTTTCAAATGAAGGCATGAGCAAACAGACAGCCGCTACTGTTATCGAATTTATGACAGAAAAAAAATTCGATCTCGCATGGGGCATCTATTCCGGAAAAAACTGGATTACAAATGACAGAACGGACGCTCGTATTCTTCATGAAGAAAGTGTTGTGGAAGTGGAAAGCGTAGAGGGAACTGTCGCTTTATTACCGGAAGATGCGGTCGTTAATAAAATCCTCTGCATGTGCAATCCTGCGTGTATTCTTCAGATTGAAGAAGATTTAAAAAAGGCATTTCCGATTCTATCAATCGTAAAATCCTCAAATTACCTGTTAGAAATTATGCCAGCTGGAATGAATAAAGCCAAAGGTATCCGCAAATTCTGCGAACTTTTTAGCATTGCTACCGAAGATTCCGTGGCATTTGGAGATAATTACAATGATCTGGAAATGCTTTACGCAGCCGGTTGCGGTATCCTCATGGGGAATGCTCCTGTTGCTATTCTGGAGACATTCCCCGGAAAGGTTACTCTTGATAATAATCATGATGGAATTCCAGTGGCACTCAAAGATTTAGGGCTGATTTAATTCATTAGGATGAACAGAGGAAAACGGGAAGATTGCTACGTCATATTTGTAACTTTAGCCGTGGCAGATTGAATGCTCGCTCACCTGCTCGCATCCAACCTTTGCTCCGAGATTACAAATATGTGTAACAATCTTTATTTCTTTGCCAAAAGTTAGATTCTATGATAAACTAAAGTGTATTTAGGAATTCTTTCTTTAATAAAAATATAAGGAGATTATATTATGAAACTTGCATTTATTGGAACAGGAAAAATCATTGCAGATGCCTTATTTGCAATCGAACCAATAAAAGAGATTGAAAAAACAGCTATTTTTGCCAGACCTCACAGTGAAGAAAAAGCAGAGGCTTTTGCAAAACAGTATAATATCGCTGAAGTTTATACTGACTATGAAAAACTACTTACAGAAACCGCAGCAGATACGGTTTATATCGGTCTTATTAACAGTGCTCACTATTCCTATGCAAAACAGGCACTTCTTCACGGGAAAAATGTCATCCTTGAAAAACCTTTTACTGGCTTTTATAATGAGGCACAGGAATTGCAGCAGATTGCAGAAGAGAATAAATTATTTATTTTTGAGGCTGTAACGGTTCTTCACAATGAAGTATTTTACGAAATGAAGAAAAATGTTGAAAAACTCGGTACGCTTCGTATGGCTCTTTGTAATTATTCTCAGTACTCCAGCCGATATGATGCATATTTAGAAGGGGATATCACACATTCTTTTGATCCTGCATATTATGGCGGTGCACTTTATGATATTAATGTTTACAATATTCATTATTGTGTCGGATTATTCGGTGAACCAAAAGATGTGAATTACTATCCAAATATCGGTCCAAATGGTATTGATACTTCTGGAACTTTAGTTCTCGTATATGACGGCTTCAGTGCAGTATGTACGGGAAGTAAGGATTCTGACAGCCCAGGATACGTTTCCATTCAAGGTGAAAAAGGCTTTATGAAAATCGACAGCAAGCCGAATATTGCCTCTGAGCTTACTACCACTTACGTTGATGAAAACGTAAAAGAACGCGTTCGTGATGCGGCGGGTGCTATGGTTCGTGCTACAATCACAGATTACTTTACTGCAAAAGAACAGCACCACCGTATGACGCAGGAATTTTTGGACTTTGCAAAAATTATTGACGAAAAAGATTATGAGACTGCACATGAGTTATTAACAGAATCTGTGACTGTGGTAGGCGTTCTTGAAAAAGCCCGAAGCAAGGCAGGAATCAAATTCTGATTTGTAGCGTTGGAGAAATAAACAGACGAACCCTCCTCCCTTGTAATCTATAAAATGCTTCGTTTCACTGCGTCCAAGCTGCTCATCCGCAACTTGAACTTGCTCAAAGGCGCATTTTATAGATTACAGGGGAGGAGGGTTCTGTGTGTTTCAATCCTTAATATTTCATTTCATGGAAAGCTATAATTTTATAGCAAACATCCGCTATAAAACCTTTAAAAAATCGAATTTAAATACTATATTTTTAATATACTGTTATCGATTCACTATATTTCCTCATAAAATCACAGTATTCCGGGAAATCCCCCAATTCCTCCGACTGATTTTCTGAGCTGCCAACG
>NZ_ACEP01000112.1 GCF_000173975.1 Anaerobutyricum hallii DSM 3353
TGGGTGTCTACCTTGCCTGCAGCAATCCCAAATTTACTTAGGAACCACAATATTTATTGCTTGCGGTATTATACTGATATCCACTGGGAATCCCTCTGGCAGTTCCTCTCCATCGTAGTCTACTTTGACTTCTTCCCCAGACAGATTCTCAATATGCAGCTTCTTTGTCTGGATATACTCCACAGATGGATGATTTACATGATCACCCTGCAGAATAGAAAGCATAAGCGGAAGCATCTGGAAAATGTCCATTTTCTTTATAATGATAATATCAAATAATCCATCTGAAACAGATGCCAATGGCGCAATCTCACGGAAACCTCCTACGCTCTGTGAGTTTGCAACCATAAATAACAGAATCTCTTCTTCTACCGTCTTATTGTCTGTGATAAACTTCATCTTCCAGCTCTTTCCGAACTGCTTTGGAAGTTCTGCCGCTCCTTCTAAATAATACGCCAGTTTACCCATTACTGCCTTTTTATCTTTTGATACTTTAAATCCAGTATCAGATAAAAGACCCGCCGCTACTACGTTAATGAAATATTTTTCATTAACTTTACCGACATCTACCTTTTTAAGCTTAAAATCTGCTATCATATCACAGAATTCCTTCGGTGTCTGTGGAAGATTCAGATAAGTTGCAAAGTCATTAACCGTTCCTGCCGAAATAACTGCAACCGGAGTGTTACTCTGGCTAAGTACAACACCATTAATCACCTCATTAAGCGTTCCGTCTCCTCCAACAGCAACTACAAAGTCATACTGTCCCTTTTCCAGAGCTGCCGCTTTATTCAGAGCATCGTCCTGCTTTTCTGTATAGAAAACATCAATAGTATTGCATATCTGGTCAATGACCAGCATTCCTGCTATCTCCTTAATCTTGTCAATAAAATTCTGTCTTCCAGAAGATGGATTAATGATAAACAATCCCTTCATCGCTTTCCTAAACCTCCTTTAAATTCCTATATATTTTCAGAGAATCAATCGACAAAACAAGTGCCGAAATTCTCTGATAGTACATCTCTTTAAATGTAAAATCCTCAGCAATTGAATTACCTGAGATTTCCTCATAATTTTCTAATTTAATTATTCTAACATAGCGTTTCATGTATTACAAGAATTTTACATACAAATTGCATGTTATGTACAAATTTCTACCTTTAATCTTTTTTTAATATTCTTATGATATTATTTCTTTATTTTCAAGAAATCTGTTATGATTAAATCATAGTAATTCATTAAAATTAAGAAAGGAAAAACTTATGAAAATTCTTGTAGTTGAAGATGAACCAGACTTAAATCACATTATTGCAAAGCATCTTCAGGCAGAAGGATACATTGTTGATTCCTGCTTTAACGGCAATGATGCTGTCTATTATATTACAGAAGAAAGTTATGATGCTATTTTGCTGGATGCCATGCTTCCTGGTAAAGATGGATTTGAAGTTTTAAAAGAGATTCGCAGTCAGAAAATTGAAACACCAGTTATGTTTCTGACTGCCCGTGACCAGACAGAGGATATTGTAACTGGTCTTGATTTCGGTGCCGATGATTACGTTGTAAAACCATTTTCTTTTGAGGAGGTTCTCGCAAGACTTCGTGTTATCATAAAGCGTAGCCCACAGGAACACGGAACTACCTACGAATGTGCTGATCTACTTATAGATACGGATAAAAAATCGGTAACACGAGCAGGCACAGATATTGAACTCTCCCCAAAGGAATACGCTATTTTAGAATACATGGTAAGAAATAAAAACATCGCTCTTTCCCGCTTACAGATTGAATCCAATGCGTGGGGACTTGATTTTGAGGATGAATCTAACATTATCGATGTGTACATTCGGTATCTCCGCAAAAAAATTGATGATGATTTTGATGTAAAACTCATTCAGACAGTTCGTGGAATCGGATATATGTTAACTGAGCCTGATTAATGCACATTTATTTTATCAGAAATAGAGGAGAAATCATGAAACAAAATAAAAAAATTGCTATTACTCATTATATTTCTATACGTTTTTCCGCTATTATTTTTATCATGGCGGCTATTATGATTCTTTTTATTTCATACTTCTCAAATAAAACCATTTATTTTGACATCCGACGGCAAATCAGGAAAGAAACACACTATGATTTTCTCAATATTGATATACAAAATGGAAAAATATTCGTGAATAAAAATTTTATTTTTGAGGAAGATCATGTACAAAAAATTATTTTAGACAGTCAGGGAGATTTTTTCCGTGGTCACTATCCAGATAAAAAATTAAAAAATATCCCTGTTAATCAGTGGCATTTTCAAAAAGTAAAATGTTCTTCCGATTATTACTATATTTACGATCGCCCATACTTAAAAAAAGATACAATAACAAATAAAAGAGTCCTTGTTATTGTAAGAAATATCGGAAAGGCATCTGATTTTGACAGCCAATATAAAACAATGAAATACATTTCCTATACATTTACTTTTGTAATTGCTTTTATCGGCTTTTTACTTATTGGTATTGTTTCTTCCCAGCTGACTATACCTATGAAAAAAATCAAGGATACTGCCGATAAGATTGGGACTGATGGTGATCTGGCTAAACGTATAGAATATACCACTCCTTTTAAGGAATTAGATGCTATGATTCAGGCAAACAACCGAATGATGGACAGATTAGAAGATTTATTTCAACAACAACAGCAGTTTACTTCTGATGTTGCTCATGAACTCCGAACCCCTTCTGCCATTGTATCTGCTGAATGTCAGTATTTAAAAAAATATGGAAAAAACATAGATGATTATACGGAATCTTTAACCGTAATTGAACGTCAAAATACGAAAACAACTGAAATCATCTCACAACTTCTTCAACTTTCCCGTCTTGAGCAAGGACGCATAAAAGATGATTTTGAGTATAGTAACTTTAAAACACTCATTGAATCCGTTTGTGACATGGAACCACTTCAGTTTAAAAAACAGATAACGATTTATTCTAATCTTGATGATATATCCATTTATATGAATGTAGGCCTTATGGCTATCGCCGTGAAAAATATTATAAACAACGCAATGAAATACAGCAAAAATAAATCTTCTATCAAACTTAAATTATGGAAAGAAAAAGACTATGTTTTTTTTGAAGTAAAAGATTATGGCTGTGGTATGAGTGAAGAAACAAAAAAAAACATTTATGACCGATTCTATCGAGCTGATAAATCTCGCAATACAGAAGGATTTGGGTTGGGGCTATCTCTCGTACATAAGATTATAGAACTGCATAAAGGAACAATTCGTGTGCAAAGTGAACTGGGAGTGGGTTCTATTTTTACACTTAGCCTTCCTTCAGATAAAAGTTCTCAATAATTGAATTAATCGCCCAAACTTTCCAGTCATCCACGCAAAAGATTCATTCTCTCTTGCAAAAGGAAGCTGTACCATAAGACTGACTCTTGCTTAAACACGTTCTAAAATCTTTAATCTTATTTTAATGTTTCTACGGTATCCTCTCCGTGTTAAAAATTATGAACAGCTATTCAGAATCCACTTGCCAACTACAGCACTTCTATCAAAAGAATAGATATATTAGACATAATTCGTCAAAGCCAAGAGTAATTGAAATTATAGATTTTAACATATAGTTTTCTATTATATAGGATTCTGAATAGCGTTGCAAAATAAATAAAAAAAGAATGAAAAGAGGATAACATGAAAACATTATACATACACATCGGCTGTCCCAAAACAGCCACCACTTCTATCCAATATTTTTGCAATGAAAATAAAGAAATACTCTCAAAAAACGGAATATATTTTCCTATTTTTGAACAAAAATATAAAGATGTCAATCCATATCGCAACGGACATTTTCTTATTGCCCATCAGTATGATTCCAATGGAAAAATCAATACTTTAGACGAACACAGAATTTTTCGTTTCAATATGGATCATATTATCTATATGTTTTCTAAATATAATAACATTCTTCTTTCCGATGAAAGCATCTGGCACAGTACACATTTTTTCAAAAAAGATTTGTGGGAAATTTTAAGAAAAGAATCTCTTAAAAGTGCATTTAAAATAAAAATCATTGTGTATCTCCGAAGACAAGATGCCGCTTTAAATTCCATGTGGAATCAAAAAATAAAGAAATCCAAACAGCGTTTCCGTTCTATGTCATGGGAGGAATTCATTAATACCACTCCTCCAGCTATTTATTTAGATTATGAAGAAGGTTTAAATGAAATCGCTTCTGAATTAGGCTCCGAAAATATCATTGTCCGCCGCTATGGTAAAAAATATTTTAAAAATGGGTCTATTTATGATGATTTTTTAAGCACACTTAGTCTTTCCCTGACAGATGATTATACAATCACCACCTTTGAACGTAACCCTCGTTTGAGCGGTAACTCTAATGAAATGCAGCGAATCTTTAACAGCATCCCTAACGCTACCAAAAAAGATTTTTCTTTCTTTTATCATATGCTCTCTGAAGTTTCATCGGAAGACCCCGATACAGAAAAACTGGGAATGTTCACTCCCGAAGAAGCTTCTGCCTTCATGGAAAACTATCGTGCCAGCAACCGTAGAATCATGGAAAAATATTTTAACTGCTCCGAAGATTTATTTAAAACGAATTTCAAAAACATAAAAAAATGGGAATGGGATTCCAGACATATGTGCGAGGATATTATCCGTGTCCTCGGCAACACTACTATTTCTTTAAGAAAAGAAAATGAAGATATGCAACAACATATCCTTGAATTAGAAAAAGCTATCGAATTGCAAAATGAAAATATATCCACCTTAAAAACCAAATTAAAACATCCGGTAAGAACTCTTTTCCAAAAGATTGCTGATTCGACTCATTAAATAGACAGACACCCTCAAATCCACCAACCTTGAATAGTGATTTCAAATTTATGAAAAAGCAAAAAATAAAACCCCCATATCGTCTTATCTGTGGACTGGGAGCAAGTGTTGGATGCGAGTATAGGGGCGACTATTCAACACATCGCAACGAAAGTCACAGATAGGACGGTATGAGGGTTCTATTTTCGTCTGTCTATTTTAAAAAATCACTATTCAATAGTAATATACTGTTTTTCTTCCACTGGTTTCTGCACTTCTTTTGGAACTGCTACCGTTAAAATTCCATTATTAAATGCAGCCTTCAAATCTTCCTGTTTTACACCTTCACCAACATAGAAGCTTCTCTGGCAGCTTCCGCTATATCTTTCTCTACGGATGTAGTTACCCTGTTTATCTTTCTCATCTTTGTTAGTATTCTGCTGTGCGGTAACAGTCAGGTAACCATCTTTCAGTTCTGCTTTGATGTTCTCTTTTTCAACTCCCGGCATTTCCATCTCAAGTTCGTAATGGTCACCAGCGTCTTTTACATCAGTCTTCATCAAATCATAGTTAGCAGTTGTATAATTTCCTGCGAATGGGAACATATCATCAAATACATCATCTACAAAATTATTTCCAAAAATACTAGGCATCATCATAAGTCATTTCTCCCTTCAAATAAAATCCTAAATAACGGATTCTTAAATAATCAATTTTAAAAAATTATATTTTAATCTATTATTCAAGCTACTAATTTCATTACTAATTCTGCTTTAAAATCCTCACCTGTATTATTAACCTGTTCACTTATATTTCATCAGAGTTCCTTTCGGTCATCTGTTGTTTTATTAAACTTTATTTTCAAGTTTTTTATTCGATTCTCAATAAACGTTAAGGAATTATTCACCGATTGTAATATATTTCTTCTCTTCTTTTGCTTTCTTATCTTCTTTCGGAACGCTGATACTTAAAATACCATTCTTAAATGCAGCTTTCACATCTTCCTGCTTTACATCTCCAATGTAGAAGCTTCTTGATAAATTACCTGCGTAACGTTCACGGCGGATATACTTACCGGTTTCTTTGTCAGTCTCATCTTTATCTAAACCTTTTGCAGCAGAAATGGTAAGATATCCATTGTCAAGTTCCAGCTTAATCTCATCTTTCTTAAATCCTGGAAGATCAACGTCTACTTCGTAACTATTCTTTGTCTCTCTTACATCTGTCTTCATAAGGTTCTTTGCATGTTTTCCATACAATGGATTCTTCTTACCGAAAAATCTCTTTTCAACCGGGTCACTAAACCAGCTATCAAAATCATCAAATAAATTCTCTCCAAAAATACTAGGCATCATCATAAGTCATTGCTCCTTTCAAACTCTTTTACTGTCTTCAGCAAATCGGAAGCATCTTTCTTTCGACTATGTTGAAATGATTTTTCTGAACTTTGGTTTGGAACTCTTTTTCTTATCTCTTTATGTCCTCTCCTTTGTTCTAGCTGTAATATAACACCTATTATTAGCCACGTCAAGTGTTGAGTGCTAAAAAATTGTGAACATTTTGTGAAATCTTCTTGATTTTCTCTCAAGGCTTTTTATTTTGAGTCAGAACTGATTTTCCCTTAAATAATTCCTGCATTATTTCCTGAGTAAGTCTCTGGTCTGTCAACTCTTCCATATGCGGTCAAATGAAACTCCAATCTCACAGAAAACAATCCATTTTCCTCCGAAAATGAACTCTTTCCCCCAAGCTGCTGCATCATTTTTTCCACACTCATTAAACCGATATGATTACTTTCCACTCCTGTACTTTGCTGCTTAATACCGTTCGACATTGTAAGTATATACGTTGTCTTTGTAAAACAGCCTTTTATATTTACTGGAACCGACTTATCTCCATACTTCAGAATATTTGAAAAAAGATTACTGAATATTCTTTTTATCATTCCTTTATCACCAGTAATCCATCTTTCTACATTCGTATAATCAAGCTCCGGCTGAAATCCTGCAAGCTTGATAAAGTCACTATGTTCATTAATGCAATCTCTAAAATATTCTATTGGTATTTCCTTGACTTTCGGATCATCTACCTCCTCAAATACCAGTGCATATTCAAACATTCTGTCCGTCATTTCCCGGATGTCACTTGTCTTTTGCAGACAGCGATTCAGATATTCCTCATGCATTTCCGGGTTTCGGTTTAATCGAAGTACTTCCAAATATCCATTTAAAATTGTCAAAGGCGTTCTCAAGTCATGGGACATCGCTGTAATCAAGTCCTGATTTGCCCTGCGGCTTTCCTTTTCACGAACCAAAGTATCCTGCAGAGCTGTCCGCAGATTATCCAGTTCTTCTGCGATAATTCCAATCTCGTCCTGACCCATCTCCGGCACGCTGTCTCGGAGATTACCTGCTGCCATTCGCAAAATTTCATCCTTCAACGAGGCAACCATATTCATTTTCTTTTTTATGAAAAATAAAATCACTCCGAAGAACAATCCGATGCTGACTGTCAAACAAAAAATACAATATGGATAAATAAATCGCACTCTATGATAAAACCACACCATTACCGTTGCGTATCCATTTTTAAACTTCATCGGGAACTCATATGTCTCCTCACCTTCTCCACCGGTAAGCTGATAACCCATATCAAAAAATGTACTAAATGCCGCATTATTTAACACGCTCGGAAACTTTCCTGCTACATAGGTTCCCTCTTTTAAGTTATAAATATAAATGCCCGTATATTTGTCTCCCTGACTAAGAAATGGCTGTATCTTTTTAATTCCCTCCTTATCATCTTCAGAAGACGGAATATTATAATTGGCAGCTTCTGTCCGCAGTTTCTCCCAAAATTCTTCATCCTGTGACATATCCCGAAGCCCCGGAACCTGCTGAACATACTCGTAAATATCCCACTTATTCAGCCACAAAACTTCAAACAATAAAATGCTTGCCAGCCCCGTCAAAAGAATAAGAACCATCAACTGCGTATGAATCTTCCATCCTTTCGCCTTTGTCTGTACCTTTTTAATCACAGTAATACCCCTTTCCCCAGGAGGTCTTTATAATCATCGGATTCTTAGAATCTCTTTCTACCTTTCTTCGAAGATTTCGAATATGCACCATGACCGTATTCTCCGCTCCATAATAGAAATTCTCTTTCCATACTGCTTCATAAAGCCGCTCTGTCGAAAAGACCTGCCTTCTATTTTTCAAAAGCAACAGCAATATCGCATATTCTGTATCTGTAAGCTCCAATAACTGCCCATCAGAATATACACTTTTTGTCTCCTCAGCCACAACCAGATTCTTGCAGGAAAAATTCTTTGGTGTCTCTACTTTCTCCGCCTTTCCTTTATAAACCTGATACCTGCGAATCAGCGCCTTCGCTCTGCTAATTAGCTCATTATAAGAAAAAGGCTTCGCCAGATAATCATCCCCGCCACTCGAAAATCCTAATGTCTTATCACTGTCCTTCGTTCTCGCACTCAAAAATAAAATCGGCGCATTACTCTCTTCCCGCATCTTCCGGCATGTCTGGTATCCATCCATTCCCGGCATCATGATATCAAGAATAATCAGATCATACTCCCTGTTTTCCAACATCTCCAATGCCTTAACGCCATTTCCCGCTGTCTCTACCAGATACCCTTCACCACCGAGCAATACCTGTATAATCTCCCGAATCTCCGGATTATCATCCACAACTAAAATACTTGAACTATTCTCTTCCAAATCTATCTGCCTTTCTAAAATAATTTCTTAAACATCTTCCAATCTCAGTATTTATTGCTGCATTTCATATTTGATACACCAGCAATACACTTACTGAATTTTCTTATTTGATTTATAAAAACCTCTATACAAAAAAATACTAATAAGAATCTTTTTTGTAAAACATTTTTTATTATTTTATTATACCTTATTTCGGCATGAAAAAAGAAAAAAAGAGCCTATCTTAAGTATTTTTAAGTTTTACTTAAGATAGGCTGTCACATTCTTTTTTCCAGATACTCTTATACGCTATTTAAATATTGTTACTATACTTCCACCTCTATAAATATCTTTCCAACCGTTCTTCCACCGTATTTTTCATCTTTTCTATTACTTCCTCGCACCAGCTTTTTTCCAGACCTGCCTGCATCCCCACCGCCAGCAGTTCCTTTTTCCCTGGACTTCTTCCATTACCATCTACCATTGTGGTATGCTCTCCATAATAAGTATTGCTGAAAGTAAGGTCATACGCAGGACTCAATCGCCATCCCTTTTTCATTTCATCGTACAAATATGTGAAATTCTTAGAATGATCATCCCTATTATGTGCAAACACATTAAAGCACATTCTGCGAAACATCTCTCTTACATCAGCTTCATTATCTCTCGTCAAAATCTTAGTCAATTTCATAAGGCTATGATAATCCAGGCTCGGCTGTTCAAAATCCAGCTCCAACAATGCCGCTGCTGTTAACATATGAATCCTCTTTTTCTTATTTCCTGCTTTTACTTTTGTTCCTATTCCATCTACTATTCTTTCTCTGTCAAAACGCTTAATACCAAAATAGCCTTTGCATTTCTTTGATGGAAAAAGCCGCACTTCCGTCATATCAATTCCACACGCTTTCGCACATAAAGCATACTCATACTCCATCCCTCCTGCATCCTGACCGTCTACATGAGCTGGGAACTTTATAATCCAGTCTTCTCCATCAATTTCCGTCATAATCTTAGGTCTGGCACCTCCACTGGTTCCTCCCAGCAGATACAACTCATCCAATTTTTCTGAATACTCTGTATTCAATATCTTCTGGCACTGTAATGCTAAATCATCTAAATCATATCCCTGCGGCTCAAAAGAAAAATGTTCCTCCGGCCGATACGTCAATGCTCCCATTCCATACTGTCCCACAATCGCCAAACGATTCAGCATTGTCATTTCTTCTGGCTTCATTCCTTTTTTCCGCAACATACGATTCAATAATAAATTACCCCACCCATCAGGAAGACTATCCCCAAAAACACCAAATAAACCGCCGAAATACTCTTTTGTTGGTATAAAAACCTGCTCCTTTAACGGCAAAGAAAAAGGACTAATAGAAAATCCTGTTTCCAGCCATTCCTCACTGTACTCAAATGCAATCTTTCTTCCTGCCATTAACGCCAGATTTCCAACTACTTTTCCATCATATAAAACTTGTAGTGTTCCGTTTTCTTTCATCAATAACCTCCTGAATATTCCGATATGGAACCTGTGTAAATAACTCACGAAGTTCATCTGCCATATCCAACGCCATCGCCAGCTTCGTAAGCGACAACAATGAAATCTTCCCCGTAGCCTCAAACCTCTTCACAGAACCATAACTCACCCCACTCATACGAGAAAGTTCCTCCTGCGAAATCTTTCTCCTCCGCCTAATATTCCGCACCCTCTGCGCCAGCTTCATATCAAGTTCTTCCGCCGTTTCCCAAACCAACGCCTCCATCAATGTATCTCCTTTTCTCGCTCCACTATTCTATACTCAATCTTGTTTGTGCTCAATCTTATTCATATTTTTATATTTATCCTCATTTTTCAGATAATATATTATCTAAAATCTCCGTTTTTAAGCTATTTTAGATAATATATTATCTATTATTTTATAACTAGCTTACCTCTTTAAAAATAATATGTCAAGAAGGCAAAAATTTATTCCAGCATTAAAGTCAAAAACTCTTTACCTTGATTTTTTTCATCTTAAAACCAGTGTATTTCACTTATTATTTTCGTCCTAAAATATATATTCAAATATTTGAATATATATTTTTCATACTTTTCTTATCAATTCGCCCAAAACATAAATTCTGACTGTTCTTCAACTTCCAAAGACAGCTCTCAGTAAATAAAATAACCTATATTTGTGGCCTCGGAGCAAGGTTTGGATACGAGCGTGTGTAAGCGAGTATTCAAACCGCAGCGACTAAAGTCACAAATATAGGTTGTTTTATTTACTGAGAGCGTCTCCTTGCCTGCGGCAAACCAGAATTCAAACTCTATTATGCAGCTTCTTCAAACTGTGAATTATACAATTGAGCATAGAATCCACCTTTCGCAAGTAACTCCTCATGATTTCCCTGTTCGATAATATCTCCATCTTTCATCACAAGAATCACATCTGCATTTTTAATCGTAGACAATCTATGCGCGATTACAAAACTCGTTCTGCCTTCCATAAGATTATCCATCGCCTTTTGGATAAGAGCCTCTGTACGAGTATCTACAGAAGATGTTGCCTCATCAAGAATCATTACCTTGCTGTCTGCCAAAATAGCTCTTGCGATAGTAAGGAGCTGTTTCTGTCCCTGAGACACATTACTTGCATCTTCATTAAGTTCCATGTTGTAACCGCCTGGAAGTGTTCGGATAAAGCTGTCTGCATGAGCTGCTTTTGCTGCCTCGATAACTTCTTCATCTGTTGCATCCAAACGTCCATAACGGATATTTTCCATAATAGTTCCTTTATAGAGCCATGTATCCTGTAACACCATTCCAAATGCTTTACGAAGATCACGTCTGTTATAATCACGAACATCATGATTATCTAAAAGAATCTGACCACTATTTACATCATAGAAACGCATAAGCAGTTTCACCATTGTTGTTTTTCCTGCACCGGTAGGCCCGACAATTGCGATTTTCTGACCCGGCTTTACGTCTACAGAAAAATCGTTGATAATCGTCTGATTTGGATTGTAGCCAAAATTCACATGAAAGAATTTCACTTCTCCTGTTACGTTTTCTACAGATACCGCTCCCTCGTGTTCCTGATCTTCTTCCTCTTCTTCTAAGAATTCAAATACTCTCTCGGAGGCTGCTGTCATGGACTGTACCTGATTGATAACCTGAGCAATCTGCTGGATTGGCTGTGTAAAGTTCTTTACATACTGAATAAATGCCTGAATATCACCGACACCAATCGTTCCTCTAATTGCTAACAGTCCACCGGAAATAGCAACTCCGGCATACCCAAGGTTTCCGACAAATGCCATGATTGGCTGCATTAAACCTGACAAAAACTGAGATTTCCATGCGGATTCATATAAGACTCCATTGGTTTCATCAAATGTTTTTACCATATCTTTTTCTTTGTTAAATGCTTTAATGACCAGATGACCACCATAACTTTCTTCTACCTGTCCATTAATATGTCCAAGATATTCCTGCTGTGTGCGGAAATATTTCTGAGAAAACTTTACGACTGTAGACATTAAGATTGCCGATACCGGTAAAATGATAAATGCAATTAATGTCATTAACGGTGAAATGGTGAGCATCATTACAACGACACCAATAAGCGTTGCTGTTGAAGTAATAACCTGCGTTACACTCTGGTTTAATCCCTGACCTAATGTATCTACATCGTTGGTGATTCTTGAAAGAACTTCACCATAAGTACGACTTTCAAAGTACTTCATCGGCATACGGTTAATTTTCTCCGAGATTTCTTTTCGAAGGCGGTAACATATTTTCTGTGTTACGCCTGTCATAATCCATCCCTGTAAAAAGTTAAACACTGTACTTGTCAGATACAATCCTAAAGTAAGCAAAAGGATCTTTCCGATACGGGTAAAATCAATCCCGCCTGTTCCGGCAATCTTTTTCATCAGGCCTTCGGCCAGCGCAGTAGTTGCCTTTCCCATAACCTTTGGTCCAGCTACTGAAAATACTGTAGATATTGCCGCAAAAATCATTACCGCAAGAATCGCAAATTTATAATTTCCAATATAGCGAATGAGTTTCTTAAAAGAACCACTGAAGTTCTTTGCCTTCTCTCCACCTTGCATCATTCTTCTTCCGCCACCCATCGGGCCACGACCCCCCATTGGGCCTCTGTTTGATGTTCCTGCTTTATTTTCAGCCATTTTACTTACCTCCTTTCTTATGTTTTAACTTCTTGTCATCAGACTTTTCCTTTAATTTGTTATTTTCTTTCTCATCAATTTTTGTAGAAAGGATTTCTTTCTTATTTGTTTCCTTCTCTGCTTTTTCTTCTGCCAAACCTAATTTCTCAAGTCCAAGCTCCTTTTCAGAAAGCTGTGACTTAGCAATCTGAAGATATACCTCACAGTTTTTCAGCAGTTCTTCATGTGTTCCTTTTCCAACAATCTTTCCATCATCCAAAACAAGAATCTGATCTGCATGTAAAATCGTGCTGACTCTCTGCGCTACAATTACGATAGATGCATCCTGCACCTTTTCATTTAATTCCTTACGAAGTGCTGCATCTGTCTTCATATCAAGTGCGGAAAAGCTATCGTCAAATACAAGTACTTTTGCCTTTTTCGCAATCGCTCTTGCAATCGCAAGACGCTGTTTCTGTCCACCAGATACATTACTTCCGCCCTGGGCAATCGGACTGTCGTATTTTTCTTTTTTCGTCTCAATAAATTCTGTCGCCTGGGCAATTTCTGCTGCTTCTTTTATATCCTCATCTGTCGCATCTGCTTTTCCAAATCGCAGGTTAGAAGCGATTGTTCCTGAGAAAAGAACACCTTTCTGTGGCACAAATCCGATTTCCTCTCGGAGTTCTTCCATAGAAATCCGGCGAATATCTTTGCCATCTAATGTAATCTGTCCACCTGTCACATCATAAAATCTTGGAATCAGATTAACCAGCGTAGACTTTCCACAGCCGGTACTTCCGATAATTGCCGTTGTCTTGCCTGGCTCCACTTTAAAATCAATATCAGAAAGCACGTTATGTTCTGCTCCCGGATACTTGAAATCTACATGTGAGAATTCCAGAACACCTTTATGCTCCTTAAGCGTTTCTGGCTTCTTCACATTCTGAACAGAAGCTTCTGTCTTAAGAACTTCATCAATACGATCTGCTGCAACACCCGCTCTTGGTACCATAATAGACATCGCTGTCATCATAAGAAATGCCATAACGATCTGCATTGCATAAGTAATAAACGCTGTCATCGCACCAACCTGTAACGTACCCGCATCAATTTTTTGTGCGGAAACCCATGTGATTAGAATGGTAACACTGTACATGATAAACATCATTCCCGGCATCATAAACGTCATAATACGGTTTGTAAAAAGCTGCGTACCTGTCAACTTTTTATTCGCTTCATCAAAACGCTCTTCCTCTGTTTTCTCTCTGCCAAATGCACGAATAACAGAAAGTCCTGTTAAAATCTCTCTGGAAACAAGGTTAAGACCATCTACTAATGTCTGCATAATTTTGAACTTCGGCATCGCTATCGAAACAAGCAGCATAACAAATCCGAGAATCACAACAACCGCAAGAGCAATAATCCATTCCATTCCTGCTCCGGTCTGATACACTTTAATAATTCCACCAATTCCGATAATCGGTGCATACAAAAGAAGTCTCAGCATAACTGCTGTAACCATCTGAATCTGCTGAATATCGTTTGTACTTCTTGTAATAAGAGATGCTGTAGAAAAACGGTTCATTTCCGCATTTGAAAATCCCATAACCTTTTTATAGATTTTTCCTCGCAAATCCCTGCCAATACTCGCACCTACCTTAGAAGCAAGAAAACCGACTCCAATCGCCGCTACCAGAATCATAAATGCAATTCCAAGCATACGGCCGCCTTCTTTCCAGAGATAATCTGTCTGTATCTTATCGATATCTACTCCTGCAGCTTTATCACATTTTGTCGCATAGGCAACACCTGTAGAAAATAAAGTACTCTCTCCAATATCATTCATTTTCTTTTCGATTTCTTCTCTGGACTTCTGGATATCTTTGGCACTCATCATTCCTGTCTGCTTCATCTGATACAGCATTGGGCGCACATCAACGTAAATAACCTTTTTCCCGTTATCATCTTCCTCCTGAAAGCTTTTAAACTTCATGTTGAGCATCTTTCCAATCTCATCGACACTCATATCATCTATTTTATCCTTCATCGGAGCCATCGCAGGATTCGAAGCAATCGAATTCTTAATCATCTTCTTAAACTGCGATTCTTTTACATTTGACATGTTATGATTTAAGAAAATCGCTGTAAGAAATGTATCATCTAACTGATCCAGCTTCTCCTCATCCTCCGCCTTGCAAATGTAATACTCACCTTTTTTCTCATAAGTATCTTTCCATATTTTCTTCTCTTTCGAAGTCATATACAACTGCGAAATCTCATACTCATCCTCCGTCATTTTCACAGGAAGAATATGCTCCACACCTTTATTCTGAATTCCCACATCAATGATATCTGACGTATACTGCGGCAGCGACAAATCGCCAAACGCCTGCACAATAAGCAACAGCACAATCGCAACGATCATATACCAGTATGGGGCCATATTTTTAAATATTTTTGTCATTCTTTATGTCCTCCAACTACTTTTTGTCAAAACAATTTTACTCTGACTACTATGTTCATCAAAAATCAGCATCGTTTATTATTATACTTTCCAATGCCTACTCGTTCATCCTCTTCAATAAAATCTCTGAGCACTCCTCCAAAGAAAACTTCGCTGTATCAAGAACCAGATCATAGTTCTTCTCGTCCTTCCAGTCCTTTTTCGTCCAGAACTTAAAATACTTTTCCCTGCCCCAATCCTTTCTGTCCATTAAACGACGTGCCTTCTGCATCGTGTCTACATTTTCCTTATCAAAAATGCGCTGTACCCTCTTCTCCTTATCACTACAGCGAACAAAAACTGTCACAACATCTTCGCAGGATTTCAAAATTTCTGTAGAACATCTTCCGATAAAAACCGCCGGACCTTCTGCATGAAGATTCTTGATTGTCTCTTTCATTCCATAAAAAATCTCATTAATTTTCGCCATATTTTCATACTGATTATAGCCTGCCATCATCGCAATATTATAGAGAAAACTTCCTACTTTATTCTCGTCAAACTCCTTAAGAGTTGCAATCTCTATGCCATATCCTTTCGCGGCCTCAATCAGCAACTGTCCATCATAGTAAGGAATCTGTGCCTCTTTCGCGATGCGAATTCCGATATCCCGTCCTCCGCTGCCAAATTCCCTTTCTATTGCCACTGACTTCATATACTGCATTCCTTTCTTCTAATCTGACTAACTCTTTGGTCATCATCTTCATCAATACTCCAAAAATTATCTAAAATTTCTCCCGGTCATTTTCCAGTGGCATTATCAGTCGATGCCATTAAAAATACTTCCTGTAAATGCTATCTGTAAATATTTCCGTAAAGTAATTCTGTTACTTTTGAAGTTCCTCATCCAGACTGCGAAGCATCTTCTGCATTATCTGGTTCATAAGTTCTTTCTCCTCATCCGTCACATAACGCATGACAACCTCTTTACATTCATTATGAACCTCCAGCATATTTTTCGCTGCTTCCACAGCCTTCTCAGTCAACTCAATGTGTCTCTTTCTGCGGTCATTCTCATCCTCTGTCAAAACGACAAAACCTTTCGCCCGTAAATTATCTACAGACTTTGAAATGTGTGCTTTGGATAAATTCTTCTCCTCCACAATATCTTTTGCTGTATCACCACATGGTGAATGATATAAAAATAAAAGAATCTCCAGTTCTACATTTCTCACTCCGTATTTCTGTGCAAACACCTCTGACTTTTTATCAAGAAGCTTACGCATCTTCATTCCACAGGTATTAATTAACGAATCCCGCATAGTTTTATCCTCCTGTTATGTATCTTTTTCATATTCCTTAGGTTGCCTTTCGGCAATTAGTTCACTAACGAACTTGTTTGCATATAATAATCCTTTTCTTTCCAAATGTCAATGGTGAATTTTGAATTACCGAGCTGGCGAGGCAGACGAACTCCAGAATTTACTTCATAAACTTGTCTATCGCCTCATTCAATGCTTCAATCGCCTCATCATCCCCCGTTTTTATCGCATCAACAATACAAGTTGACATATGTTCTTTCAATATAACCCGGCTAAGGCTCTTGACTGCGGCATCTACAGCGGCGAGCTGGATTAACACTTCGCTGCAGTCTCTTCCAGATTCAATCATAATTTTTATAGACTTCATATGACCTATAATCCGGGCAATTCGGTTTAGTTCGTTTTTCACGATTTGGGGCGAATGGGTGTGTGTATGAGTGTAAACATTTCCGTTTGCATCTACATGGGTATGGGTATGCTGGCACACTGATGCCTCTCCTGATTTATGAGTATGCTGATTCACTGACAACTCTCCTGATTTATGAGTGTGCTGATTCACTGATGACTTTTCTGATTTACCAATATGTTGATGTTCTGACAATTCCTCATGCTTATGAGAATGTCCTTCTTTATGTGTACTGTCATAGTGTACATTTCCTTGAATATCTTCCTGATTGTAAAAATTATTTCGATTTTTTATATATTCATTTTCTTGAATATGTATTTTCCCTATCTTTTTTGTTGTGTCATTTTTCTTATTATTTTCATTTCTATTATTTTGAATATGTTTATTTTCCATTTTATCCTGCCTCGTATTATTAAAATTTGTGGTAATTTTGAATTTTGTAATATCCAGAGAGATAGCAGAGAAGATTACAAAAATAAAATCAATGTATATAAGATTAATGTTATAAAATCGTATAAAAGATATATTCCAGCAATTATTTTACTCATTGCAATAATATTATATGAAAATGATATTAAAAACGCCGCAATTTCATTACCGAATATAATAGATAAGTAATATCATTTTCTCATTGAAGTATTTATAATCCAAATATCACAATCCGCTCTCTCATATCATTTCCCGGAAATAAATCTCTGCAATCTATTTCGTCTTCAAACATAAATTCATCTACGGTCATTAAATAAGAAATATATTCATCTGACGGATAATAAAACAGTAGTTTTATCTCTCTTGGTTTTTCGTAATAGGATTCTAGTATCCTGTGTATCACTTTTTGCAAAATTTCAAGTGAAAATGGGTTAAAGAAGTAAATTCTATCTACTTCTCTTGGTACAGAAAAGTATTCGGCATTTTCCGCTTTAAATGCTACTCTTCCTGCTGAAATGGCTTTTTCTTTGTTTTCTATTGCTTTATTGTAGATTCTCTCATCATATTCCACGCCGATGGACCTGCATCTGGTCTGATAGGCAAGGAAAAAGTCTACACGGCCTTTTCCACACCCGTAATCAAGAAGTGTATTGCCTTTTCTTATGATTCCTGTGTTTGCCAGCCTTTCTAATACAGAATATGGCGTTGGTTCATAGGGATAATAATATTGTCCTGCATTGGAATCATCGCGTCCCATTGTATGGATTTTCAGTAGTTTATCCCATTTATTTTCATATATATCTTCTTTCATTTTTTATTTGCCCCTTTTTTTATTTTTCTCTTATATTCTCCTATTTTCTTTCATTTTCTTTCTCAGAATATTTCCTGTGATTCTCAATTAGTCTACCATAATCCCACTTCTAATCCAATCTTCCAAAATAGAAATTCATATTTTTTAAATAGAATATCAAATGTCATTCTTTTTTCTAAAATGCTAAACTCCAATCAAGTTAAGAAACACGCAAATAAAAAAAGAGGAGAGGAAAAATGGAAAACAACAGTAACAGTGGTGTTATATACCAGGGAAAAATACCAAATCGTGTGAAGTACTGCTTTGCCTTTGGTGCATTAGGAAAAGACTTAATCTATGGAATGATTGCAACTTTTTCTATGATTTATTTTACAGATATTATTAAAGTTGCTCCCGCATTTATCGGAAGTATGTTCTTCGTTGCAAAGTTGTGGGATGCTTTTAACGATTTATTTATGGGTATGATTGTTGATAATACGAGAAGCCGGTGGGGTAAATTCGTTCCGTGGCTTGTTATCGGTACATTGATTAACGCTTTTGTATTCATTACCGTATTTACAGACTTTCATTTATCAGGTGTAAGTCTTTGTGTATTTGCATCTGTCGTTTATGTTTTATGGGGAATGACTTATACGATTATGGATATTCCGTATTGGTCTATTATTCCTAACTTAACTTCCGACCCGGAAGAACGTGAAAAAGTATCTGTTTTACCAAGAATTTTTGCCAGCATCGGTCAGTCTCTTATCATCGCCGGCTTCGGTGTTCAGATTATCAAAGGACTTGGCGGCAACTATACTGGTTACCACAGATTTGCATTAATTATCGCAGCAACCTTTATTTTTACAATGGCTGTCTGCGTTATCAACCTGCCAAAGAAACAGCAGGCTACCGGAACTGCAGAGAAAATGAAATTCAGAGATATTTTCACTGTAATCAAAAAGAATGACCAGTTAAGATGGGCTGTCCTCTTAATTTTATTATACAATATTGGAATTCAGGCTATCATGGGTGTTGCTACATATTATTTCAGCTATGTTTGCAATAATGCCGGAATGTTATCTGCTTTCATGATCAGTGCATCTGTTGCAGAGGTAGTTGGATTATTAATCTTCCCTAAAGTCACAAAATTATTATCCAGAAAAAAGGCATTCTTAATGGCTTGTACGCTTCCACCAATCGGCCTTATCTTACTGCTCATTGTAGGATTTGTATGTCCTTCTAATATTCCTTTAACTGCAATTGCGGGAATTATCGTTAAAACTGGTACAGGTCTTGAACTTGGATGTGCTACCGTTTTCCTTGCAGACGTTGTTGATTATGGCGAATATGTATTAGGTGTCAGAAATGAAGGTGTCGTATTCTCCCTTCAGACATTAATCGTAAAACTGACCGCAGCTTTTACAGCTTTAGCAATCGGATTCGTATTAGAATTAACTGGATACGTTCCAAATGCAGTACAGTCTTTAGCAACACAGAACTCCATCCGTGTGCTGATGTGCATTGTACCAGCTCTCGGCATCATTCTTGCTTACGTTGTATTTAAGACTAAATATAAGCTTAATGATGAGTTTATGAAAAAAGTAGTTGCTAAGATTAGTGGTAAAGCTGAAGAATAATCGCAGAATATTACACAAGGTATAAGACTAGAGCGTGTTTGAAAAATAAAAGTTATACAAAACACAAGAGTTATTACTGCTTGTTGATACTGAAAATATCAAAAATAAATATTATTTATATCATAATTGACATATTTTAAAGACATATATGCAGTATATAATAATTGATTTTGGCAATATAAATAACTTTAAATATTTTTCAAACACGCTCTAGAGCGTGTTTGAAAAAGGCTTTCTGCAATATAACAACAGGATACTGTGCAAAGTATATAACACTAACTATTCCGATTCATTAAATTTACAAACTTACATTTCAAATAAATTCTATGTTTCGGAACAGTTATAAAACATTATAGGGCAAATAAGTAAGGGCAAGTTGATTGATATAAAATGTAATCGACTTGCTCTTATTTATGGTACAATCTAAACGGCTGCAAAATAATAAAATAAGTAGCAAAATCCATACCAAAAGAACTATGTCAAAAATAAATAACACAATAAATAGAAAAACAACTATAAAAAATAAATTTCAAAACACACAACAACGTAACTATAAAAAAACAAACTTAAAATCAAATACCATATAAATAACCACAAATAAACTACAGAAAAAATGAGGAAAAAATCTTGATAAACTTTACTATTATTTTAGCTGATGATGAACAGCAAATATTATATGGAATGAAAAACGGCATCGACTGGGAGAGCCTTGGTTTCTCCGTTGTTGGTACGGCACAAAACGGGAAAGAGGCCTTAGAACTCATTGAAGAATATCACCCAGACCTTTTAATCAGTGATATTAAAATGCCATTTATGGACGGTTTAGAGCTTTCTAAAACCATTCATGAGAACTACATAAACACGAAAATTATTCTTTTTTCCGGTTGGGATGATTTTGAATATGCCAGAACCGCTATCAGCTATGGAGTTTCACAATACATCATGAAACCAATCGACTACAACGAAATGCAGAAACTTCTCACTACAATGCATGAGGAACTCGAAAAAGAATATGCCGAGAAAATGAACCGCACCCGCTTGGAGAACATTTATACAGAAAGTATTCCTCTTCTTCGGCAGCAGTTTTTTACACAGCTTTTAACAGAAACTCTTACCGAAGATTATTGTACTCTTCAAATGAAAAATTTAAAACTGAATCTTGATTATGAAGTTTTTCACATCATTACTGTAAAGATTCGTGAAAATGATTTAAATGATGTTCTTTCCGAACTTTCCATCAAGGAAACGATTAAAGAATCTCTCGAAAAAATAACGGACCTCTACCATTTCGGTATGATTGACAGAGAAGTATTTTTGCTATGTGGCAATAAAAAGCACGATATTGAACGGATTACCCGTACTATACAGGAGGCCTCCGTCATTATCGAACGTATTTTTCACACGAAAATATCCTGCGGCATCAGTTCCAGCGGTACCAGTTTAAGGGCACTTCCTGTCCTCTATCAGCAGGCTCTAGAAGCACTTGATTATAATGTAGTCATTCAAGATGAGAGCTATACTTACTATAATGACATCCTTCCGCTCCAAAAGGATGCACCGCTTCAAAAAGACGATGACTGGAATTCCGAAGTAGATTCCATTGAGAAGATCATAACTCACTGTTCTGAAGAAGAACTGAAAACTGCTGTTTTAAATATGCTTGAACATCTACATGAAGCCCATTACAACTTAAATGAATACCAGATCGTCATATTAGAGATTTCCTTCTCCCTCGCCCGCCTTTATAAAAAATATCAGATTACCTCTGATAAAGAATTTGCCGGTTCCAAAAAAATGGCGGTAAAAATTCTCTCTTTAAACACTGGCGAAGAGCTCGACAACTGGCTTATTAATTATTTTCAGCTCATGCGTACATTGATTCAGAAAAAGCAGGTAGATAATAACGTTATTTTAGCAGAAAATGCAAAGAAATTAGTGGAGGAACATTTCCGTGAACCTGACCTTTCCGTAGAGTCCATTTGCAAGGAACTTCATGTGAGTTCTTCCTACTTTTCAAAGATTTTTAAGCAGGAAACGGAAACTACTTTTTTAAATTACCTCATCAGCCGCCGCATGGAAGAAGCGAAAATGTTACTGAAAATGACCGACTACAAAAGCCATGTCATCGGAACAATGGTCGGATACCCCGAACCAAATTACTTTAGCTATGTATTTAAAAAGCACTGTGGTATCTCTCCGGTAAAATACCGAAAACTTGGAGGGGAAAATAACTAAAAGGACCTTCTCCCGGCATCCAGAGTATGTTTAAAAAATGCTTTTTGCAAGATGTACGTCACAATTTACGGGAAATTTCCTTCCCTGACAAACGAAAGGATTTATTTATGAACAATAAAAAATTAAGCATTCGTGTTCTTTTTCCTTTAATAATGTCCATCTCGATTGTCTTCTGTATTTTAAGCTGCATGATACTGTTTTCTCATTATATTTCTACCTATCTTGTCCGTAAAACGATAGAAGAAACCAGCAGGCAGAAAAATGTACTTGCACAAAATATTGAAAATGAAATAGATTCAATCAATTCTATTATGAATAACATTTACTACAACACAATCAAAAAATATGATATTCAGGACAAGAACTTTAAAACTATTTTGGCAAATGAAATCACCAGCAATTCAGAAACAATCTATGGACTCGCTTTATATGATACAGATGGCAAAAACTTATGGCACTCTAACAATTTAACCAGTACTTCCATGCAAAATGAAAGCTGGTTTACTCAGGCAAAAGATAATATCGAAACTATTTGTTACGGCTCAAAAAAACTTGTTTATCCCGACAACGTAAAACAGGTATTTCAGATAAGCCGCTATGTAGAGTACATTAATCACGGCAAAATGAAATCCGGTGTTCTTTTAATGCAGTACTATACCGATTCCATCGATGCAATTTTAGAGCATTATAAGAATACGCAAAACTCTTACTGCTACCTGCTTGATAATACATCGAACTTTCTTTATCATCCGTTTATAAAAGAAATTTCTTCTGGTTTATATAAAGAAAACACTACTAAAATTGCTCTAAACAGCACCAATTACAGCATCAAAAAGCTACATGGTACAAAGTGGCTGATCGAACGTCAGCAGATTGGTTATACCGGCTGGAATATCGTCCTTGTCAGTTCCCTGTTTAATATTCACACAGAAAATATGGGTATTTATTATGTAATCTGGCTGCTTCTGCTTATCGTTGGAATTATTCTTGTTTTCACTGACATTTTGCTGTTCCATGACTTCACAAATCCTGTCTACCAATTACTCGATACCATGCAGGAATTCGGAAAGGGCAATTATGAAGTAAAAGCCGCAGAAAATGGAATTGGTGAACTGAAAACATTAAGTGCACATTTTAATATTATGGCAGAAAAATTACAAAACCAAATGGGCGAAATCCGTAGAAATGAACGGGAAAAACGAAAAATGGAGAAAAAACTTTTGCAGTCTCAGATTAACCCGCATTTTCTCTATAATACGCTGGACTCTATCATCTGGATGATACAGAGTGGCGAATATAAAGGTGCCGAGCAAATGGTATCCTCCCTCGCGAAGTTTTTCCGCATTTCTTTAAGCCAGGGAAAAGACATTATCCCACTGGAAAAAGAGTTGGAACACGCAACAAGTTACCTCGCTATTCAAAATATCCGTTTTAAGGACAAGTTTGAATTTTCCGTACAGGCAGACAAAAAACTTCTTCATTATCTCTGCCCCAAACTTTCTATCCAGCCTCTACTTGAAAATGCTATTTATCACGGTATGGAAGGTGTGTACGATGATGGCGAAATCACTATTTCTGTTTATGAAAAAGATAACCTTATTCACATTGACGTAAGCGATAACGGACTTGGTATGCCAGAAAAAGTTGTGGAATACATCATGCACAACCGGGTTGTTTCCAGCAAACGAGGCTCTGGAATCGGTGTGCGTAATGTCGATGAGCGAATCAAACTTATTTACGGTGAACAGTATGGTGTCACTATTGAAAGTGAATTAGATGAAGGAACAACCGCAACGATAATTATTCCGAAACTGGAGGAGACTGCAGAGATAAATTCAGATGAATCCAATAAAACAAAATTATAGAAAATCAGCAACTTGTAATAATCTAACAATACTACACTGAACTAAATCTATAATATATATTACAAAAAACTGCCCAAATAGACAGTAGCCAATAACACTAAATTAAAAGAAGTTATTAAAATCAGGAGGAAACTGATGAAAAATAATAAGAAAAAATATGCTTTAGTAATCATCTTAATACTCTTCATTGCCTTTTTTTCCTCGCAATGTATGATGACACGCACAAACACCGAAAGTAAAAAAACGGTAGCAGTAATCCTTCCCTACACTTATAATAAAGAGAATTCCCGTATATTAGATGCCATCCGAGATTACTCTCACAATAATTCTATTATACTTGACGTGTGGCATGAAAAAAGCCTTTCTTCAAATGAGCTATCTTCCATCATCGCTAATGAAGAACAAAATCATGCAATTGGCATCCTGTTAATTTATCCAGAAAACTATTTAACCCAACAAGAAAAACACTACGATTACAATAATGTACTGGCAATTACCGCCACGATGCAAACTGCCTTTTCTCACTATGCAGCCTTTGAAAACAGCCCTTCTCCAAGCTATCTTCTTCCTGTTTCTGCACAGGTAATAAAGAAAATCCAAGACGGCAAAACAAACTGCATTTACATAAAAAACACATACAAACTTGGCTATGAAAGCATTCAAATGCTGGATACTTACTCACGAAATAAATATATGAAAGATATATCTATTCCATGTCATAAAGTAGATAAGGCAGCTATTGAGAGCGGGGAATTAGATGCACTACTGACAAATTAGAAGAGTAGTTTTAATTCAATCTACACACCCCAATTTACGGTATATTTCGCCTGAATGAATACAAAATATACCATAAATTAGAGCGTGCAGGTTGCAGGAATGATTTTTCAAACACTCTCTAAACATAATAGTTTTCCAAAAATTTAGTCAATATTTATCAACTACAGATAATAAATTATACAGAACACGAAAGGATTTCCGTTATGAAAACAAATCTTTTTAGCTATAATTCCATCCTGTTTACCTTAATCATCATCCTGATAAGCACCATAACCATATGGAAATTACCTCAAACGCAGAATGGATACACCCACATAGGCATCGCTGTTTATGATATGGACGACACTTTCATAAACGACTATGTAACCAAACTCCAAAACAAAATTGACCGTTCTTCTTTTTCTGGCAAAAAAGTTCTTTACGAAATCTTTGATGCAGAAGGAAATGCCAACCGGCAGGAACACCAGCTCCAATATATGTACACCCAAAACTTCGATGCCCTGCTTATTAACCTTGTAACTCCATCTTCTGCCGCCAGCGTCCTAAACGAGACAGCAAACCACGATATCCCTGTTATTTTATTTAACAGAGAAGCGGATAAAAAGGACTTATCCATCTCCAAACAGACATGGTACGTCGGAACAGCGGCAAAAAAAGCAGGAGCCATTCAGGCAGACATGCTCCAGAATGTATGGAATACAGACAAAATAAACCTGGACCGAAACAAAAATAATAAACTGGACTATATTCTAATCGAAGGAGAACAGACACATTTTGATGCTGTAAGAAGGACAAATGGCTTTTTAGAAAACAGCCAGAACCTCCCTCTAAATCAGCTTACTAATCTCTCCGCAGATTGGCAGAGAAACCTTGCCTCCGTGAAATTTTCAAAACTGGATACTAGCATTATCCAATCTGCAGAAGCCATTATCTGCAATAATGATGACATGGCACTTGGAGTTTACGATTACTATAAACAGCATAATCTCAAACTCCCCCTTATTCTCGGAATTAATAACAGTCCAGAGATGAATCAGAAAATACAAGCTGGAGAAATTTATGGAACTGTAGATAATGGCACAAGTGACCAGATATCTTATATCTGCAAATTGCTTAATGATATTCTAAATAAGGATACCGCCAAATATCACAAAATATGGTATAGCAAACCGTTTGCTATTGAAAAGTAATTTTCATTTGCGATAACAGACGCAAAAAGAACTGCCCTGATATCTTATCTGTGAGTGGCTTCAGATGCTTATGGCGTTTACGAGTTGAAGGATTTACACTGGAACTATTATTATATTATAATATGGTTATTAATAATTGAGGAGGAACACCATTGAAAACAATTGAATTATCAATTTCCGATAAAAATAAATCTTTACTTACACACCTTCAGGAAAATGGAGAATTTTTACCTGCCTATTGTGCCGGTAGAGGAACCTGTGGAAAATGTAAGGTACAATTTTTAAATAATATACCAGCCCATACTACACATGACGCTGCCTTTTTTTCAGCAAAAGAACTCTCTGAAGGCTGGCGGCTGGCATGTCAGTCTTATGTAAAAGGGCAGTTTACTATTCAGATAGAAGATTATGAAGAAGACCAGATTCAGGCTGCCTCTGCATTTAATCTGTCGGCAGATAAATCTGTTTCAAATAAGTTTACTGCGGCGGATACTGTCTCTGACTCTTCATCTAAATCTGCCTCCGTTCAACACATCTCAATGCAGCCATCTTCAGAAAAATCTGATTCGAAAATTGCTACTGCTCCATCTTCATCCACTCATAACGAAATTTCCAGTTATGATTCTCTTGCTCTCGCTGTCGATATCGGAACTACAACCATTGCTTCCAATCTCATTGATACAAATCAAAAAAAAGTATTACAGACCATAACCAGTATCAATCATCAGCGAATATTTGGTACCGATGTCCTTTCACGAATTGATATAGCCAATCAGGGAAGACTTTTGGAGCTTCAGAGAACTATATTAAACGATTTAGATTCTATCTGCGAACAATTTCAGCTAGGAAAAGATATCACAAAACTTTCTATTCCTGTCATCATTTCCGGCAACTCTACTATGCAACATTTACTTCAGAAATTATCCTGTGAAAGTCTTGGATCCTTTCCTTTCACCCCTGTTGATATTTCCATGCATTCCTACAAAAACATGACGATTCTTCCGGGGATCAGTACTTATGTAGGTGCCGATATTGTCAGTGGTATTGTAGCCTGCGGAATTGATCAAAAAGAAGAAGTTTCACTTCTCGTAGACCTTGGTACAAACGGGGAAATGGTTATCGGTAATAAAGATCGACTCCTCGTAACTTCAACCGCAGCAGGTCCGGCTTTTGAAGGCGGCAATATCCGCTACGGTATTGCCGGTGTTCCAGGCGCAATTGATACCGTAACTATTTTCGATAATCATCCAGCCATTTCTACTATTTCAAATAAAAAACCAATTGGCATCTGTGGAACAGGAGTCATTGAAACAGTCTATGAACTTGTAAAAGAAAAAATTGTTGATAACACAGGATTGATTGCTGATAAATATTTCGATAATGGATATCCATTGACAGAGAATATTTCATTTACTAACAAGGATATTCGTGAGGTTCAATTAGCAAAGTCGGCTATTCGGGCCGGTATAGAAATCCTCGTAACCTCCTATGGTATTGATTACTCTCAGATTGCACATCTATACCTCGCCGGAGGTTTTGGGCAAAAAATCAATTATACCAAAGCTGTCGGAATCGGTATGCTGCCCAAAGAACTGAACGACCGAATCATATCCGTCGGAAACAGCTCTCTCGCAGGCGCAGGCATGTTAGCGATGAACTCTGAATTATCCCATCGCTTTACACATATTCCAGAAATTTCAGAAGAAATCAGCCTTGCAAATCATAAAGCATTTAATGATTTATACTTGGAATATATGTCTTTTTAAAACTTTCCGCTTATCATTATTATAGAAAAATTCTATTTACAGATTTTTCTTCACAGTATCAGACTTATAATACCGAACTAAATCAAGTAGGTAGCAGACGCAACTCATCTCCCACCTTAGAGGTCGGAGTCTTCTTGCTAGAGCGTGTTTGAAAAATGCTTTCTGCAAGATGTGCGTTACAATTTGTGGGAGATTTCGCCTGAATGAGGGCGGCGTAGCGGGCTACGTCAACTGAATGAAGGCAAAATATACCGCAAATTGGGGCGTGCAGGTTGTAGGAATGGTTTTTCAAACACGCTCTAGAAAAGGATAAAATATTTAAAGGGTGCGAAACAACTCACATGAGTAGCTCACACCCTTTCTTAGAACTATCTTACGACAATCCTTTTTTCATTTTCTTATTACTATCTTTTCTATTTCCAATCTTTCCAAACATCCGGCTCATAGCCGACTGTCGCCTGCTTTCCATTTCTGACAATCGGTATTCTTATAATCTTTTGATTTTCCAGAATTTTTTCTTTTTTATCTTCCTCAGAAAGATATTGAACCAATGCCAGTAAGTTTTTATCCTTACACTTAGGGTCAATCAGCTTTTCATAACCACCTACAGCTTGACATACAGAATGAAACTCCCCCTTACTAAGTCCTTTTTCTTTCATATCTACAAACTGATATTTTATTCCTCTTTCTTTAAAATAGCGCTCTGCCTTTTTGCTGTCAAAACTCTTTTTCGTCCCAAAAATCTGTACGTTCATCTCAATTTCCTCTCTATTCCTTCACAATATTATTATAGTTTTTTCACTATCTTCAAATATATCTGATTACATTTATATTTATTTTTGAATATATTTCTTAATAGTATTTTTCTTATATTCTATACCTCTCTATATTTCTCGAACAATCCCAAATACTCTTTTTCCACCTCAGAAAATGATCTCACCGTATAATCAACCTTCACATGCAGCTTTGGCTGCTTTTCTTCTGATTCTTCATCCAATAAATACTTTAAATCATACCACAATAATGCATTATCAATCTCTTTTATCAACTTCTCCTCATCTATGTTTAACGTGAAACCTAAAAACTTCGTATAAATAACATCTAATAAATGATTCTCATATTCCTTATACTTCTTCATATTCTGCTTTAAAGGTCTTGGTACATCTGACATATAACACTCACTCGCATCATGTAGCAAAGCTGCCAATACAAGTCGATTAGAATATCCCTTTGCCGCTGCTTCCTTCGCACATAAAATACAATGCTCTCCCACAGACCAGAATGAGCTGACATGTCCATTTCCCCGACAGATCATCGGAAGTGCGTGAGCAATATCCTCAATGCAAATTAATTCTGCATCAGGATTTATCGGATCAAAATGTTTTCTCGTATATGTAGTAATATAATTTCCCATAAAATCACGCCTTTCTTATTACTGTTTAATTCATTAGATAAACTACAGACGAAGCCAGTGAACTTCATAAGCCATATTTGTGCTTTTAGTCGCGGCGTGTTGAATGTTCGCTCCACGCGCTCGCATCCAACACTTGCTCCGAGACCACAAATATGGCTTATGAAGTTCGCTGGCTTCTGTGCTGTGGCTGGAGAAGATGAATTAAACAGAGGGGAGGGGATTTGGGGACAGAAGCTGATGTCTTCTGCCCTCTCCCCCAAGTCCCCGCAACCACTATTTGTCTAATGAATTAAATAGTAACCCTATTATCTGTTGAAGATTTTCTAAGTCTTTTAATGTATCCCCTGTTTCCAGAGAATGATTTCCTTCATCTGTCAAAATAAGAGGAAGATTTAACTTTTTACATCCTTCTGTAATATCCTTTGTATCAGCCCATGGGTCTGCCGTTCCATGAAATACAATCCCATTCCCATCTGCAAATAAAAATGTCTGCTGAAGTGGTGTAAATAAAATATTCTTCGCTGAGAGTTGATGCCTTCTGGCAAATGCAGAAGATATGACTGTTCCTATACTCTTTGATACAAATAATATATCTTCATATTCTTCCCAGCAAATATCCTGCAAAATTTTTTCTGCCTGCTCTAATCCACAACGAAAAGCCTCTTCCATCTTTTCTTTATTTTCCTTTATTCCTGATGGAAAATTACCATATTCTACTTTCACAAGTTTGTATCCCCTTGCTACCGCAAGTTTACCTGTATAGTAGAGTAATGGCTTATCACAAGTATAACCAATACCTGGAAACAGTACTGCTATTTTTTTCTTCATAATAATCTCTTTTCCTGTTATTCTGCATTGCTATATTTTCTTTAATAATCCATAATTTAATTTTTATAAATAGAGCAATTCAATGCTAATGATTCTGGATATCAATATGTGATGAAATCTATATTTTCCATAATCTACCCTTTATTTTCCATCCATGCTATCTCTCATCTTCATTATCCAAGCTGCAAATTCAACCCTTCAAATAGTTCTCCTAATCGAACCTTTAATGGCTGTGAATCTTCTTGCTCCTGCCGTTCCCTATAAATGAGCTTATAATTTGGATTCTTTTCTAATTTTTCAATAAGACGTGCTGTATTCCATGCATCATCCAGCCCATCATGCATTCTTCCATCTGGCTCAATATCACATAGCATCAAGGCCTCCTGCAAACCTACTGCCTGCTCAAAGTTATACTTTTTCCCGAATATTTCCTGATAATCTACCCAACGCTCTGGCTTCATCAATTCATCCAGTTTCTCATCATTTAACTTCTTACTTTTAATCTCATGGTCAAGCTGCCAGTAATCACTTTTACTCCATGCAAAAACTTTATATTCCCGCTCTCCAAGCCAGTCTGCCATATGAATAAGTGCATCTTTCAGCTTCGGTGCATTCTTTATCTGCCCTTTCTCAATTCCTGTAAGATTCGTTATAAAGTAATCAAGGATACCAAACTCAGGATGTACATACTGGCATAAAGTTCCTATTTCCTTATATTCTTCATCTAAAAGAACTGCTCCAACCTGAATAATCTCACTCGCATACTTATAATTTTTTCCCCGATAATTCTTTGGGACTTTGCACATTTCTAAATCAATAACCAGATAATTCAAGCACTCACCCCCTCTATATATGTTTTTTATCTGTATTTCTTGTCATCATAAAAAAATACCGCCTTTCTGATATTTATTATATCAGAAAAACGGCTCTAACAATAGCAAAAACCTATAACAGCAGGCTTTGTCCCTGCCGGAGGCTATATCGGATAGGGGGCAAATGTCCGGACGCCAGTTCTGCATAACCAATGATTGCATTCATAGGAGTTCTGATATCATGGGACATATCAAGCAGTAAAGAATGACCATCTTGTGCTTGCCGGAGATCAGCGACAATGTCATGAACGCCGCATGGGGCACCATGCAGTAGCGGGACACCGTTGTTGTGAACCTCACCGAGACACACAAGACCGTACAGAACATCAAGGCACGGGGAGCATTCACCGTCAGCATTGCCGATGCAGCCCACATAGTGGAAGCAGACTATTTCGGCGTAGAGTCCGGCAATAAAGTTACCGATAAATTTGCCCGCAGTGGTCTGACCGCCAGCAAAGCAGAAACAGTAGATCCACTCTCATCAACGAGTTTCCGATCTGCCTGGAGTGCAGGTTCATCGAGTATCAGAACAATGAATACGGATGCGGCGTTATCGGCAAGGTGGTCAATGTCACTGCCGATGAGAGCGTTATGGGGGATGGGAAAATTGATATGTCTAAGGTCAACGCCATCGCATTTGACCCCTACACCCACGGCTATTATAAAGTCACCGAGCGTGTGGGCGAAGCATTCCGAGATGGCTTAAAGCTGAAAAAGTAAGGTATGCAGAAAAGGAGCTTTCGCATAAGCGAAGGCTCCTTCTTAAAATATCACAAATTCTAAGTTGTCAAACAGCGTTCGTTGTTTCGCTTTGTGGCATTTTTACACACTGCTGAATCACACCTGTAACATACGTAATGGAATCGGCGTAAACACATGACGGAACATCCTATCATAGCTTTTATCCATCCCCAACACCAGCCACCATCGCAGTGACAATACCGAATGTGTAGGTAAAAACGGTTGCGGGAAGCTTGGCTTTTGTATCCAGCTTGCGAAGAGCGACCACCTTGGTGGTGTCCTTGGGTGCATATTTGTTTGCGAGTTGTTCTGCATAGATTTTATCTGTATTCATGGCTTGTTGCCTCCTTCATTTGATGGTTCTATGATACCAGCAAAGAACGAGCAACGGAACAACACTGATGGCAGTTTGTGTTGAGTTCAAGAATTGTGCAAATTCCGATTTCTATTTTCGTTTCCATAGCATGGTGTATTCTTTTTCACCAGTAGCTTCATCTTGTAAATCACCTTTTTTCAGAAATAGAAAAAGTGATGACCACATTGATCACCACCTTAACCATCTGTATTTTCTAATGTTTACTCACGCAAAACTCCACTTTCACTCAACCTTTTCTTTAGCTCCATGATATTCTCCTCAATCCGCTGTATCACAGCCTTGAAATCATCATCTGATTTCCCCGTTGGATCATCAAGTCCCCAGTTATCATCAAATGCCCTTCCAATAAAAGGACATCCCACATTGCATCCCATGGATATTGCAATATCAACATCTGGGATATCAGTAATCAGCTTACTATGCTGACTATTTGCTTCCATGTCTATTCCATAAGTCTCTTTCATGATACGAACTGTATCCTGATTAATCTGAGGCTTTGTCTCTGTTCCGGCCGAATAGCTTTCAAATATATCTGATGCCAGATATTTTCCCAATGCCTCTGCTATCTGACTACGGCATGAATTATGAACACAGATAAGTGCGACTTTTTTCTTATTCATGAAATGGGCACCTCTCCTTAATACATTGGTTGTTCTTATCAGAATGAATACACTTTATAACAGGCTTTTCCATTTGTATATTGAAATTCTCTGCCACATAGTCAATCGCTGAGATTATGGCCATATAAGAATCTCTTTTACAACATCTTGGTCCACCAATGCTTCCGATTGCGTCAAGTGCCTTGGAAGTCATTTTATTAGCCAGACCCCAAGGTTCATTTTTAAGTGGAGTCGCTCCTGAGATTATTGATATAAACATTCCTGTACTAATTCCAGCACCACAAGCACCCCAGAATCCACATACGCCACCCGGAACAGTTTTTCCTCTATTCATCATTTCAAGTAGTGCTTCCGGCAAATCAATCTCACCACCTGCATTTTTATATGCAGCAAGAAGTGCTGAACCAACCATAACATGATGCTCTGGTCCATGCATATGACAGAATGGCTGTTCCATCATTTTTCTTATAATTTCTATCGGATTCTTAGATGTTTCACTAAGACATATGTCTATAATTACATCCATTCCTTTTGTATGGCATTCATTACATACATAATGGCCCTGCTCACATCTAGTCTTGCTTAATTCCTTTTTATGGCATAACACGCACTCCATCATTTCATCTTTTTCGAGATATATAAGTGGTGCTTTACATATAATACATTCTTCTTTCATTTCCATTTCCTACCTTCCCAAAGCTTCAATAAATGAACTTGCTGTTAAACTTCCCTGTGAATCCGCGTCGATCAGCAACACTTTCTTACCTTCTCTTGCCAGTCCAATGCCTACATTTACGGTTGTTGTGGTCTTTCCAACGCCGCCTTTCTGGTTTACTACGGATATAACTTTACACATGATTTTTTCCATCTTTTCCAGCGATAACTGTTTTTCTTTACTCAGCTGCTTTATCCGTTGAGCCTGTGAGAGTGACGGAATCGCTTGTGCATAAAGGTTATAAATAGTAGGTCTGCTGACTCCTAAGATCTCCTGTAACTCTTGAACTGTATAACATCTTTTCTCTGACATTTCTTTATCCTCTTTTCTTTGAAATATGAAAGAAAAATTATCCCTTCATATAACGAAACGCTCAGAGCATGTTTTACAGTGGTCAAAAGCAAATTTTTTTACTTTTTTTCTTACGAGTTTTTTTAATGCAACTCGTAACATTAGATTTCTGCATTTATCCTGAAATTAAGAAAAGAATCAGGTTGTCTTTACATAATTTCCACTTTCAAGAAATAAAAAAATTTGTGTTTTTGAAAGCGACATCTTGCATATACTATTAGCAGACAGTATTCTAAGTACAACAAAGCGGTTTCGAAAAATGAAAAACTTCAATTTTTGAAAGTGGGTGACTATATGAAAACAATCACGAGAGCAACCAAACATCCCCCTATATAGCTATGAAGGTATCGAAATTCACGATATAGGTTTTAAGAGTCCAATGGTGTCGTAATACTGCAGAGTGCGTATACTCACTCCCGTTAATTTACTTACTTCATTCACCGTCATCATTGTCATTTTCTCCTCTCGATAAGCATACTCTAAACTATTACGTTACGTAGGAGTCAATAGTTTTTCAAAGAAATTTTCAAAATTAAAAAGCTTGATAAACAACGATTTTCTTAATTCAACAAACTTGAATTTGGAACGTGCTTTATAAATTTTTTCCGATCTCCTCAAGTTCGTTCATGGAATCCTTGTTTTTTTCAAGTTCATCTCTGGCTGTTGCGTAATATGATTTTTTGAAAAGCATATCCCATGAAAGATATTTTGCCATACAGTCAAACTGCTTATCAATCAGCTCATACTGGATACTGTCTACGGGAGAACCGCCTACAACAATCGTGCCAACTTTTTTATTTTTTAACTGCAATCCACGGCAGTAGCACTTATCAATGATAAGTTTCAATTGTGCTGACATTCCCCACCAATAAACTGGTGTAGCAAAAAGAATCATATCTGCGGCAGCAATTTTATCAATTGTAGGATTTGTATCATCCTTATCGACGCATCCCTTAGAGCATTGACAGACACCACATCCCTTGCATGGTGCAATGTTGAGTTTGTCAGGTTCAATGATTTCAATTTTATTCTTTTCTGACGCTCCTTTTATGAATGCATTGATTGCTGCCAGCGTATTTCCTTTTCTGGCGCTTCCATTAATGATTACAATTTTCATGCGTGTATCCTCCAAATTCCGATTTCTATTTTTGTTTCCATAGCATAGTGTACTCTTTTTCACCAGTATCTTCATCAAAATCTTCACATTGAATGCTTTTCTCTTTTTTCCATTCTATCACAAGTTCACCATTAATCATCAATTTTTTGATATTTTTTCTTTTACCCCACTGTAAAACAGCCTCTGAGCGTTTCGTTATATAGAGGGATACAAATAAGAGTAAGATTCACCCATGTTTAACAGTAATGCCGTTTAGCATTTCCTTTACTCATTTTTAACTTTTCTGATTAGCGGCTTATCTTACGAAGAAAGCCAGGCACCTACAATCATTAACACAAGTGCGACAAAGTAAGTAACATCAGGTATTTCTCTAAAGATAATCAACGAAAGAATTGCCGCTATAAATGGAGCAACGGCATAATATGCACTTGTTCGTGCTGCACCAAGTAATCTTTGTGCATATACATAAAAGTAAATACTCAATCCGTATGCCACAAATCCTACACAAAGAACAGCAACGATACTCCAAAGTGCCTCTATCCGTTCTCCAATAAACAAGCCGATAATGAGGGAACCGATACCCGAAAATATTCCTTTTAGCAGAACAATCTGCAATGGATCTTTTGACGATATTTTTCGAGTGTAATTATTCTCAAATCCCCAACAAATGGTGGCAAGTAAAACAAATAAAGAACCATATGAGAAACGCAGACTTGATATATCTTCAAAAGACAGTATTCCACAGGATAACGTTACAAAAAATATCCCAAACCACAATCTTGTGCTGATTTTTTCTTTGAATACCATAAGGGCAATTATCGCTGTTGCTACAATTTCAAAGTTATTAAGTAACGACGCATTTGCGGCAGTTGTAGAGTTTAGACCAAACAGTAAACAAATAGGAGCAGCAATATCTAAAACTATCATTGCAATGGTGTATGGTAATTCTGATTTTGTTAATTTCAATTCTTTTGCTTCATATTTCTTTATTTTCCGCATAAGAGCAATAAATATCATTCCTATTCCTGCACCAACATAAAGAAAACCAGCCATTAAAGTAGGCGGCATAAATTCAAGCAATATCTTTGAAAAAGGAGCATTTATGGCATACAGTGCTGCTGCAAGTATCGCAAATGCTATCCCTTTCTTGCTTTTCTGTTCAGTTTCCATTTTCTTGACACCTCCAAAATACTACGATATAATTTGTATGTTATCTAACATCTTGTTCGATTATATCATTAGCATATTTGGGCGAACAATAATTAAATCAAAAGAAATGTACGTTATTGAACATTTCTTCAAATTTGTACGGAGGAAGATAATGGATAGACGACAGCAAAAGACACGAGAAGCAATTTTTCATGCATTCAGCACATTGCTTGAAAAGAAAAGCTACAATCATATCACAGTACAAGAAATACTTGATACCGCAAACATCGGCAGAAGTACCTTTTATGCCCATTTTGAAACGAAAGACGAATTATTAAATGCAGTCTGTAAGGAACTGTTCGGACATATCATCGACAGTGCTATGGATAAAACTCATATACACGGGCTTTACTCAAATGAAGAAATGCCACAATCTGTTTTTTGCCATCTTTTACAGCATTTGAAAGAAAATGATAACAATATTTTAGGATTACTATCTTGTGAAAGTAGCGAAATTTTCCTTCGTTACTTTAAGGATAGCTTAAATGAATTGGTACAAACACAATTTATAAATCACAACCGCAAGCGAAATCAAGACTTACCCCAAGAATTTCTTGTTAATCATATTTCAGGAAGCTTTGTAGAAATGGTTTTATGGTGGTTGAAAGATAAAAAAAAACATACACCAGAAGAATTAGATTACTATTTTCGTGCTGTTATTGAACCGATTTTATAAAAAATTAAGTGTGGAATTTTTGAAACAGCCAGCACCTTGAATGGGCTGGCTCTTTCAATGTCACCTGTAATTGACAAACTGGAATTGTTCAATTTTTTTCAATTCTATCTGACATATGATCTTTCTCAGTTATTTTGCGAATAACCCGGCATGGATTTCCCGCTGCCAGACTATAGGGTGGAATATCTCTTGTTACAACGCTTCCTGCACCAATTACACACCCTTCTCCTATGGTGACACCACCGCAAACAACCACATTAGATGCCAGCCAGCAATTATCTTTTATAGTGATTGGCTTCGCATATTCAAGATTATAAAAACTTCCATCTTCTTTCTTTCGGACATTGCGTTCTTCAGGTAACAATGGATGCATAGGAGTTGCCAATGTAACATTAGGACCAATCATCACATTATCTCCTATATGTATTTCACATACATCTAAACATGTAAAATTAAAATTAGCAGAGCTGAATTTTCCGAAGTAAGTATTACATCCATAATCAAAATAAACAGGCGCCTGCAAATACGGAAGTTCCTCTGTTGCCGGCAATAATTTTCTCAATATTTGTGCTTGTTCTTCTTGATTATCTTCATCTGTCAAATTATATTTCCTTGCTAATTTACGTGCGTTCAGACGTAATTGTTCTAATTCCTTATCCATTGGATTATACAACTTTCCATTTATCATTTTTTCTCTTTCTGTCATTCCTGATAACCTCCAATTCCAAATTATAAATATCTGTTTCCCCATTCTCTCATGGTCTGAAATACTTTATCTAATGCTTTTGCACTTTCCGTCAGTGAATATTCAACATGAGGCGGCACCTCGTTAAACTGCTGTCTTAAAACAAGACCTTGATTTTCTAATGCCTTTAATGTAGATGTCAAAACTGTATTGGAAATATCCAGAACAGCTTTTTTCAATTCTCCGAACCGCATGGATTCATGTTTTGATAATTCGTAAATAATTCTCAGATTCCATTTTCTCTGAAATAAGTTCAATATCTTTTGCACCGGACATTCATCAAGTTGATAGTTAACATCTTTCATTTTCAGTCCTCCAGTAAGAAATTTATTACCAAGTTAGTTATTTCTGCGTACTTGATAAGTTTTTCCTGCCGCAATAATATATAAGATAAAGAATCACTGTCAATACTATTTTAATAATAAAGGAGACTTTAAAATGGAACTTTTAAACACACTTATCAGCAGACACTCTGTTCGTACTTATAACGGCGAACCATTATTGTCTTCAGACCTTGAGAAAATCCTTAAGGCAGCAAAAGCTGCGCCTGTGGGTCTAGGCCTTTACGACCAGATGCACTTAACTGTTGTGAATCCAATGCATTTAAAGATTCTTTTCTTATACGCTGTGATTCTTTGTTGATGAAGACATATGCACGGTTTTCTTCAATTGCCTCAGGAGAAATATCTACACAATCCCAGGTAAGACCAAGCAGCTCACCAAGTCGCAGGGAACATGAGAAAGATAGATTAATTGCAAGCTTTAATCGTTCATCTTCACAGACACTGAGCGCATACACTCTATGATTACTGAAACTTTATTTCTTTTCATCAAGCAAAATAACACCTTGCGCCGGATTTTTATCAATTGCACCAACTATCTCATGTGGAACATATGGCTCTTCAAGATATGCAAAGTCTTCGGCAGTTAATTTAATGTCAAATGCTCCGACTGAATCATCCAGATACTGCGTTTTGGTTGCCCCAATAATAGGCGATAGAATTCCCTTTGCCCACTGCCATGCAATGGCTATCTGGGACATTTTGCAGTTATACTTTTCGGCAAGCTCCGCTACACGTTTAACTATCTGCATGTCTTCCGCTTCAGTCTTATCATATTTTCCCATGGCAACCCTATCCGTGGTTCCACGAAGAGACTCTGATCTCCACTGTGGTCTTGCCAGATGTCCGGCTGCAAGAGGGCTATACGGCATTAACGAAACTTTCATTTGCTTACAAATTGGTAGCAATTCTCTCTCATCCTCTCTGTAAAGCAAATTATAATGATTCTCCATCGCAGAAAATGGTGTCCATCCATTGTCTCTTGCGGCTAACTGCATATTATAAAACTGATATCCATACATGGCAGATGCACCAAGTGCCCTGACCTTTCCTGCTTTTACCAGATCGTGCAGTGCTTCCATAGTTTCTTCAATTGGTGTATCATAGTCAAATCTATGGATGATATATAAATCAAGATAGTCGGTTCCAAGACGTGACAGAGTTCCATCTATTTCCCTCATGATTGCCTGTTTTGATAAACGACCTTCATTAAAATATACCTTGGATGCAATCACAACCTGATTTCTCGCTACATTTTTCTTCAATGCTTTACCTAAATATTCCTCACTTGTTCCTGCTGAATATCCATTTGCTGTATCAAAAAAGTTATATCCCAAATCAAGTGCATGCTTGATAACATTCTCACTTTCAGCTTCATCCAACGTCCAGTCATGCATGGTTCCAGCTTTCCCAAAACTCATGCAGCCCACACATAATTTTGACACTTCTATATCTGTATTTCCGAGTTTACCGTATTCCATAGTGCTCTCCTTATCTTAATCCAGCGTACTCTTTCTCCGATACCGCCTCACACCACTCATTGGAACAATCCACTCCCGGCACCTCAATTGCCAGATGGGAAAACCATTCATCCGGAGCGGCCCCATGCCAGTGCTTTACATCTACCGGAATGTTAATACAGTCACCCGGTTTCATTTCTACCGCATCCCTGCCTTCTTCCTGATAAAACCCTCGGCCGGCTACACATACTAAGATCTGCCCGCCACCGCTTTTTGCATGATGAATATGCCAATTATTCCTGCATCCGGGTTCAAATGTCACGTTGAAAATGCCAACCTGAGAAGTGGAAATCGGTGCAAGAAAACTTCTGCCAGAAAAATACTGTGCAAAGCCATCATTTGGTGCACCAATTGGAAATACCATCTCTTTTGCATGCACCCGCATTGCTTCCTCTTCGTATGGTAAATCTCCTTCACCTGCCTCCCACACTTCCTTTGCAAGATTGAAAACAGCCCATGCTTTTGGCCATCCTGCATAAAATGCGACATGTGTGATTACTGCGGCAATCTCTTTTTGTGTTACACCATGATTTTTTGCATTTTGAAGATGATATTTTAAAGAAGAATCTGTAATTCCGGAAGCCATCAGAGCAACCACTGTGATGATACTTCTTGTTTTTACGTCGATGTCCTGGTTATTCCAGTTTTCGCCGAAAAGTACATCATCGTTAAAATGTGCAAATTCCGGTGCGAATTCACCAAGTGTATTTCTTCCTGCTGTCTGTACTATTTTTCCCATTTTCTGTATACCTCCATAGCACTGTTATTTATAAAGATTTTACCCACTCACTGATTTCCTGTTTTGTTCCACGGTTTAACAGGCTGCCTTCTGTGATAACCGCATCCGGTGCAGATGGCTGTAATTCCTTTACAGTATTACCGAATCCACTTCCACCGGATGTTGCAAAGAGCACAATCTTTTTGCCACTGAAATCATAGGCTTCCAAAAATGTATTGACAATTGTCGGAGCTACATACCACCAGATTGGGAATCCCAGAAGGATCTCGTCATAAGAACTCATATCCATCTTTTTCTTCATAATCTCCGGTCTGTATTTCTTATCACTCATTTCCACACTGCTGCGGGATTTTTTATTCATCCAGTCAAGATCAGTCTTTGTATATGGAACTTTTGGCTCAATCTCAAATAAATCCGCTTTTGCTTCCTCTGCAATCATTTCTGCTACTTTTTTTGTTGTCCCGCTTGCACTGAAAAATGCGACTAAATTTTTACTCATAATAAAAATCCCCTTTCTTTGCGAATTTTTCGTATAAAAATAGATGTATAAGATTTGAATTTCTCTTATACATCTATTTTATACCTGATATTTTTATTATGTCTAATGCTTATATTGAATTCCATTCTATGCCTGAAAAGCATTTATTTCTTCTATCATTTTACTGACCGCCAGAGAATATGGAATGTTTCGTCTCCAGGCAATCACAGTACTTGTTGTGATTTCAGGAGAAATTCTTCGCTGTACAAGAATATCCTCCCGCCAATACTTTGCAGCACCTTCGATGGATACCGGATAGCCCAGTCCATTTGCTGCCATAACTCCGGCATTCGTTCCAAGATTACTTGTAAAAGCAATCTGCAGTTTCGAAAAGTCTTTTCCAAACCAATTGGCAAGTTCACTTTGAACATTTACTCTTTCCGGCAGGATCAATGGTTTTCCAATAAGATCTTCTTTTCTTATAAACTCTTTTTCTGCCAGCGGATCATCCGGCCGCATTCCAACACACCAGTGATCGCAATCTGTGATCCGGATATAATCCAGCCCTTCGGTGTCCACCGGCTCCATGAATAATGCAATATCTACAAGTCCTTTGTTCATCATCTCATACACTGCATCTGCTGTTGCAGTATGCAATACAATCTGAACCAGCGGGTATTTTTCTTTATATGTTTTACATATCTCCGCCAATGTCTCCACCGCTGCAAATTCACCGCATCCAATGGTTATATTCCCCTCTACAACATCTTCTTTTCCTTTCAGTTCCTCAAGTGTTTTTTCCTCAAGATTAAGGATCTCCAGGGCACGCCTTTTTAATAAAATCCCCTCTTCAGTAAGCGAAATTTTCTTCCCGCTTCGAATAAATAATGTTACTCCAAGCTCCTCTTCAAATGCCGCCATTTGTCTGGATAGCGTTGGCTGGGTAATATGCAATTGTTCTGCTGCTTTTGTAAAGCTCTGTTCTTTTGCCACCGTCAGAAAATAGCGCAATAGTCTTAATTCCATATTTTTTATTCCCTCCAACTCCCGATTTCTATTTTTGTTTCCATAGCATAGTGTACTCTTTTTCACCAGTAGCTTCATCCAAACCTTCACATTGAATAATGAACCCTTCTCTTTGGTAAAAAGAAATTGCTCTGACATTCTTCTGGTATACATTTAATTGTAATCTTTCTTTTTTATCCTTAATATAATCCAATAAAAGTTTACCTATGCCACATGACTGCATTCCATCAGAGACAAAAATACCTTCGATATATTCATCATTTAGTCCTACAAATCCTTGTATCATTTTATCTGCTTCAAATACATAGACTTCGGATTGTGACATCATTTCTTTCACTAATTCATAATTACTTTTCCAGTATTGATTGGAAATAAAATAATGTGCTTTCAGATTTGTCTTTAACCATATGTCAGCGACTCTATCGATATCTCCGTTCAGCAATTTTCTAATCATAACAAATATTCTCCACAACTACATCCTTTATGCTTTTCTCTTTTTTCCATTCTATCACAAGCTCACCATTAATCATCATTTTTTTGATATTTTTTCTTTTCCCCCACTGTAAAACAGCCTCTGAGCGTTTCGTTATATAGAGGGGTACACATACAGAGCAAGATCCACCCAGGTATTACCGTATCGCCATTTTATGGCTACGGCATACCTCCGGGTAAGTCTCTTGATGGGGATTCCGATTCCCCATACCCTCGTACAGACATCAAAGACATCTGTTGGCTCTCTATCAAAGATAGTCGCAGCACTTTATATAACCGGAAGGGACAGCCGGTTAAAAAGTGTAATCGCACATCCAAGATGTCTTATCAAAAAAGAAGGAGGACTATGGCACCTAAGAAGAAAGAAAAGAATCTCAAGAGGAGTAACATCATCACATTAAAATTAACGGATATTGAATTGGCAGTATTAAATGAAGCCGCTGACGTTACAGGACTTTCTCGTTCTGAATATGTGAGAAAACTACTACTTGAAAAGCAAATCAATCACCAAATTGAAGTTGTTGCAGACATGAATGATCTCAGGAAACTGGTCAGTGAATATGGAAAGATTGGATCGAACCTCAATCAGATTGCCAAGCATTTTAACAGTGGTGGCAGTCAGTCTCGTGCTATAGAAAATGAAATCCATCAGTGCATCACGGACTTATTCCTATTGAGAAAAGAGGTACTGAAACTGGCAGGTGGTATGAATGGCAATCGTAAAACACATTAAAAGCAGAAATGCAAATTACTCGGCTGCTATCAATTACCTTCTGTTTGAAGATGATGAAAAAACCGGGAAAAAGATTGTAGATGAATCCGGACGAAGCATCCTGCGAAAAGAGTTTTACATGGATGGGTTGAGCTGTGATCCAATGTCTTTTGACAAGGAATGTGAACTGACAAATGCTCATTTTCACAAAAATAAGAAACGTGAAGATATCAAAAGTCACCACTACATTATCAGCTACGATCCAGCTGATGTTACAGAAAACGGACTTACCGGAGAGAGAGCACAGGCAATCAGTTTGGAACTTGCGAAGCAGATGTTTCCCGGATATCAGGCTCTGGTGGTTACTCATACCGATGGACACAATGAATCTGGAAATATTCATACCCACATCGTCATAAACAGTGTGAGGATGACTGCAGTGGAAAGGCAGCCTTATATGGATAAACCACATGAGGAAGCTGCCGGTTACAAGCATCGTTCCACTGATAAATTCATGAACGCTTTTAAGAAAACTGTCATGGATCGGTGCCAACAGGAAGGACTTCACCAGATAGATCTTCTTGCTCCGGCTGAGAGAAAAATTACTCAGAAAGAATATATGTCACAGAAACACGGCCAGCAAAAACTGGATGAGATCAATCAGAAAATTATTGAAGATGGTCTCAAACCAACATCCACCGTGTTCCTTACACAGAAAGAATATTTACGAAATGCGATTGATGAATGTGCTGCCACATCCAATAGTTTTGATGAATTCCAATCCAAACTTCTGGAACAATTTCAAATCTCTGTGATTGAGCATCGTGGCAGATACAGCTATCTTCATCCTGATCGACAGAAGCGGATTACTGAACGTGCACTGGGAACACGATATGGAAAAGAGCACCTGGAACAGACCTTCTTACGCAAAGATCCATTGGTCATTCTCTACGTCAGATCTCACCTGCGTCTGGTTGTAAATCTCCAGACAAATGTGAAAGCAATGCAGAGCCCAGCTTATGCTCATCGGGTAAAACTTTCTAACCTGCAGCAAATGGCAAATACCATTATCTATGTGCAGGAACATGGATTTGATACGCAGTCAGATTTGAAAAATACACTGCTTGCATCAAAGCAGGAACTGAAAGAAATGCAGACACAGTTTGCTCAGCATCGATCCGATCTAAGGATTCTCAACGATCAGATCCGTTATACCGGACAGTACTATGCAAATAAGGAAGTTTATTCCCAATTTTCAAATGCAAAGTACAAAGGAAAGTACCGGAAAGAACATGCGAAGGAAATTCAGAAATATGAAGAAGCCAGAAATTGGCTGAGATCCTTTTATCAGGATGGAAAGATGACAAGCCTAAAAACCTTGACTTTACAAAAAGAAAAACTGCAAACAGCAGATAGGTTCCTGCTCCGATAAAGAACGAAGAAATCCTTGCCTTAAGCTTCACCCTTCCTGCAATGAACAAAGCAATCGGTACCCCCATCGAGAGGACAACGGAGCAGATAACTCCCGCTATCGCCAGTCCTGATATTGTGTTCAATTCCATCTTTATACCTCCCTGATTCTTAAAAAATTCCTTTATTGTATTTGAACTGTCCATACAATATAAAGCCTAATCCGACAATAACTGCTGGAAGAATGATATAATCTATAATTATTTCACTCCAAAACGAAACAATAAAACCTACTACAAGAGATATTCCTATAATCAGCGTTCCTGTGCCGACTGTTTTTCCATACTTTGGTATATCTTCTTCCTTTACTTTTCGCCTGTTATAAGAGTGAATTGTGCTGATATTGCCTTTGATATTTACAATTCCCACAACAGATATGAACACTCCCAAAATCAACATTATAATATTTTCCATAATGACCTCCTAAAAATAAAATAGTTCCTCAAATTTTTTGTCCAATGCAATACAAAGAATTAGAGCCAATTTTGCAGTTGGATTAAACTGTCCTGTTTCAATAGAACTAATGGTATTTCTTGATACTCCTACCATTTCTGCAAGCTGAGCTTGAGAAAGATTTGCTTCTGTGCGAACTTCCTTTAAGTGATTTTTCAGTTGTAATTGTTCTTTCATATTCTCACCTCTAAAAGATGGCTAACAAATCCAACAAATGCCAAAATGGAAAACACAAAAAACAGAACAGTCAAGACCAAATCGCTCTTTCGCTTCATTTTGATAAAACGAACTAACCATTGTGTTGCAATAATGCTGAAGTATATAACCCACGGACTGTAAATCATAGTATGAGCAAGCACAGAAGATAACAGCGAAAGCAAACAACACACTAAAGCACCAACTCTGCTTGCGTGACTTCCGGCTTGATATACCACTTCCATTTCAGCCAAGTCCTTATTGCGATGTTCTTTTCTGCTTGCATTTAAGATTTCGTCCTTTTTCATAAAAACACCTCCATGCCAAGTTTTCTTTGCATATTTTAATTATACACATACCAAGTTTTCTTGTCAATAGAGTCATAAAAAAGTTACAACCGATATAAGAGATAACTTTTCTACCACTTCGATTATACTCACGACTTAATGACTTCTTGAATACATGCCGAAAAAGAAAAACTGCCATCGGTTTGACAGCAGTTCTTCTTCGGTTGGTATCCGTTAGGAATACACAATATCATTCAATACAATCTCATCGGCACAGGCTCGAATGTTATTCATCAATCCTATCCATCTCATCATATCCGTTGCTTTCAGTTCTTCCGTTACACCCTGCTTAAACGCTAGTTTTTGCCCTTTAATTGTGGTATTACTTATAGCAAAGCACAAAATAAGGCCCAAAAGGGCACTTTCCCTTTTGAGCCTATACACTTTATTAGCTAACGTATTTTGCTTTCATTTTTCCTCATGGTCATGAGGCTTTTTTCTCTTAAATCGCATTCTATGAATCCTTCGATTGTTCTTTCTGTTCTTCAATAATTCGTTCTGTTGCTTTATGAATAAATCTTTGCGGAATAATCCATGTACAGCTGCATCCTCGGCATGGCTGTAATGTACTTCACACAATCCGGTATCTCATGGATCCGGCACCGATTCTTGATGCCAAGAGCCTTCATAGCCGGAGTGATTGCCAGACAGATTGTTGACTTTGATCTGGTCGGATCTGCAACCACCAGGTTTGCTTTAAATGGATCCAGCCCACGTTCTACGCATTCCACAGAAGCATAAAAGGACTTCAGATCAATACAGATAATAGAAGTCTGATCCTGACTCACATTGTCACCTCCCAAATGTCTTTCCTCTTTTTGTAACATGTATCCCATTTTGACTATCAATGACTGTGTATCCTTCCTGTTTTCTTCAAAATATAGGAAATTCATTTCACATATTCGTTGACAAAAGAGGAAATATTGTATATCTTATAGGAAAGATGTTTCCCTTATCTGTGATTCACATTATGGGAGAGATATCTCCCTTTGTCAAGATTAATTTTTGATTTTTAGGAAACACATTTCCCGTTTTGCCTTGAGGCGGCTAATGAAACTTATAAGACAAGGCTTAGAAAGAGGTATGTTTATGACATTCGGTGAAAAAGTAAGATCATTAAGAAAAGAAAAAAAGATGAGTCAGCAGGAACTGGCCAGCATGGTTGGCGTTTCATATAGGACCATTCGATCCTGGGAAGTGGAAGGACGTTTCCCAAAACAAAATGTTCTGTATCAGAAACTGGCAGATGCATTACAGTGTGACGTTTCTTATCTCATGAGTGAGGATGAAGCTTTTATCACAGAAGCATCCGAACAGTTTGGTAATCGCGGTGCCAAACAGGCTCAACAGATCCTGGAACAGGCTGCAGCTATGTTTGCCGGTGGATCACTGACTGACGAAGATAAAATAGCTTTTATGGATGAAATCCAGAGTCTTTATCTGGATTCCAAAAGACGTGCAAAGAAATTTACACCGAAAAAATATCTGAAAAACCAAGAGGAAAAATAATAGAAGGCGGGATTATTGTACACCTAATCTGTTACCTTATAGTTACAAGGATATTTCTGCCCTTTTTATTTTTTACTTTTGAGGTGATTTATTTGAGAAACACTTACATTTATACAGAAACAAAGAAATTAATCAAGAAATATGGCACCAGGGATTCCTTTGAGATCATGGATCAGATGAACATTGCTGTCGGGGAAACTTCCAGATATAAGACACTGAAAGGATACTGTTTTATGAGCTGTAAGACGATTTATGTCATGATCAGCAGTTTCCTTTCTGAAGAAGAAAAGATGATTGTTGCCGCCCATGAATTAGGGCATATCATCCTGCATCGTTCCCAGCTGAAAATGGCTCCAATGCAAGATGATACACTCTACAATATGACGGATAATACAGAATACCAGGCCAATCTGTTTGCTGCCGATCTACTGATTGAAGATGAAGACATTGAAGAGATGGTTCAGAACGAAGACCTGGATTATTTCGGACTCTGCAGTTCATTGAATGCGACTCCGGAACTCATGAGCTTTAAATTATACAGCCTGACAAAACGAGGCCAGGCTTATCATATGCCGATGGAGATTCAGAGTAATTTCCTGGCAAAATAATAAAGGATAAGTGTATTCTACAATAAGAAAACTATAGATTTATCTCACTGAAAGGGGGATTATTTATGTCAAAACATCATATAGAAAAGGTAACCTGCCCTTCCTGCCATCATGAGGGAGATTTTGAAGTCTGGGACAGCATTAATACTGTACTGAATCCTGAAATGAAAGAGAAGGTACTTAATCAGTCTATTTTCCTTTATACCTGCCCGAACTGTGGAGAGACCTTTCGTTTAAACTATCCTACACTCTATCACCAGATGGAAGATCTTGTCATGATTTATCTGGTTCCTGAATCAGAAGTAGAGAAGACATATGAAATGTTTTATGGAGAAAATGCTTTGGCTGATTATCGTACCGAAAAGTACTTAAACCGGATTGTGACATCAGCAAATCAGCTCATTGAAAAGATCAAAATCTTTGATGCTGGTAAGGATGGCAGGATAAATTAATAATATATTTGGTGGCTACACCCCCAAGCCCCTGTGGAATCAACAACACCGGTACTGGATATCAAAATCCCGCACCGGTGTTATTGATTGTAATTAGCTTACTTTGATAAAATGATAGATTGTCAGCTCTGCAAACTTGAATTTATCGTCTTGTTCCATTCTTATCAAAATTCTTTTTTAATGCTATTTCTGTTGGGAGAATAGACCCAATTAAAGGAATAAGTTGAACACCACAGATAATTCCTCCTATACTCCCAACACAATCTTCATTTTTTCCAATCACTAAAAGCATGAATATTACTGTTATCGGCAACATAACCATTCCACAGACATACCAGACTTTACCACAATATTTATGAGCAAATTCCCATGCTAAATTGCAGATGAACAATTATTATGGAGAAATTATAACAGAGTATTTGACAAATTATATGTGTTTTATTGTGTTGTCAGTGGAAATCTTCTCCATACTTTTTACTTTCGGAGTGGTAAAAAGTGTTGTTGTACTGTTATTTGTGGACACGGCAATTTTTATTGGATTGTTAGTAGTTGGTTTGGTAAAAATGGATTTGAGAGGGAAAGAAGTTTTATGATTCAAATTTTATATTTCAGAAATAACAATAAGATACTATTTTTCCCACGCCTACTATGAGAACGGCGGCTATGAGATAGAAATTGCATATACTGGCGAATAAAAGAACCGCTGTTGCATGGTTTATTGGCTTCCATGTAGCTGGTATTCGGCTGAGGTATTGAAAGAGCTGGGATTGAAATGAGGAAAGTGGATAAATGTTTTGATTGACGAAATAACCTATACATGATAGTATAAATCCAAAGATGATGGTCTATCAGAGAGACTGTTATATATCTTCAAGTTTAAAAAGATAATTTTCAATAATTTTTCAAAAATCAGAATCGACAATTCATGACAAATCAACCCTGAATCGGGGAACGTTTCTCATAGAAAAGAACTACAAAAAATAAGAAAATAAAAACGGAAAACCATTGTCTGTAGTATAAGTATTTGTTATTATGAAGTAAATAGAGGATATTTTACAAAGTAAAGCTTAATCTAGAGAATCTGCCAGTGGCAGGCCTCTGTAGATACCAAGGTATACAAAAGGAGAATGAAAAAATGAAAAAAGAAGACATGTCCTGTATCGACTGCGCAGTAAAAAACTGCAACAAAATGGATAAAACCTATCCGGATTTCTGTCTGACAACACACATGGATGAAGAAGTTCTAAATGAAGCTATGGAATGCTACAATGAAGACGAGAACCGCAAAGTAACAATCGCTGCAGCTGAAGTAGAGTATGAGAATTACTGCAAACATACCCGTGTCGAAGAAATCATGGATTTTGCAAAGAAGATTAATGCGAAAAAGATCGGGATCGCAACCTGTGTCGGATTGTTGAAAGAAAGCCGTATCCTGGCAGATATCCTGCGCAGACATGGCTTTGAGGTGTATGGTGTCGGCTGTAAAGCCGGAACACAGAAGAAGACATCGGTCGGCATCCCGGAATGCTGCGAAGGTGTCGGTGTGAATATGTGTAATCCGATCCTGCAGGCAAAGCTTCTGAACAAGGCGAAGACGGACCTGAATGTTGTGGTCGGACTTTGTGTGGGGCATGACAGTCTGTTTTACAAATATTCCGAGGCACTGACTACGACAGCAGTGACGAAAGACCGTGTATTGGGGCATAATCCGGTGGCGGCGCTTTATACTGCGGATAGTTATTATTCGAAGTTGAAGAAGAGTAATATTTCTAATTTGGGCGTTTAAAGATACATAAAGATATCCCATTCAAGCATTTCTCTTTTTATCCAACGAAAAAAAGAACACACAACACTCTGTATGTTCTCTTTCTGTATGTGAAGTCCAATATTATACTTTGAAGTAGCTATCCAATCCTTTGAACTCTTCCGCTTTCATTTCTTTTGTAACATCAGCATAGATGTTCAGTGCAGTTGAAATATCTGAATGTCCGAGTGCGTCTTGAATGACCTTTATATTTACTCCAGCTTCACACATTCTTGTTGTAAATGTATGTCTAAGCGAGTGGCAGCTAAAATGAGGAAGTAACACATCAGGTTCATCACTGTGCAAAAACTGCTCATCATTGCAATCACGGATAATTCTTCGGATTGTCCTGTAGTTTGCGAATATCCGTATAAATAGAAAAAGCCCTTTGAGAAGAGGATTTCTCCCCTCTCAAAGGACAACCAGACAAACTTGAATTTATTTGGAAGATTTTATTATCCATTCATCAAGAAATTTCATTTGTTCATCCGTATGAAACCAATGCTCTCCATTTTTCATAATAGAAAGTGTTGAATTAGTCCTCTGTACAAATTCAAATATCGTTCCATAAGCGGTAAGATTATCTTTTTCACCATACAAAATGTGCGTTGGGATTTCCCATATAATAGGATTTTCTCTTGCATAGCAAAGATAATCCCATGAAAGAGTCTCTCCAAAGGTTGTCTGAATTTCTTTTCTCTCTTTGAGTTCATCCTCTGTAACATTTGCCCAAATCATCATATCAGCAATAAGCCTTTCCATATCTACAACGGGCGAAATAAAATATGCTTTCTCTATTTGCTGATTTGATAAGGCATTGATAGCAAAATACGCTCCAATGCTATTGGCAATTACTTCAACAGTTTTGTAGTTTCTATAAATTGAATTAAAAAGTAATGGAAATTCTTCTTTTGCTTCCCATGGAAACTGTGCAATATAGTCGAGACCAATCACATCACAATTACTAAAGAGCGGTTTGTAATGAATAGCTTCTTCAGCATTACCACCTTTTCCATGTATATAAATAACTGCTTTATCCACAATAGTTATCCTCCACAAATTCCGATTTCTCAGTTTCAAAAACTGGAAGTTGAAAGTTCCTATAATTTACAAATCATAATATATTCTTCATCATTTTCATCAACGATTTCAAATCCTACCTTCCTATACATACGGACAGCATAATTCATCTTCTGAACAGCTAATGATGCTTGTTTATATCCTTCTAGTTTTAATTTCATTAGCATCTGTTTCATTAATTCTGTTCCGATACCATAGTTTCTATACTCTTTAAGAAGTGAAATTGCAAAAGACGGTGTTTCATTATCTATATGCCCGTAATCATTCATAATCCGAACCCATACAGCACCAACAATCTCATCCGCAACTTGAGCAACCAAACATAAGTCTCCCTTGTTCTCACCAAAGTCTTTTACATATACCTGCAAATCTGGTTTGTTAATGATATCTTTGGACGGTACAGGAACACCTTCAGGAATAAAAATCGCCTCGTACAAAAAAGTATCTAATATCTTATTTTCATCTCGTTTTAATTCTCTTATTGAATAATTCATATAAACCTCCGATTTATTTTTATTTATAAATCAGTTGTCATTCCACATATAATGATTCCTCCGCTAAATATCGAATTGTGCAAAAGCCCAAGGGACTTTAATGCCCCTTATGCTTTTCTCTTTTCTTTTGCTGTTTCAACTCAAACATTCGCTGTTCTTCCGCCTCTTTTTTCTTGCGGTTTCTCTCTTTACGCACCTGATTGTTCTGTTCCTGTTGTAATTTTAATGCCTGCTGCGATTTTGTGCCGATGCCTGTTTCCATCGTCTGCTTTTTTGCTTCTCGTTGCATACGCTTTGGATTTCTTTTTATATCCTTTACAACAGTTTCAACAGCCGGACTGAATTTCAAACTAAAATAGTATTTTTGAATATATTCCTGCACTTCGTAATCCTTTGGTTCTGCACCAAATGTTACCTTCGCCACAGATAGTTTACCATCTTCAATACGTTCAAATACGCCTACCCAAAATGGTTCTTCAAAATATACCGTCAGTTTTCCACTTGCTTTGTCCATAAGAATCCCTCCTAAAATGAATTGAACAAAGAATGGACAACCCGGAGGGGCAGGTTACTTACCCTATTTGCATAGGACGGCTGGGCTACCTACCAGCTCTAGTACATTTTTAATGTACATTGCGTTTTTATCTTTGTATTTATAATCAAGCCATATGGCACGATTAACTTATTCGGTCAATCCCGATTTGCACATCAAATCGTTTTCTTCATTCTATCACAACTTCTATTGATCCGCCATCAGTCTTTCGAACCAGGTATCCATGACAATGATAAACTGGCCTGCTCCTGGCAATTCTTGCAGCATTTCATCAAGAGTTTTCTGTTTCACATATTTCTGCACATACACCCAACAGGCAACGCTACTGGCTTCTGATACAATGTCAGCTATGGTTTTGCGCATAAGCTCTTCAAATTCAGCAATTTCTTCTTTTGGGACAACATCATACAGTGTTGGTGCCTGATGACTTAATTTTACTCCATTTTCATTTGCATCTTTAAGCAGATTCTTAACTTTTTCTCTTGAATTCTCCGGTACTTTCATGTACTCCCACATAAATGCTACCACATCAGATGGTGTGTCTTTTTTTAGTGGTGGTAACTGAATATAATCATTGTTTTCACTCATTTTCATATTCTTCTCACGATATAATAAAATCAATAATACGTTCTCTTGTCATGTCCAGTACAGTATCTACGAACACTCCTGCAAAAAGGATCAGATACAGAATAACACTCAGCGAAAACAGGAATGCAACCTGTACCCAATCATGGTAACAGTATGCAGTCGCTATGATCAATAAAGTGAATATAAACCCAAGGATTCCTCTGACAACCGCATAAGTCTGTACTGTCATTTTTACTGCCAAACCGATCACAAAAAGGATCAGCCATACCGGCAGTAATAATATCTTCCCAACAAGTTTTAAAATAAACATGTGCACCTCCTATCTTACCAGTCCTGGCATATCATGGTTCACCTCTGCCTGATAATACCCGTTCATCGTTGACGGTGCATTAAACAAAGCTGCTAATAAATATTTCTTGATGTTCTTCACCTTTGTGGTGTTACCACTCATACAGTGTAAGACATACTCGATATGTGAATAGGTCAGCATCAGAAATTTTTTCTTCACCAGTGATGCCGGATACCAGTTGCTGGCAATCAAGATCTTGTCATTTTTACACATCACAGTCTCTACGATCAGGTTCACGATTTCATCTACCTGCCGCATATCGTCATGATGGGTTACTTCCAGTGATTCATAATCAATGGTCTCTTTGACAAGGTTTTCATAAGCCTGATAATCCTCAGAGCGATTATCGCTATCAAATCTTTTCTCATCCACAGATATGATATGATTAGATTTATTATCATTCATTTCAGTATCACTAAGATTAGTATTATTAGGGTTTGAAATGTAAACTTCTTGAAGTTTGTTTTCGGGACTTCTAGAAGTTTGATTTTGGGACTTCATGAAGTTTGAATTGTAAACTTCTGCGGGTTCCTCATTTTCCACAGAAGTTTGTTTTTTAAACTTCTTTAATTCCTCTTCAAATTTTTTCTCATCTGTTTTCTCAGGCATAAAGGTTTTCACGTAGATGACGTTCACCTTTCCAAATCCCTGTCTGCGTTTCTCAATCAGGCCAATCCCTGTTTCGTCATCCAGTTCTCTCATGGATTTGGTGGCTTTATTTCTGCCACAGTTCAGTAATTCCATGATATCTTCGATGGAAAAGTAGATATATGCTCTATTTTTGTCGTCAAACCACTGATTCTTGATGGAAAGAGACATTCGATCCAACATCAGTCCATATAAAATTTTAGCATCGCTTGATAAATCTTTAAAGTAACTGTCTGTAAATAATGCTTTTGGTATGCGGTAGAAGCTGAACTGATCAGCTTCAGTACCGTAAAAATAATTAAATGTCATTTTTTTCTCCATAATTTTCTCCTTTCATTTTCTGCTAAGAAGTCCTCTTTTTAAACTTCTTTGACTTTGTTTTCTTAGCTTTTTCTATCCTTAACAGGACTGTTCCTGCATCTATTTTTCTAATAATGATTCAATCACCTGCTCCATATCTTTGGCTGTATAATCATCCGGAAAGTACTTTGTCAGTTTCTTTTCTGAGAAAGTAAGAGACCGGGATACTTTCTTTGCCATCACACAGTTATTGAAAATTGATAACATCTGGATCTGATTGATTGGTCCATCATTCAGCTGATTTCTGAGTGCTGCAATCTGTTTTGGCTTGATAAATCCGGTGTCGCTGATATATTCGTAAATCCATTCCTGTACTTCCTTGTCGATATAGGAGATATCGACAGCAACCGTGAATTGAAGCTTTTTGTTATCTACCAGATCAAGAAGTTCCGGAATTAATTCTGTCAGTCGGATATACCGCTGAACACTTCGTGCACTTTCTCCAACCTGTTCTCCTAATAACTGATCTGTTCTCGACTTCGTGCCACTTTGGCACAAAGTTAAATCTGTCCGACTCCCCTGTCTTTTCATTGCATCAAGTTTCATCTTATAAGCAAAGGCTTTCTCACTGGGCAACAGTTCCTCTCGCTGAATGTTAGCGTCCACCATCGCAATCACGGCATCATCATCCGATAATTCTCTTACGATTGCCGGAATAGTCGTAAGTCCTGCAAGCTGTGCTGCATGCATTCTTCTATGACCGGATACCATTTCATATTCTTCATTATCATCCATTCGAAGCAGTACCGGTGTCAGTACTCCATTGATCCTTACACTTTCAACCAGATCCTGCATCTTTTCATCATCCAGCACCTTGAACGGATGATTTTTAAACGGATGGATCTTACTGATTTCTATCTCCATTGCAGATTCTTCATTTACCACACCCAGCAGTTCATCAATGCTTGCCAGTTTAATCTTTTCGCCACTTCTATTTTTCATTTTTCAAAACCTCCTGTGTTAAGTTCTTATATGCTTCGGCAACTTTTCCTTTCGGGCAGTGCATGTAGATGCTTTTTCCCTCTGCACTGGTCTCAGCAGCTTTTACAGACATCGGGATTACATTTTCAAATACCTCGATCTGACTTCCGTAGGTTGTATGTACTCTCGATGCAATATCCCTTGCGTAATTGGTTCTGAAATCTACCATGGTCAGGAGAATGCCCTCAATCGCCAGTTTCCGGTTCAGTCTTTTCTTTACTGTAAGAATGGTCTTGATCAGCTGCTGAAGTCCTTTCACCAGCAGATATGCGGCTTGCACAGGTATCAACACAGAATCGGAAGAGACCAGTGCATTGATCGTTGCCAATGTGATGCGAAGATCATCCGGTTCCTCATATCCAAGACTTGCGGTTAAACTTCCCTGTGGATCCGCGTCGATCAGCAACACTTTCTTACCTTCTCTTGCCAGTCCAATGCCTACATTTACGGTTGTGGTGGTCTTTCCGACGCCACCTTTCTGGTTTACTACGGATATAACTTTACACATGATTTCTTCCTCCTTTAACTTTCCCATGATTCTTTTTTCCATAATTTCAACAGTGCCAGTATTTCCCGTTTCATCATTGCCGGTGTATAAGAATTTGGAAAATACTTGTGCAACTGCTCGTTTGTGAATGCCACTCTTGTGATCTCACCCTTTTTCACTTCACACATGATCTCTTCCATCTTTTCCAGTGACAACTGTTTTTCTTTACTCAGTTGCCGGATCCTCTGGGCCTGTGAGAGTGATGGGATTGCCTGTGCATACTCCATTGCTACAAGCAGTTCTCTTTGTTCTTTTTCACTTAATGCAGCTATCTCTACAGCCGGACAAAAAGAAATAATCTCATCATCCAGTTTCTGCAACATTTCCGGTATCAGTTTTGTCAGTGAAATATAACGCTGCACTTGTTTTGGGCTATCACCACAATCTTCACTGATGATTTCTATTGCCCGCTTTCTTGGTGTTTTGTGGTCAACTTGGCTCTTTTTTCGACCACTTTTTCTTTTTAATACGTCATTCTTTAATTTGTAAGCAAAAGCTTTTTCACTGTAGCTGATCCGTTCTCTGTGAAGATTAGAATCTACCATGCTTAAAATGGAATCATCTTCACTTAATACTCGGATAATCACCGGTACTTTACGGTATCCCAGTTTCTCCGCAGCATGTTTTCTTCTGTGACCGGATATGATTTCATAGTATCCATCCGGTACCGGTCTGACGATCAGCGGATTTAAGATGCCATACTTCTCAATGCTTTCCTGCAGAAGAAACATTTCCTTATCATCTTTTACTTGAAATGGATGTTCCTTAAAAGGGCGAAGACGCTCAATCTCAATTTCTATGATTCTTTCTTCTTTTTCTCCTGATTGTCTGTTTTGCTCAGTCATCTTGACTCCTTTCCTCCAGGATTCAGAAACTAAAAAATGCCTGCCTGGAACTTTTATAAATAGTAAAGTTCCAAACAGACATTGCTGTTTGACCATTAGCTGTAGCTAATAGAATTGAATACTGTTTCAGCTAATTTATGTTTGCAGGTTTGGGAGAGATTTTTTCTTTTCCCGCCTTTTCTCTGATTTACATCCCCAAATAAGGGGTGACAACAGAGCGGAACCCAAATGTTAGCTGGACTCTTGAAAAACCATGTTTGCAAACCAGTGATTTTGATTAGCTGTCAGCTAACAAAAATCGGATTGTGTTGGCTGGAAATTAATCATTTTGAATGGAATTTTGTGTCACGAACGTGATTAGAAAATAACAAAAGCGTTCGTTGTCAGCTAATTTAGCTAACATTTTCGAACGCTTTGAAGCCCGTCGCCAAGAGGATTTGAACCTCCGACCCCTCGCTTAGGAGGCGAGTGCTCTATCCAGCTGAGCTATGACGACACATTAACATACATAAAGTATATTAAATTATTTTTTTTCTTTTGTCAAGCCTACAGGCAGTCTACTTCTCCCTGCAGCCAAAGAATCCCTTTAAATCTGCGTCCTACTTTAGGCTCACCCATCAAATCTTCTTTTGCTATAGTGAATTCAATCTGAATGGAATTGCACTCTACTGATAAATAATAAAATATCTCTTTCGTTCTGCTGTTCTGCATTTCCATCACATTGATGATTTTTCCAAGAACAGAATATTTATCACATTCTACACTATGAGGCATAAAATATGATGTTACAATGGTAAATAGATCTTCCTTTTTTGATCTGCTGCTGACTGCGGTATATGTATCCATATCTTCTAGTGTCAGCTGTTCCATTGCCTCAATATCTCCTGCTTTTGCAGCATCGATCATTTCATTACGGAGTTCATTTCCCTTTCGTTCTTCCCGTTCCTGAAATTCATCTTTTTCGACTGGTAATATAATCATTCCCTTTTTCGACATTCCGGACAAAGTTATACTATTTATCTTATCATGAAACTTCCCATAAACTATTTTTAAATAGTCTACTGGATTATTTACATGAAATATTAGTGGGATACCGATATTATTCTCATCACAAATGCCCGCATATCCTTCTTTATCTGTATAATGTTCAAATTCTAAATCTTCATGATACAGGTAATTCGCACCGCGAACATATGGGTAAAAATGATCCGTTACTCGATATCCATCTCTATCCATAACTTCTATCACTGCAATTCCTACTGCTTCTGCAAAATCTTTTTCGTAAATAAATATTGCTTCTTCTTCGTCTATTTGAAACCAGTTTTTTCTACTGGGATTTTTCTTTATTTCATTAATTAGTTCGTCTATCTTTTTTCTGCTGTTCAAATCACTAAAACCAATTGCTTTTAAATATTCACGCATATATGCCGCTCCCTCTCACTCCTTTTATATTTATAATTCCGTATCATCATTATATATTTATATAATTCAGAAAGCAAGTTAAAAGAGTTAAGATATGTGAATTGAACATATCTTAACTCTTTTTCTTTTGTGTTCATATATTATGATGTTAAAATCAAGAGGTATCTTGATTCTGGTATCATATTATTTATCTGTTTCTTTTTTTTCGTCATATTTTAATGCCATATCAAGAGAAATCTTTTCTTCTTCTGCTAATACCTGTTCACATGCAGCTTCTTTAATTTCTTTTAAATAAACATGACATCCTGCTCTATTATGTATTACATTTAAGATAAATCCATTATCTCTACTGTTTAAAAGTGTAAGAGCAAAACTGATACTTCCTCCGCTAAGAGAATTTTCTACATTAAATGCATCATATTTATAAATACCGACCTTGCTGTAATTTCTTCTGAGCATATCATAAATAATAGCAATCTGAGCATCATTATCTTTCTGGCCAGCTTTCAGCTTGTCAATCTCCCTGAACCTTTTATAAATTGTATATTCCAAAGACTTTCCGCTTTCTCCAGTCATAAATTCCACATATCGCTTTCTCATTTTTAAGTAATCTAAAAGAAGAAAGAACAGTGCTATAAACATGATTACAACTACAACTGATACAAAAACAATAAATGCATCCAGTTTCACATTAAAGAAATTTAATATTCTACTATTCATACTTTTTCTCCATCATCTTCTGCTAACAGTGTCATTCTTTAATACTTTGGATTAAATCTATAATTCGCTCCAATTCATCTTTAGAATAATACTCAATTTCTATTTTTCCTTTATTATTTTTCTTGTTTTTGATGACAACCTTACTTCCCAAAATATCCTTCATTTTATTTTCGAAGAAGTCAATCATGCTTTTTTCCTGAGAAGATTCTTCCTCCACATTCTTTTTGTTATCCTTGTGTTCTAATATACATTTTACCAGTTTTTCTGCTTCTCGAACACTTAAGTTTTCATCAAGAATTTTTTCTGCTAATTGATACTGCATATCTCCATCATCAATAGATAACAGAGTTCTTCCATGTCCGCTGCTGATAAGATTTTCAATTACCATATTTTGAACACGTTCATCCAGTTTGAGCAGTCTCATAATATTGGTAATAGCTGTTCTGCTCTTTGATACACTGGCAGCAATTTCATCCTGTTTTAATCCATATGTATTATAAAGCTGTTCATATGCCTTTGCTTCCTCAATTGGATTCAAATCTTCTCTTTGAAGATTTTCAATTAACGAAATCTTTAATGTTTCCTTTTCGTCATAATTTTTTATGATTACAGGAACCTCTTTTAATCCGGCTTTCTTACATGCTCTCCATCTTCTTTCACCAGCAATGATTTCATAATACTTATCTTTTTTCTGTACAATAAGCGGCTGAATAACTCCGTATTGTTTTATAGAATCAGCTAACTCTTCAATCGCATCTTCATCAAATTGTTTTCTTGGCTGATTTCTATTTGGCTCCACATCATGAATACTTAATGTAAGAACCTGATTTTCTTTTGGTTCCTTATTCTCTTTATTTTTTTCTGTAGACTTCTTAGGCATACCTTCATCTTTTGGAATCAGAAGATCTAATCCTCTTCCCAATCCTTTTCTAACCGCCATAAAACTCTCCTGCTCCTTCCATATAACGATAAACTGTTTCACTATAGCCACCTAATGTTTCACGTGAAACATATTGTCTTTTCTGACTGTGAAACATATCTATGAAACAGCAAATCAATCATGTTAACAAATTATAATATCCAGCCCTTAAAAATCCTGTTTATATACTATATCTTTGTACTGCATAATACTCAATTTATGTAACTAATTATTTTGCATTCTCAATAACTTCATCCGCTAACATTCTATATGCTTCTGCCCCAGAAGATCTTTTATCATAAAGATTAATTGGTAAACCATAACTAGGAGCTTCTGCCAATCTAACATTTCTTGGAATAATCGTTTTATAAATTGTCTGTTTTAAATTATCCTTTACATTTTCCACAACCTGTAAAGACAGATTTGTTCTCGCATCGTACATAGTAAATACAACACCCTCTATATACAAATCTGGATTCAAGCTCTCCTGAATCAACTCAATTGTATAAATGAGCTGAGATAAACCATCCAAAGCATAGAATTCACATTGAATTGGAACTAAAACAGAATCTGCTGCCGTCATTGCATTTACTGTAAGCATTCCTAAAGCTGGAGGACAATCAATAACAATAAAATCATATTCATCTTTAATTGGCTCTAACTGCTTTTTCAAAATATGCTGCATATTCTCTCTGGTAACTAATTCAATCTCCGCCCCTGCCAAATTTCTATTCGCCGGAATCAAAAATAAATTTTCAAAACATTCCTCTACAGGAATAATCGCTTCTTCAATACTAACTTCTTCTCTTAAAACTTCGTAAACTGTTTTATCTAACTCATTTTTTTCAAAGCCAAAACCGCTTGTAGTATTCCCCTGAGAGTCCATATCAATTAAGAGGACTTTCTTTCCCTTCTCCGCAAGACATGCAGAAAGATTAATGGATGTTGTTGTTTTTCCAACTCCACCTTTCTGATTTGCAATAGCAATCACTCTGCTCATAAACAAACCTCCATATTTTTATCATATAAAACCCTATAAACCTGCAAATTTTAAAATCAAATTCTCCCATATTCAAATTTTAAATTTCAAACTTCAAATTTTGCAACTTATCGGAATTATTATAACATGAAATAAGATATCACGCTAGATATTATGTTTCACGTGAAACATTTTTACTATTTAATTCATTAAGCAAACTACAGACGAAGCCAGTGAAGTTCATAAGCCATATTTGTGCTTTTAGTCGCGGCGCGTTGAATGTTCGCTCCACGCGCTCGCATCCAACACTTGCTCCGAGACCACAAATATGGCTTATGAACTTCACTGGCTTCTGTACTGTGGCTGGAGAGGATGAATTAAATGGAAAGTGGGAGGATT
>NZ_ACEP01000111.1 GCF_000173975.1 Anaerobutyricum hallii DSM 3353
TAATTTCCAATTTTTTTAATTGGATTTTGCTTTTATAAAAATATATATAAGATATACGTTTCTATCGTTTATACGTTTAGGGATTACTGAAAATCGCATAAAACCGTACTATTTGAATTTTAAAAAAGACGTTTGCGTACTTTAAAAAGACGTTTACGTACTTCAAAAAAGACATTTACGTACTTCCAAAAAGACGTTTGCGTACTTTTTGGAAGTGGAAAAATATTGAATAAAATGTTAAAAAAGACTTTACACTAAAATATATAGTGATTTTAAAGACATATTTTTATTGAAATATGTCTTTAAATATGTTATGATAAAATTAAAGGGGGTAACATATGAAAAGAGAATTAAATACAAAAGAAAGTGTAAGAACTGTGACAAGTAACCAGTTTATAACAGCCTGCGGTTTAGAAGGTATAAGTCTTAAAGCAAGAAAATTGTTGTATATTGCTATATCACAAAGCAAAAAAACAGATACGGAATTTTATGAGTATGAAATTGGTGTGAAAGAGTTTGCCGATTTAATGGGAATAGCACCTACTCATGTATATCAAGAAGCTGATGTAGTTACAGATGAGTTGATGCGAGGTTTTGTAAAAATTCAAGAAAAAAATAATAAATCATGGCGAAAATATCAATTATTTGATATGTGTCAATATACAGAAAATGGTAGTATCAGATTTGAGATAAGTAAACAGATGACAGATTTTTTATTGAATTTAACAGGAAATTTTTCACAACCTCTTTTATATGATTTTCTGAAGATGCGTTCACCATATAGTATGGCTATCTGGCATCTTATGCAAATGAAGATGAAAAGTAAGAAATTAGGTGTAACTGCAACAACCAGTTTTGATATATCTTTAGCCGAGTTAAGAAAAGTAACTGGTTGCATTGATAAATTGAAACAAGTAGGAGAGTTTAAGAAAAGAGTTTTAGATAAGGCATTGAGAGAGATATTTGATTGTGCAGGTGTGAAAATTACTTATCAAAATATAAAAGTGGGACGTACTGTAGAGGGCTTCAGATTCTTTGCTGAAGGAGTAGCTCATATTGATTTGAGTAAAATCCCTTTAGCTGAGCAAGAACGAATACAAGCTAATGCGGAGAGAATAAAAAAAGGAGAACCTTTGCAGTAATAAAATTGCAAGGAGCAGCATATACTATATGATTGAGATAATTAGAAACTGGAAGAAGAAACGACAGGACCGTAAACAGGCAAAGCATGAGAAGTTACTTGTGGAACTGGCAGAAATGGTCGATAAGAGACGAGCAGAATTACTACAAAGGGAAAGAGAAGGATAGTTATGGAATACAAAGAGGGAAGATTGGGTTACAATCGCAAAAATGACCGTTATGGACTTCTGGTAACAGATTTATGGGAGATTGATGGATTCTCCTGTGGGAACCGTCTACAGGTAGAAATCAATGGGGAGTGGGTAGATACACACATGGAAATGGACTGGTCTACAGGTAAAGGAATTTGGTATCTTACAGGAACAGATCTTAAAGGCTCTGCATTGGAAAATAAGAGAGTTCGAGTGTTAAGAGATAGATAAGTGCAAAAAGGTGTTTTTTAAATATCACGTTTTTAGTACAACTTTGGGAGGAACACTATGGAAGATTTGAGGAAATATACGAGAAAATCAGAACTCTACAAATTGTCTGCTGAAGAACAGACAGAAAAAATGAAACTGGTTATGAAAGAAGTTGAGAAAATAAGTGCTTACACAGGAGTTTCAGAAGAAGCTGCTTATAACTTATTTCTCAATGGATATGATGTGCCATCTGAATTGGACGGGCAAAAGATAGCATTTTCAGAAAGTGAACTTACACCCGACTTACTCTCTAATCTGGCAGAAAACAATGTACGCAGCGTTAAAGTCATGTCCGATGAATCTATTGCAGCCGGCTATATGGATTACTTACATAAGCAGAAAAAAGATAATAAGTTTTGATAAGCAAAAAAGCACGAAAACCCGTATGTTTTCGTGCTTTTTCAATACTCATGAGTTTTGAATATAATTTAACTTATATGTTTATATGTTTAGAATGAAACATCACAAAAAACATATACATATTTTCCGCTTATTTTTGCACATACATTTGCTCCAACTTTATTTCCAACACCGTAAGCATATCTTCCTTTTTTCCAATTAGGTGAAGCAGATACAGTTAAACCTGTAAATTTCTTATAACCATTGTGAGCATTTGTCATCAAATCTTGTCCATAATGAAATTCTTTTGATTTAGAAATTGCTGTTGAACCACTTACATGTGTCCATTTTGCAGAAGCGCTCTTTAAATTAGCCTTTTCTCCTGACTCAGAATAGCTTATATTAACTGTTCCTTTCCAGCCATGAAATGTTTTACTACCAACTTGAGATGCTCTTGAAAATTTATTTAAATTAGTGGAATCGCCTGCTGTTGCCGTAGTTGTATAAATAATATCTCCATTTTTATCTACTACCTCTTTGGTATTAGCTGTATCTAGTTGATACTCTTCCAGGACTTTATCATTATTTTCATCTTTTATTACAACACTAGTTGTTACGACTGGTGTCGGTGATGTCGCAGCAAATACATTTGCTGGTACACATTGAAATAACATAGCTAAAATGGATGCCGTAATAAAAATTTTATTTTTCATTGATGAAGACCTCTTTTCTTATAATCCATTTAGTAGTTAGTTTTATTGAGGCAATCATTTGCAATAAACTTTATTTCGGATACATATTTTGGTTTTGAATATATATAATACATAATATCAAGATCATTATATGACTGTCCAGCTCGTCCTACAAATGTTCCAGTAGTTCTATTCAAAACACCGGAATTAACGGTTTTTACTTTATACGGAATATTTTTTTTCCTCAACTCATGTTCTATAATTCCTATTAATTCAACATTGTTGCTCAAAAAAGCTTCTTTCATTCCTAGCATAAACATAAAAATCACCTCAATTAACTTGCTGATAATCATTAGAAACAATATTTAAATATATTTAAATAAATTTTAAAGTACTTTTCATTGAGTAATATAGTCCTTTTTTTATGAATGTCAAGTATATTTTGGTAATTATTTATTTATAAATATTTTAAAATACCGAATAAATATATATATTAGTTGTGTAAATAAAAATAATAAAATTACATTTGTTGAAATTATATTTCGTATTAAGTCTGCAAAAAATACTATTCCGGCCAAGCTAAAGAAAGTTATAAATAGACTCAAGTTATCCCAGAAATATTTTTTATAACTTTTTCCAAGCTTTATGAGGATATATATTATAAATCCAAAGAGTGCCAGTGATGCTAGTACAACAATGACTGGCAGCAGATTATGTAAAACGATTGCTAACGATTGTTTTTTTACCCTGCTGCCCCATTCTGAGGCTTGTATAGCCGCTTTTTTGACGTTTAAAGCTATTACCCTTAGAATGTTCCATGTCTGTGTTAAAAATGCCACAGAATCCATTCTGAGCGTTTCTGAGCGTATTGCATTAAATAGAGTTATGATACAGGAATAGAGCAGGAAAGATAAATTAAGAGCCTGCTGTGTATGTTTTTTAACTGTGTAAAGTTCTTCTGCTTTCCGCTGAATCAAAGCATTTTGATTTCTTTTTGCATTCTTAATCTCCCATTGTTTTGTATCTAAAGCACGTATTTTTTCTGCATAGGCATTCTTAATCTTAGAGACTTCTGTTAGAGCCTTTTTCTTTGCTTCCTGTAGTTCTTTGTTCTGCAGCTTTAAGTTTATATTCTCCTTTAGCACCTTGTCGCTCTCTTGAAATCTCCCTATCTCGTCGTTGAGCGATTTTATCGTTTCGCTTTTCTGCTGAAGCTTGCTCATCAGCATCGAGTTTGCTGATAAATTCTCTGACATCTCTTGTTTTAACTTCTGTATCTGTTCTTCCAGTCCGCAAGCTTTCTTTTTCCAGCGTTCCGCTTGTTCTAGCACTTCTAAGTTTTGAGAGTCTTTCCTCGAAAGTTGTTCCTGTAGGTTTATTATCTCCTGCGATAGTTCCTCGTTCTGACTGATGAGAGTTTCTAGCTCGTTGATGAGCTGTTCTACCTGCTCGGTTGAGTAATCTGCTGATTCGCTCATTCGCCTGTTTTCCTTTCTCCCCAATCAATTCTGTTATCTTTTCATTTACTTCTCTAAGCTGCTGCCTTAATGTCCGCAATAGATTATTCTTTTTAACGATTTCTCTATTTATTTCGCAGCGTTCAGCGATGCCACCTCGCTTTTCAATCAAACGTGCTGTATACCCCTCATGAATCGTTGCTATATAATCTATCCCTTGTCTTTCATAGCTTCGATGGTCTACCTGATTTTTTAGATCTAAATATTGATTGCAACACTCTGCCCATCTTTTTCTCCATTCTTCTACTTTGTCAGATTTATTCCAATCGTTAGTTTCTACAGCTTCTCTCTGCCATAGCTTTCGCCCATTAGCTCCAATCTTCTGTTTTCCATCTGCATCAAGCACAGCTATCTTCTGTCCATTCTCGTCTAGTTTATAAACTTTCTTTTCTTTCTGCCCCCATTTCCCATTTTCTTTTATCTGTCTTGTAGTCCCCATAATGTGAGCATGATGATTATTATTTTTCCAGTGAATATTTACATCAACACACATTCCTTCATCAACAAGTGTTTTTGCAAAATCGCATACTAATTTTTTGCTTTGCTCAAATGTTAATTCGTGAGGAATCGCCAGTTCCCACTCTCTTGCGAGCCTTGCATTTTTATTTTTTTCAATCTTCTGTACTTCGTTCCAAAGGGTTTCTCTATCTACATATGCAGCCGGAGCATTTTTGCATAAAAATATTTTAGAATATATTACTTCTGATTTCTTTGTGAAATCATAGAGGAGTCCTGTTTCTTTATCTCTCAATTTTTGTGCAGCACGATATGCAGAACAAGCAACTGCACTTCTTCCGTCAGACCGTCCTATGTTTTTGATTGAGCAATGATAAATCGCCATTTTTAATCCTCCATCATCTTCCCCTCGGAGAGCGCACTTATAGACATACGAAGTGTGTCTGTAAGTGCGCCCTTAGTAAAACTAAGGGACTTACTAAGGTAGATAGTATCACATCTTTTCTTGCGACTCAAGATATGGTATTATATAAAAAATAGAAAGGAGATAATATTATGGCTAGTATAGACGAGCGTTTGGAAAAGTTAAAAAAACAAAAAGAAGAATTAAAAGCGAAAGAGAAGAAACTTTTAGCACAGAAAGCAAGTGCGGAACGGAAGAAACGCACGAAACGATTGATTGAAGTAGGAGCAGCCGTTGAATCTGTACTAAAACAGCCGATTGAAAAAGAGGATTTACCAAAACTGATTAATTTCTTAGAGCAACAAGAAGAAAGGGGAAATTATTTTTCTAAAGCGATGAAATAATCTTTTTGTTATGATATAATCGTATCGTTGCCACTCCCAGACAGGCACAGGAGGGAGGGTTGACTTTGCAAGAACAGTTTATTTCATTTTTTCTTTCTGTCCTGGCAAGCGTGATTGCCTATTACGTTTGCAAATGGCTAGACACTAAGAAATAACCGGCAACTAGCCTAAGGTATAAGCCACCTTGCCAAAACGGAATAAAAACCCCCATGAGGTGCGAACTCATGGGGGTTTTGCTTTGTTGACTTTTGCAAGTCGTTTATTTCATTTTGCCTTAAGCATAATATAGCATATGCCTTAGCCATTTGCAAGTATTCCCGTGTTTATCAGATTTTATATTTTTTATAAAAAATTGAGCAATATTTCTTGAAGGATGAATTTCGTTCTTCTAGAAAACCAAAATTTGGTTTTCTGGCGGCTCTCCTTTCTCCTCTTCCCCCTCACACTCCCCTATTTTCTCTATTCTCTAGTTTTAGATAGATAGATAGATAAGATATGAGATAGCTATAGTTATATATATATTAATATTTATTTAAATATATATAATAAATAAGCTGCCCTAAATTCTTGTCTTGGCAGAATAGGCAGCTTATTTTAACTGAATATGAGCCCAGAATGGGAAGCTTAATAAAGCACCCTGCTGGTTCTTAGCAATAATATTATTGCAATTACATGGCAAAATGTCAATGGCAGGCGGTTTGGGCTGTATTATTTTGTTTGCTATTGTCTGTTTTTCAGCAATATGCCCTAAAACGAACGGAAATGGTCTTTAAATCAATTTTAATGTTATTTATGAGGAATTGTGCCAAATTGTAATTAAAATCGATTTAAACAGTATTTCTGTTTGTTTTACGATAGGGTGCGGGAATGGAGTCAGGTCTGAACTGCGGTACCGGAACGGAGTGAGGATAAGGAGCTGTTCGGACTTGACACAATGACACGGTATACGCTCTTGCAAGCGGAAAGCAGTCTTGCTTTCCCTGCCTTCCAGTGGCGAACTGGTGGGGTGCAGGGGCATAATGCCCTTGCTGGGTATGCCATTCGGCAGGGCAACGCCCTAAGAGTTATAGTGCTGCATTATTCATTTTCAGGGTATCTCTTGATTACGGGATATTAAAAAGCTAGGAAAATAACGGTTTTTGAGACTTATAGGTAACCAAGAAATTCCACAAAGGTAATTAAAATTAAATAAGCTGCCCTTTTCTACTAAAGGTAGCTTACTTATTGTTACAAAAATCCCAGAATGGGAAGCTTTCTGTAGTAATATAATTGACAGAACGTCTTGACTATATTTTTTTGAGTATTAAA
>NZ_ACEP01000110.1 GCF_000173975.1 Anaerobutyricum hallii DSM 3353
TAGAAATTTTCTGCTTGCTCTGAAACTATTGTAAACAGATGCTTTGTATTTAAATTGAAGTTATAAAGGTTAAAAAGGAGAATTGAAACTTGCTTCTTGCTTCAAAATTATTGAAATATTGCTGCGATAATAAAAAAGATGCATTTTCTATAATTTTTTAAATCCAGTTTTTATGAACTTATATGTACATATCTATGGTCATTTCAAAGGGATTAGATAAAGAAGTTAAGTTAAATCATCCCCTCTATTCCCAGTCATTCTCAAATAAGTAGAAGACATCAGCTTCTGTCCCCAAATCCCCTCCTCCTGTTTAATTCACCTTCTCCAGCCACAGCACAGAAGCCATTGCCCCCAATAAGGCATATTTGTGGTCTCGGAGCAAGGTTTGGATGCGAGCGAGTAGAGCGAACATTCAAACCGCCGCGACTAAAATCACAAATATGCCTTATTGGGGGCAATGGCTTCGTCTGTAGTTCGCTTAATGAATTAAATAGTAACATTGACGTGAGAGGAGAATCTGAGTAAAATAATTTGTAGTGATATAGAAGAAGGGAAGTGCCAGATATCATGAAAGAAAGAAAATCCTACACAACAAAAAATAGATTAGTGATTCTTGATTATCTGAAAGAAAATTGTTCCACTACAATAAGTGCCGCTGATATAAAAAAGCATCTTGAAGAAAAAGAAATCAGTGTAAATACAACAACTGTCTATCGGCTTCTTGATAAACTTTGTGCAGAGAATATTATTATTAAATATTCAGATATAAACTCGGATAAAGCAGTATATCAATATGCAGGAGAAAAAGGACATTGCAGAGAACATTTGCATTTAAAATGTATAAAATGCGGGAAGGTAATGCATTTAGACTGTGGATTTATGGATGAATTAAGAGAACATATTATGGAAGAACATCATTTTCAGTTACAATGCAGTGGGGATTTACTTCATGGGCTGTGCGAAGAATGTGCGAAGAATTCTGATTTTTG
>NZ_ACEP01000109.1 GCF_000173975.1 Anaerobutyricum hallii DSM 3353
TCATAATGTCGTGCAAGTGCACATAATTCAATTAACTCTGCCAAAATCTCTAATTTTAATAATACATCATCTGTTGAACAGGCATACTTATACACGTTAAAAAATAACTGTTGGGTAATTTTGAAATCATTAAAGTCATCTTTAGTTAACTTATAATTTACACTTTTAACTTGTTGCTTGTTTTTGTATATAATTCCCATATTTAATTGTAAACGTGTATCCCAATACGGAGGAAAATCTCTGTACAATTTTTTTATACTTTTATATAAACCTAATGCATCATCAAATTTAGTTAGTTCCCTGTAAATAGCGCCCAGTTCAAGAGCTGTTTTGCAGATCTTATCTGGAACAGAAAATTTAATTTGATTTTGAAGAACTTTTTGTAAAGTGTTAACTGCCTCAACAAGTTTCCCTTCATATCTTAATAGTATAGCATATAAAAAGTTTATATCATCACATAAACTTATATTGGAATCAGATGATAGAAGTAATTTTTTCGCATTTATGCAATATATTTGTGCATCTTTTAAAACATCATTTTCAAATTTATATGAAAAGGTATACCAATATTTAGCATTAATAAATTCAAAAAAGGCCTGATCCTTCTGTGAATTCATTATATATGTTGGTTGTATAACTAGCGGCCGAAGTTCGTTTAAAGTTGAGTTAGAAAAGAAACTATGTTTATCTATTCTAGTATTAAGAATATCTAAAATAAGTTGCAAAATATACTTATGACAGTTCAAACCTATATTATAATCAATTTTTTGAAATAAAATACTCCAATGATTTTCTATTGAACTATTTTCATTTAGTAATAACGCATTCTCGATAATACAATTATTTAACAAACTATGGTTTTTAGATATGAATTTTATTAATGTTTCAAAATAATATTCTTGATTTAGTTCTTTTTGAAATAGTAAATAATCTTTTAACGCTAATGACAATATATGCATATTGATTTGCTTTTCTAATATATTACAGCAGAAATCTTCTGGATATTCTATCTTCATTAAATATTGGGTTAAAAAAATCTGTTCGTATACATCATGCGAAAAATTTATTTCTTTGGTTACCCTTTTATATGTTAAAATTCCTGCCTCAGCAAATAAATTCACATCTTTTATAATTATCTTTTCCTCTAAATTTAACCGTTTAGCAATATTTTTTATATATACGTTCTCGTCAATATACTGATATTTTGACAAAATTATTTCATTAATTACTACTACCAATTCGTCTTGGTGTGTATTATTCTCCGATATTTTCTGTAATAATATTTTGTACCACCTAGATATCAATTCTCCAAAATTATTTTCATTTAAATTGGAAAACGAAGTAAATGCATCTGCAAAAAGCTTAATATAAATAGGCATTTGTAAAATTCCAGAAAACTCATCATATAATGTAGTAATCACTTCTTGACTTTGATTTGTAGAATCCATTAAAAATTTAACTGCCTGATCTTTTGAAAAAGGGCTAATTTCATAGGTAAGCGAAATTTCTCTATTAGGTAATATTGTAGGGAAAAAAATGCCTTCTCTAGGTTCCACAGCATGATTATCATTTAATTGCATATAGACATCTTTTCTAAGTGATAGTATCATTTTTATATTATTATATTTATGTGTTGATAGTTTCTCAACAAAACATATTAGCTGATTATATATATTTTGTAAAAAATCAAAAGTATTTGGAATTTCATTAATTGCATCATAAACTAAAAGCAGAGTTTTCTTTCGGCAACAAAAAAGTTCATTTATCTCCTGTAATTTTAAAGGTTCACTCAGCCAGTCAGAAAAAGACTGAAGTCCATTTTTCGTCAACTGATTTTTACCGGAGAATGGAAGAATTAAATATTCATCTGATGCTTGTAGGTTTTTTATCCAATGAGCGAGAGCTGTCGTTTTTCCACTTCCACTTACGCCTGTAATTATTAAACCTGAGTTATCGGATACTATAAATCTTTTTAAAATTTCAACTGTGTCAGGTAATATAAAATTATTAAATTGAACTGCTGATAAAAACTCTTCTGTTAATGTATTAGCTCTGTTATAAAACTCGTCATATAAACTAGTAAGACGATTATTTTCTAAGTCTACTTCATAATAAATATATATATCAGGTTTTATATAATATGTTCGGGATTTACCTACTAGTTCACGTGTTTGAGCCTTCATTATATTACGAAAATATCCCTCTAACACATTATCATCCTGGGGAGTCATATTCTCAAAAAAAATCTTGGTTGAGGTAGAACTATACTTGATTTCTTTACAATAATTTTCCAAAATTAATTTTATTCTATGCGATGTTGAAATTATATCTTTTTTCTCACAAGTTGTTTTTTGAAAAAGTAATATTTGCTGAATCAAGATAAATAATGATTGCATTTTAGAAAACATGCCTTTTTTTAAAACATAATAAAAAAGTTTAGTTGAATCGACAGTTATAGATATTTCAAAAAACTTTTCTTTTTCAATAATTTCTTTTTCAGCCAAAAGCTCTTTTAATATACTCCAGAAATTATCGTCAGGTTGAGGAATGTTTTGCAAATATCTATATTTTTCTTTAATAATATATATATATTGATCAACACAAATAGGATATCCTTGTATTTGCGAAAAAATTGTTAATGCAGTAGCAAGTAATAGTGCTTCTATTTCATTTGTAATATCATTTTGAAAATCAAGTTTATCCTGTAAAACCGTAATTAATATTGATAACAAAGTTGTAGAGTCCACACAAAAATAAGGTTCCTTGACTGTCCATATATACTCTTTTAAAATTTCATCTTCTATTTTGAGTAAATTAGAAAAGACTATCGATGCACGTTCGCTTGTGGAAATTATATTATATAAAGAACTTTTCTTCCATAATTTTAGACTTTTAATCTCTTGTTTAGGTACTTCTTGTAATTTACTTTCTATGAATGGAAATAAAACATTAAAATCTCCTTTTTCTCCATTAATAAAATTATACTCTGAATTTCGTGTCTTCATCCAGGTATCAATACTGCCATTTGAATACTGATCATATAAATCAGGCTTTTCAGGACTTACCCAAAATGCACAATGTGCTTTTGATGTATTTAAAGCGTTCATAATACCAATATCCTGACCTCTATAACCTACAACTATTACAATTCCTTTTGTTAAAGAATGAATGACCGCTTCAATTTCAGGAGATAATCGTCGTAATTCATCTGGGGCAAAACGAAGATTTCCATGTTGAAAATCACCATGAGCTTTAACAAAATTAATGGAAAAATTATCATCAGAAAAAGATTCTTTTTTTAAACCATCAATAAATGTTCTATGAGGAATGTCCTTTAAAATCTCATCAATCAAAGGATCAAAATTTGTAGTAATTATATTCTTTATATAGCCTGTTTTAATTAGGTTTCGAATTGCCAAATATCCCTTAGAAGGCTCTAGATTCTTAAAATAAGGTGCTAATAAATCTATTCTATCCTGTTCACCTTGACCCGTCCAAACATTATTTACAAATAAAGAATATAATTCTGTCCATGTATCGGGAAGATCCTGATCTTCTTTTAAATGCTTTTTAACTATGTCTTTTACAATTCCTTCTGTTGAAATATCATCAGATGAACTTCTTAAAGAACATCCAGCACCAATAATTACAGTAACTCCTTCTGTTTCAGAATTATAATAACTTTTTAGCTGTTGAATTAATTTTCTTAATATAGTATCTGAATTATACATTCTGCCTCCATTACGTAAAAATTTCTTTCTATAGATAATTAAGTATTATCCATCATTAAAATTGTGCTAGACTTACAAAAAAGGCTTTGGAGGATACAAATATGAAATTACAGGAAACGATAAACATGTATTTGGAATATTGCGAATATAGAAAAGAGTTAGATTGGAACACATTGAAAGCATATAGAATTGATTTACGTCAGTTTGTAGAATTTATAGAGGGAGAGGAACCTTCGAAAGAAAAAATAGAAAGATATATTACTTATTTGCATAAAAAATATAAACAGAAAACGGTTAAACGAAAAATTGCATCTCTGAAAGTTTTTTATGCATATTTAGAAGAGGAAGAGATAATTGAAGAAAATCCAATGAGGCGTGTACATACAAAGTTTAAGGAAGAACGTGTATTGCCAAGAATTATTCCTCGGGAGGAAATAGAAAAATTACTTAATTGTATGTATAAAGAACTGAGAGAGTCGGAAAAGAATCAGCGATTTATTTTACGGGATGTAGCAGTTGTTGAAGTCTTTTTTGCTACGGGAGCAAGGGTTTATGAAATAGCAAATATAAGGATTGAGAATATTAATTTGGAATCTGGAGTAATACGATTTATGGGGAAAGGGGGAAAAGAGAGGATTGTTCAAATTGGAGAAGAATCAGTTATAGAACTTTTAAATAGATATTATACGGAAAACAAAGAAGAGATTCATGCGTGTGGATATTTTTTTATAAATAAGAGAAAGAGTAGATTTACAGAGCAGTCCATTAGGCTAATGCTGAAAAAATATACAAAGCAGGCTAAAATTGAACGTAATATTACTCCTCATATGTTTCGCCATTCGTTTGCGACATATTTGATTGAAGAAGGAGTGGATATCAGTTGTGTACAACAAATTTTAGGGCATAGTTCTATTAAAACAACACAAATATATATACATGTTTCCTCTCAAAAGCAGGCAGATATATTAAGAGAGATGCATCCGAGAAATAAAATGCAGATAAGGGCTGCGTAAGTATTTTATTTTTCATTTTTCAGTAACTATAGAGAAGGTGGAAGGAGAGAAATTTATGGTATCATCAAATGATTATACAATATTTAAATTTGGTGGTAGTTCTTTGAAAAATGAAGAATATGGGATAAAAATGATGATGCAATATTTCCCTGATTATTTTACAGAAGGGGAGTTAAAGCAAAATTTAGAGCGATATAATTTACATAGAATGTTTCAAATAGTAAAGAAATATTTTGTTAAGGAGTATGGTTATACCGGTACGGAAGTGGAATTGCGAAACAATTACCAAAAGTCTATTAACAGCTATATATATAATGATGAAAAAAATCCAATTTTTGTACATATAGATGAACTATTTGAATCTACCGTTATAGGTTTTTTGATGGCGATGTTTAAGTGGTCTAAAGATTTTTCTAATCTTGATATTTATGGAAAGTGCTTTAAATATATTTTATATTTGTTAAATGATGTATGTATATTTGGAGAAATGCAGGAGGCAGAGGCGAACAGGGCGTTAATGGATACGTTAAATGGAGATATTCAAATACTTCAACTTGCAGAGGATTATTATAAGCAATTTGCCAACAAATCTAAAGTTTTACATTAGCTAATTAAGAATGTAGAATCAGTGCCCTACATCCTTAAATTAGCTAATGAAATACATAACCTATTACACGTTATAAAACTCCTTATACCATTCCGCAAAATGTCTAAGTCCCGTTCTCAAGCTTGTATCCGGTTTGAATCCATAATCTCTTTCAAGTGCGCTTGTATCTGCAAATGTTACAGGTACGTCACCTGGCTGCATAGCAACGAGTTCTTTGTGTGCTTCGAAGTCATAATCGGCAGGGAGTACTTCTGCGCGGATTAATTCTTCCTGAAGGATTGTGACAAAGTCTAAGAGGTTTTCTGGATTACTGTTTCCGATATTGTATACAGCATAAGGTGGAATTGGTAGTCCGTCTTCTCCATTTTTCTTTTCAGGTGCACCCTGCATAACGCGTTTTACGCCTTCTACGATATCATCAACGTAAGTGAAGTCACGTTTACAGTTACCGTAGTTGAAGATCTGGATAGTTTCTCCTTTAAGAAGTTTATTTGTGAATCCAAAGTATGCCATGTCTGGTCTGCCGGCTGGTCCGTATACGGTGAAGAAGCGGAGACCGGTAGATGGAATGTTATAAAGTTTGCTGTATGCGTGAGCCATCAGTTCGTTTGATTTCTTTGTGGCTGCGTAGAGGGATACAGGATTATCTACTTTATCTTCTGTGCTGTATGGAACTTTTTTGTTTGTTCCATAGACGGAGGAAGAGGATGCATATACGAGATGATCTACGCCTTCTTCTCCGTTGTCATAGGAATGACGGCAGGCTTCGAGAATGTTGTAGAAGCCAATCATATTGGACTGGATGTATGCATCTGGATTAGTGATGGAGTAGCGTACACCAGCTTGTGCTCCGAGGTTTACAACGATATCTGGTTTATGTTCAGCAAAGATTTTATCAATGATTGCTTTGTTGGCAAGGTCATCTTTGTAGAAGACGTAAGTGGAATCATTGTGTTCAGCAACACATTTTTCAATTTCTTTTAAACGCCATTCTTTAATGTTGACATCATAGTAGTCATTCATGTTGTCCAGTCCGATGATGTGGATTGGAGATTGTGTTCGTAAAAGTTCGAGAACAAGGTTACTGCCAATAAAGCCGGCAGAACCTGTAACGAAAACGGTTTTATTTTTTAAATCGATGTGATTCATTTTATTTTCTCCATTGTTATTTCTTGCATATCTTAATTATTGCTTTTTGACGGGTAAGTACCGGATTTCTGAGTATCTATTATTGCCACTATATTTTTTTGCCACTTCTCTGATAGGAAGCGTTAGATACATCAACATTTGCTTTTTATTAATCTCTTTTGAAAATATCTCTTGTGTATACTTTATCTTTTACGTCATCAAGACAAGAATCGTAGCGGTTTGCAATAATTGCCTGACTGTTCTTTTTGAATTTCTTTAAGTCATTTACGACTTCAGAACCATAGAATGTTTCGCCATTCTTTAAAGTTGGTTCATAGATGATTACTTTGGCACCTTTTGCTTTGATTCTCTTCATAACACCCTGGATAGAAGACTGACGGAAGTTATCGGAATTACTCTTCATGGTAAGACGGAATACACCGATGATTTTTTCACCCTCTTTACTTGGATCCCAGGAGCTGTTTGCTTCATATGCACCGGCCATATTTAGTACCTGGTCAGCAATAAAGTCTTTTCTTGTCCGGTTGCTTTCTACGATGGCAGAAATCATATTCTGTGGCACATCATTGAAGTTTGCTAAAAGCTGTTTGGTGTCTTTTGGTAAGCAATATCCGCCGTATCCAAAGCTTGGGTTGTTGTAGTGAGTACCGATACGTGGGTCAAGACATACACCGTTAATGATTTCCTGTGTATTTAAGCCTTTTGATTCTGCGTATGTATCGAGTTCGTTGAAGTAAGATACACGGAGTGCAAGATAAGTGTTGGCAAAGAGTTTAACAGCTTCTGCTTCTGTGAATCCCATGAAAAGAGTATCAATGTTTTCTTTGATAGCACCCTGCTGAAGAAGTTTGGCAAATGTTTCAGCTTTTTCTCTTGATTCTTCATCACAGGATACAATGATTCTTGATGGATAGAGGTTATCGTAAAGGGCTTTTGATTCGCGTAAGAATTCTGGGCTGAAGATGATGTTCTTTGTGTTGTATTTTTCCCTTACAGATGCAGTATATCCAACTGGGATTGTTGATTTAATAATCATAGTTGCATTTGGATTTACCTTTAATACAAGTTCAATAACGGCTTCTACAGCAGAACAGTCAAAGAAGTTTTTCTTGCTGTCATAGTTGGTTGGAGCTGCAATAACAACAAAGTCAGCGTTTTTGTATGCTTCTTCACCATCAAGTGTAGCAGTAAGATCAAGTTCCTTTTCTGCGAGATACATTTCAATGTAATCGTCCTGAATAGGGGACTTTCTGTTGTTAATAAGATCTACTTTTTCTGGAATGATATCAACTGCTGTTACGTGATTGTGCTGGGAAAGAAGGGTAGCAATGGAAAGTCCTACATAACCAGTACCGGCAACAGCAATATTGTACTTTTTATCAAGAACTGGCTTGCTGGATGTTACTTTGTCATCTTCGAACAAATCAACTACTTCAAAGTTAAGCACTTCAGCAATAGATTGAAGCTGGTCGATAGATGGTGTGTAGTCACAGCTTTCTAAACGGCTAATCATGCCTCGGTTGATGCCGGTCATTTCTGCAAGCTGTGCCTGAGTGAGTTTCTGTTCTTTTCTCTTGGCAATAATGGTGTCTGCCATTTTGGTAATGGATAATTTTTTCATGTTTTTCTCCTATTGTTATTAAGACGCTCTCAAAATTAAGTATAAAAAGGTTTCGAGAGTACATATGATTGTGTTTTATATAGTAGTTATTTTTGTTAGCGATTAAAACGCTTAGTATAATAGCAGTTATAAATGAAAATGTCAATTAAAATGAAAAAATAGAAAGAAAAAACATAAAAAATGGAATTGGGTGTTATTTAAAATAGAATTTGTTGTGGCATTTAGAGTTTTGAACGAGTTACTTAAAATAAAATGGAATTTACAGGGAAAATAAATAAAAAATGGTTGAATTGAGAGGCCGAAAATGATAAGATAAAACGAAAACATATGAAAGTAAATATTTTTTTAGAGTAATGACAATGGATAAAAGTATTTTTAATAAATATATAAAGGAGAATACTTTTACGCTTCCAAATAAGTTAAGGGATAATTGTTTGAGGACACAATGGATTTATATCAGATTTTTATAGAACATAACCGGCCGTGGAGTAGTTTTGAGATTATATGCTATTTTATCATGTTAATATTGTTATTTTTTGTTTATATTTTTTTGTATAAATGTGGTAAAGTAAATAGAGTCCAGATTATTGCAGGGCTTTTATTATTTACTTATTATTGTATTGTTTTAGAATCAACAGTATTTACAAGGAAAAATCAAGGATATCATGCATATGAATTAGAAGTATTCTGGTCATGGAAAGACGTGATTTTCTATCATAGCAGGGAAATGCTTAAAGAGAATCTTTTGAATATTGCATTGCTTCTCCCATTTGGTTTATTGCTTCCATTTCCTTTTTATAAAAGATTAAGATGGTGGCAGGGACTTGCTATGGGGTTAATAGCATCAGCAGTTATAGAAGTTTTGCAGCTTGTATTATGTCGAGGACTTTTTGAGTTTGATGATATGATACACAATGGATTTGGATGTATGTTGGGGAGTATGCTTGCAGGGTTACTCTTTCAAAAATTAATAAATAGTAACTTACAAACAGAGTAAAAATGAAGATACTTGGGGAGAAAATATGGGAAAATATTTTGGAACTGACGGCTTCCGTGGGGAAGCAAATGTGAATTTAACAGTAGACCATGCACGTAAAGTAGGTCGCTTTTTAGGCTGGTATTACGGACAGTTAAAGAAGCAGGCTGGTGATGATGCACCGGCTAAGATTGTCATCGGTAAGGATACCCGCCGTTCAAGCTATATGTTTGAGTATGCACTGGTTGCGGGACTTACAGCATCTGGTGCGGATGCGTATCTTTTGCATGTAACAACAACGCCATCAGTGGCTTATGTGGCAAGAACAGAAGATTTTGATTGTGGTATCATGATTTCTGCCAGCCATAATCCATACTATGATAATGGTATCAAGCTGATTAATGGCAATGGAGAGAAGATGGATGAGGCTACAATTCATCTTGTAGAAGCATATCTTGATGGCGAGTTAGAAGTGTTTGGTCAGAAGTATGAAGAAATTCCTTTTGCGCATAGGGATGCAATCGGATGTACGGTGGATTATGCAGCAGGACGTAATCGTTATATGGGATATCTTATCTCTCTTGGTTTGTATTCTTTTAAGGGAATGAAGGTTGGGCTGGATTGTGCAAATGGTAGTTCCTGGAATATGGCAAAGCAGATTTTTGACAGTCTTGGAGCAAAGACTTATATTATTAATGCAGAGCCAGATGGAACAAATATTAACAGAGATGCAGGTTCCACACATATTGAAGGACTACAGAAATATGTGGTAGAGAATGGATTAGATGTTGGATTTGCCTACGATGGAGATGCAGACCGTTGTCTGTGTGTAGATGAAAAGGGAAATGTCGTAGATGGAGATGCGATTCTTTATATCTACGGAAGATATATGAAGGAAAGAGGTAAGCTGCTTACCAATACAGTTGTGACGACAGTTATGTCGAATTTTGGACTTTATAAAGCCTTTGATGAGCTGGGAATTGGCTATGCCAAGACAGCAGTTGGAGATAAATATGTATATGAATATATGACAAAGAACGGATGCCGTATCGGAGGAGAGCAGTCCGGTCATATCATTTTTTCAAAGTATGTATCAACGGGGGATGGAATTCTTACCAGCCTGAAGATGATGGAAGTTATGATGGCTAAAAAGAAAAAGATGAGCCAGCTTACAGAGGATTTACATATTTATCCGCAGGTTCTGGTCAATGTAAAGGTAAAAGATAAGGCAGTGGCACAGGCAGATGAAGATGTGCAGGCTGCTGTAAATAAAGTTGCCAAAGCATTGGGAGATACCGGAAGAATCCTTGTTCGTGAATCCGGAACAGAACCATTAATTCGTGTCATGGTAGAGGCAGAGACGGAAGAAATCTGTCATACATATGTGGACGAAGTTGTTGCTGTCATCAATGAAAAAGAAGCAACCAGATAACAGTCAGAGAAAGGAATTAAAAGTATGTGTGGAATTGTTGGATTTACAGGAGCACAGCAGGCAGCTCCGATTTTATTAGATGGCCTGTCCAAGTTAGAGTACCGTGGATATGATTCTGCCGGAATCGCAGTACGCGATGGAGAGAATGAAACAGAGGTAGTGAAGGCAAAAGGCCGTTTAAAAGCCCTCGCAGAGAAGACAGATAACGGAACAGCCGTAAAAGGAAGCTGTGGTATTGGTCATACCAGATGGGCGACACACGGAGAACCATCTGAGAACAATGCACATCCGCATAAAAGTGATGACGGCAATGTAGTAGCTGTACATAACGGAATTATCGAAAACTATTTAGAATTAAAAGAAAAACTAACTCGCAAAGGATATGTATTTTATTCTGAGACAGATACCGAAGTTGCAGTAAAGTTAATAGATTACTACTACAAAAAGTATGAAGGAACACCAATCGATGCGATTAATCATGCAATGGTTCGTATTCGTGGTTCTTATGCACTTGCTGTAATGTTTAAGGATTATCCGGAAGAAATCTATGTTTCAAGAAAAGACAGCCCAATGATTCTTGGAATCGAAGATGGAGAGTCCTACATCGCATCCGATGTACCAGCTATCTTAAAGTATACAAGAAATGTATACTACATCGGAAACATGGAACTTGCCTGTGTAAGAAAGGGAGAGATTACTTTCTATAACCTTGACGGCGAAGAAATCGAAAAAGAATTAAAGACGATCGAATGGGATGCAGAAGCAGCAGAAAAAGCAGGCTTTGAACATTTCATGATGAAAGAGATCCATGAACAGCCAAAAGTAGTGGGTGATACATTAAATTCTGTATTAAAGGATGGACAGTTTGATTTGTCTTCTGTTGGACTTTCCGAAGAAGAAATCAAAGATATCAGCCAGATTTACATCGTAGCCTGCGGCTCTGCTTACCATGTAGGAATTGCAGCCCAGTATGTAATCGAAGACCTTGCTAAGATTCCTGTTCGTGTAGAACTTGGTTCCGAGTTCCGTTACAGAAATCCATTATTAGATCCAAAAGGTCTTGTAATCGTAATCAGCCAGTCAGGAGAAACAGCAGACAGCCTTGCAGCACTCAGAGAGTCCAAAGAAAAAGGTGTCCGCACAATGGCAATCGTAAATGTAGTCGGTTCCTCTATCGCCAGAGAAGCAGACTCCGTATTCTATACACTTGCCGGACCGGAAATTGCCGTAGCAACAACAAAAGCCTACAGCACACAGCTCATGGCAACCTACATACTTGCCCTTCAGTTCGCAAAAGTACGTGGAGAAATCTCTGATGAAACATATAAAAATATGATTGCCGAATTACAGACAATCCCAGACAAGATCGCCAAGATTCTCGAAGACAAAGAACGCATCCAGTGGTTCGCATCCAAACAGGCAAACGCACATGATGTCTTCTTCGTAGGACGAGGAATCGACTATGCCATTTGTATGGAAGGAAGCTTAAAGATGAAAGAAATCAGCTACATCCACTCAGAAGCATATGCAGCTGGCGAATTAAAACATGGTACAATCTCCCTCATCGAAGATGATATCCTCGTAGTCGGCGTACTCACACAGCCAGACCTCTACGAGAAAACCATCTCCAACATGGTAGAATGCCGTAGCCGTGGCGCATACCTTATGGGGCTCACAACCTTTGGACAGTATAACATCGAAGACAGTACAGACTTCGCTGTATACATCCCGAAAATCGACCCACACTTTGCAACATCCCTTGCTGTAATCCCATTACAGCTGTTAGGATACTACATCAGTGTAGCTAAGGGATTGGATGTAGATAAGCCACGTAACCTGGCGAAGAGTGTGACGGTGGAGTAAATTTATTTCTGCTTATGTAGATTGTCAAAGAGAAACTTTAAAGGCAGACGAATTTGTTTTATAAGAATTCATGGGTATAGTACAAAGGGTGCATTTCAGTTTTCAGATTTGTGCTATAATGTTTTTAAAGTGGAACAATAGAAGAAGTCATCTATTATTGGATATAGATATTACTAAAAACAAAGAAGTGAAAAATAAAATAAAAAACAGAGGATAGCCATCGGAGCATTAGTTTGTAGGATGGCAGGGGATCCTCTGTTTTAGTTCTGAGACAATTGGATTCACATGGAAATAGGAGTTGAAAATGGCAGGAAGACCAAAAAAGAAACCAGAATATAATCCAGAACTTCAATTTAACAATTTTCTTCAAGAGTTAAGAGATGCCTATGAAGAAGCAGATTCCTTAAGATCACTGGCAGATGAGTTAAATATTAGTCTGCTTAAACTCCGTAAGCTACTTATTACTGCCGATGTATTCACATCAGATATATGTACAGAAATCAATGATCTGCATCAGTCAGGAAAAAAGATTCCGGAGATTATGAAACTCACGGGTCTTTCCAGAGCATCGGTTCATTCCTATCTGCCCTACATTAAGGGGCTTTATAATGCAGCAGAGATAAGTCTAAATGCGGAGCGATGCCGGACATATAAGAATAGACAAGAGCAGGTTCGGCTTCTACAGGAAATACCCTCAGAGGAAAATTTGTGGCAGGCTGTTATTGCATTTCAGGAGTATCCATTTAAAACGGCAACAGGATTACCGTTTCGGTATAAATTAAAGGTTGGCAAAAACGGAGAGTATAACAGAGAGCTGCTGATAGACCGGAGAGAGAAAAGTAAGAGCCTTGCCTGGAGTAGTGTGGTGCTGGCATTTGAAAATAGTAAGAGGATTTCAGAAGAAGTGAAGAAACCGAAGGCACTTGGAGATATTAGAGGAGTTTCATATATTTATCCGATACTATGGCGATTTGGCTTGATCCGAGTTCCGGAAGCAATAGAGAAGAAAATGGGAAAGCAGAGATAAATCCCTGCTTCATTGCCTACGAGTGATTGGATTAACATGAATATATTAAAGCGTTTCTCGTAAAATCGAAAATGCATCAATGATTCCTTGTTTGTAGGCAATCCGTATATATTCTATACGGAACTGATGCTGGTAATTGACAGCGAAAAACTGAGTCAGCAGATTCACGAAACAGAATCAGATTATATGGAAAAAAGCAAAGAGGTACTTGCAAACGGTCAGGAAACCGAAGGCGCAAAGTACCAGGGGAAAGTGTTGAATCGGAAAAAGAAGTTATACTACGGTGTGCTCAGGATTATCATTCGTCCTCTTCGGCAGCTGCTTTAGAATGTGTTTGAAAAATCATTCCCACAACCTGCACGCCCTGCTTTGCGGGAACTTCAGAGTTTGTATGAGAAAATAAAATTAATTTAAACGACAGGTAGGAATGCTGTTTCTGTGAGTATAAGAGTCTCATAAAACAGCATTCTTTTTATTTGTAATAAGCTAAACAGATATGGTATACTTATGCTTACAAAGTGATATGTGGGGAATAATACATGAGAAAAGTAGATAAGAACACGCAGGATATAGATTTTGTTATTACCTGGGTAGATGGAAATGACCTGGAATGGAAGAGAGAAAAGACTGCAAGGCTGGGACACACAGATATGGATATATCTGTAAATACGGATGATAGAAAAGAACGGTACAGAGATTGGGATAATCTCCGGTACTGGTTTCGCGGGATGGAGAAATATGCGCCATGGGTGAGAAAGGTTCATTTTGTCACATGGGGACATATTCCTCAATGGCTGAATACAAAACATCCGAAATTGAATATTGTCTGCCATGAAGATTTTATCCCTCAAAAATTTCTCCCTACATTTAATTCACATACGATTGAATGGAATTTCCATCGAATTCCAGGGTTAACAGAACAGTTTGTCTATTTTAATGATGATATGTTTCTGTTGAAACCCGTTTATATGGAAGATTTTTTTAAAGATGAAAAACCGATAGATATGTTAGCACTTCAGCCGGATGTAGCAAATGTGGATGATCCGACAATGCCATACATTTACTTAAATAATACAATGTTGCTGGCGAAGTATTTTGATAAACGCAGTAATATAAAGAAGCAGCCATGGGCATATTTTCATATAGGATATCCTCCGATGTATTTTCTGTACAATGTATTAGAACTGGCTTTTCAACGATTTACCGGGTTTTATACGGTACATGGACCGTCTCCTCTTAAGAAAAGTACTTATCAGAAATTATGGGAGCTGGAACCGGAATTATTGTCTGATGTATGCAGTCATCCGTTCAGACATAGGGAAGATGTGAGCCAGTATGTATTGCGGGAATATCAGAAACTGAGTGGAGAATTTGTTCCGGAGAATGTACAGAAAATATGCGGATATTATGATGCAGAGCAGACGAATGACAGATTAGTGCGAAGTATTCTCAGACAGAAAAAGAAAATAATCTGTATTAACGACAGTAATCATGAGATTGATTTTGAGAAAGTAAAAAAAGAAATTAATCAGGCTTTTGAACAGGTTTTTTCGGAAAAATCATCTTTTGAAAATAATATCTGAGAGATACTTGAGTTACGGAATTAAGATAAGAAAGGTATAAAAATGAATATTCTGCTGGTCGGAGGTTCCTGCAGTCTGATAAACAGTATGATCCTGAAACTAAGAAAAGAGGGACACAGAGTTTTTCTGCTGACGGGAGATAAGTATAGACATAATAAATATGAAAGAGTATTTGAAAAATACGAGTTTTCTTATGATTGCGAGAATCTGAATGATATTCTGGAAAGTGTAAATGCAGATGTAACAATTCTTATGGGTGCGTTTGATACAAATTACCGTTGGGATGGGGAGGAAAGAGAGATAGTTCTTTTTATTTCTCATCTTGTCAATATTCTGGTTGCTTATTCAGTAAAAAACAAAAAAAGATTGATTTTTCTTTCTTCAGATGAAATTTATAATGGAAACTACACGGAAGATATAAAGGAAGAAGAACCCTTTTCCGGAGTGGGAATCAGAGCGGATGCACTGTCACAGGCAGAAGAGATCTGCGATAATTTCAGAATCAACAGAAGTCTGGATATTATAACTTTGCGTCTGGATCATCTCTACAATATTCCGAAAGAGAGAAAAGACGTAAATAATATTTGTGCAGATATGTGTCTGAACTGCATGTGTGACGGGCATATTAAGGCAAAAACAGACCATACATTTTCACTTCTCTATGAAAATGATGCAGTAGAGTATATTTACCAGTTTATAAAAACCAGCAACCACAAATATAGTCTTTATAATTTATCTTCTAATGATGTAGTAAGTGAAGTAAAACTTGCAGCTATGATTCAGAAAGCTATGGAAATCGAATCGAATATTGTCGCTTTTTCCGACAGTAATGGAAGATGTGTTTTGTCGGGCAATCGTTTTGAAAGAGAATTTGGAGTTCATGCATTTGGTAATCTTGAGAAGAATATAAAAGACATGGTTTCTTATATGAAGAAACATGAATCTGTTTTCCTGAAGGGGGATGACTTAAAGCTTTCATGGTGGAAAATGCTTTATGAAAAATGGAAATGGCTGATCAGGACACTTTTTCCGTTTTTCGAGAATCTGGTATGTTTTGTTCCGTTTTTCATGATGAATAACAGGACTGTGGGCAGTGAATATTTTGCAAATCTGGATCCGTTTCTTTTGTATGTGCTGCTATTTGCAATTGTATATGGGCAGCAGCAGGCGACGTTTTCTGCAATATTAGCAGTTGCAGGTTATATGTTCCGGCAGATGTATACCAGAAGTAGTTTTGCGGTACTGATAGATTATAACACTTATGTCTGGATCGCACAGCTTTTTATCCTGGGGCTTGTAGTAGGATATATGAGAGACCAGATACGTATCATGCGCCTAGAGAGTCAGGAACTGGAAGAACATTTGCACAGACAGATTGTGGATATCCGGGATATCAATGAAAGTAATGTCCGTGTAAAAGAGGTCATGGAGCAGCAGCTGATCGACCATAAGGACAGTATCGGTAAAATTTACAGCATTACAGCAGGACTGGAACAGCGTATGCCGGATGAGGTTATTTTCTATGCAGTGGAAATGCTGGGAAAACTTATGAAGACAAAGGATGTAGCCCTCTATAATGTGGTCAGTAAAGATTATGCCCGTATCTTTTCTGCAAGTTCCCAAAAGGCGAGAAGTCTTGGAAATTCAATCCGTTACAGGGAGATGACGGACATTTATGATGCATTAAAAGAGCAGAAGGTATATATTAATAAGAAAATGGATGAGCAGTATCCACTTATGGCAAGAGGAATCTACGAAGGTGAAGAGGTACAGATGATCGTTATGATGTGGGGACTAAGCTGGGAAAAAATGACCCTTGGACAAGCCAATTTTCTTACAGTCGTCAGCTATCTGATTCAGAATGCAGTCCTCAGGGCACAGAGATATATGCAGGCACTGGAAGAGAAGCGTTATAGCCAGAATTCCAGAATCCTGGAACCGGAAGCATTTGAGTCCCTGGTTCAGGCATATATGAAGGCAAAACTGAAAAATCTTGTAGAATGTGTATTAATTAAAGTAGATGTTCAGAACTCGGAATATCAAAAAACGGATGAGCAGATGTCCGGATATATGAGGGACAGTGATTACATGGGAATGCTGCCTGATGGAAATCTGTATGTCCTGCTTACTAACACAACCAGAGAGGGTGCTGTTATTGTACAGGACAGATTTGAGAAGAATGGCTATAAAACAGAATACGTGGAGATGATGTCAGTATGTCACAGAGAATGAAGCTGTTTATTTTCCTGCTGATCATAAATCTGATCGTGGTTGTGTTCTATCTGATCTGGAATTATATCCGCAGAAAAGAAAAAATCGGAAGTGTATGGATGAAGGCAGTTATGATGCTTTTATGTCCGGTGACAGGTCCTGCGTTTGTATTCCTGTCATTCCTGCTTTTTAAGTTATTTTCTTCCCAGGGTATGGATTTGTCGGACGTTGTATTTAGCAAAGACAGGAAAGAGAATTTCCACCGTCCTGATGAGGAAATGGAGAGAAATATGGTCTCTTTGGAAGAAGCCCTGGAAGTTACAGATAAGAAGAGCCTTCGTACTTTGATGCTGAATGTGATCAGAGGAGATTACCGCAATTCTCTTGCGGCGATTAATCTGGCATTAAACAGCGAGGATTCAGAGACTGCCCATTATGCAGCATCTGTTCTTCAGGATGTATTGAATGATTTTCGAAGTAAAGTACAGACAGATTATCTTTTATGCCAGGAAGAAAATGAACAGCAGGTGGAAAATTGTATAAAACTTGTTGAATATATGAATCCGATTCTGGAACAGCAGGTACTTACAAATCTGGAACAGCGTTCCATGGCAGAGAGGATGCAGGAGGTGTTGCAAAAAGCCTGGGAACTTGATAAGATAAAAATCAGCAGTACTGTCTATGAAAAGGTCTGCCAGCGCCTGTTGGAAGTAAAGGATTATGAGAAATGCACACTGTGGTGTGACCGGGCAATGGAACAATATCCGGGAGTTTTGTCCAGCTATACCTGTCAGATGAAACTCTATTTCTCATGTGGAAAGAAAGAGAAGTTCTTTCAGGTTATGCAGGAACTTCGAGATTCGGATATTGCGATTGATAATGAAACCCTTGAACTGATCAGAACATTTATGTAGAGTAAAAGGATGAACAGATATGTCAATGACAACTCTGGTTATATTAAGATTTGCAGGTATATTTGCTGCTTATACAGGTTTAACAGTTTTGTTACCTGCGATTATGTTTCGTCGGATACTGGCAGGCAGAGGACTGTCAGAGCAGTTTCTGATGTGTTATACATTTGGAAATTTTTATATTATAAATATTGTGTTTGCAGTCCAGCTTTTGCATATTTCAGGTTTCTGGGCACTTGTATTGTTTACTGCTGTACCAGGGATTCTGATCTGGAGCAGGGTGAACAGGGTTTCTCTAAGAGAACTCTGCATAAAGACAGGAATTATCTGTAAGAAAATACTTCAGGGAAGTATGGGAATGAGGGGGGCTTTATACAGAGTCTGTAACAGGATTAGTGCAGTATTAAAACGCTTAGTCCGTCTGTTTTATTACAAAGTAATCTGTAATACGCTTCAGTGGATTCTGGTAGGGGCAGTTATTATAGCTTTGTTCTGGATTTATGGAAGAAACCTGTTGCTCACTTATGGATATTGTGCTTCAGATATACCGGTACATTTGAACTGGATTAATGAGATGGTCAGAGGAAATCTTTTTTCCGATGGTGTATATCCGTTTGGATTTCACTGTATGATATATTATCTTCATACAGTTTTTAGGGTTGATACGTATGCGATTCTGTGTGTGTTCTATCTTGTACAGGTATTCTTTATTCATATGGTACTTCTTGCTGTGATGAAATTGTTATGCAGATCATTGTATCTGCCATATGCAGGAGTGCTTGTATATATATTGGGAAATCTCTGGGCAAAACAGACATATAGTCGTTTTGGGGCATCACTGCCCCAGGAATTCGGAATGATTTTTGTGATTCCGTCTGTTTACTTCCTGATCAGTTTTTTTCAGACAGAGAAGGAGAAACTGAAAACCAGAGAAACAAAGCTGCTCTCAGGATGCTTTGCACTGGCTTTTGCGCTGACTCTGGCGATTCATTTTTATGGAACTATGATTGCAGGGCTTTGCTGTATTGGAATTGCTGTCGGTTTTTGTCCGCGCTTCCTGAATAAAGAGTATTTTAAACGAATTATGATGACTGGTATTATCAGTGTATTTCTGGCTGTGCTTCCTATGGGGATTGCATTTGCAGGAGGAACACCTCTGCAGGGCTCACTTGGCTGGGGATTAAGCGTCATCAATGGTGGCAAATCAGATACTGAGGATGAAGAAGCTTCTTCAGAGGATATAACCATGGAAGAGATGGCAGCGCGTCTGAATGAAAACTCGAAGAATAATATTAAAAGTAATAATGCGAAATCAATGCAGACAAATATGACGGAAACTCCTGAATCCACTTTTGCAGATAAAGTCAGAGAAATTCCGGAGAAAATAAAAAACACCTGGAATATGATGGCTCAGCGTATCGGGGAATTTATCATAAACTTGCCGGAACAATGGTGTGCATATGCGGTACTTATCGGAATTGCAGTTGTCATTCTGCTTGGTCTGATATTTATTATCCTGCGAAAGACTACTTATGGTGAGATGCTTATGTCAGCAGGATTCTGTATGGGAATTCTCACATTGCTGCTCTGTGCATCAGGGCTCGGACTTCCGATGCTGATGGATCCTGCCAGATGTAGTATTTATTATGTGTATCTTCTGATATTAACGCTGACAGTTCTGATGGATGGAATTCTTTATCTGATTTTTATGCATCGTTTATTTACAATTCCGCGAAATGTGTTATCTTTTATCTTGACTGTGTTCATTGTTGGGAGTATGCTCCATCAGGGAATGATCAAAATGCCGGGATTTGGTTCAGATTATGTATCTAATGGAGCATTGACGTGTCTGTCGAATATTATTAAAGAAAATGAAGACAAGACATGGACGATTGTATCAGCAAATGATGAGACACAGATGGGGCTTGATCATGGCTGGCATTACGAGACAATTACCTTCCTTCGAAATATGGAGTATATGAATAAAGACACTAAATTGATTATTCCGACAAAGAATGTATACTTTTTTATAGAAAAAATCCCGCTGAATTATGCGGTACTTTACTCAGGCAGTGGTCAGTCCATTTCGAAAAAGGCAGCCAGCCAGTCATTACCAAATTCAGGTGGAATAACTATGTATCAGGGAGAGGGAAGATGGATTCTGATGTCCCGGATGTATTACTGGGCACAGGCATTTAAGGAGAGATATCCCAATGATATGAAGGTATATTATGAATCAGAAGATTTTGTGTGTTATGTAATGCCACAAAATATGTATCATCAGTATAATTTTGCAATAGATTACGGTTATAATCAGTTCCGGACACAGGAGGATAAAAATTAATATAATGGTTTCCAAAAGAAAATTTTTCAGTATTACAATCATGATGTTTGTTCTTTTGTTTTTGTTTCAGTTTTCTATGGTTATCAGAGACAGACAGAACACATATGATGTAAATTCAAATTTCACGACAAGGCAGAAAGATGGTAAAAATGTCTGGAAAATTAAACAGATAGATCCTGTGGCTGTCAGAACAACAGACAGAAGCTATGCTCTTTTTGTGGGAGACAGTTCATCGGATATGGCTACAGCCGTAAGCAGATGGTGCATTTATGCAAAGTGGGATATGGCACAGTGCAGAAATCTGGAGGATTACCAGGAGAATGATAAGGCATTGCCGGGGATGCTGATACTGGAATCAGAGAAATATGCACTTGGTGATAATCTGGAAAAATTAGAGAAACTGGAACAAAAAGGTGTGATCATTGTTTTTGGATGTCTGGAAAATCCAAAGAATATTGAAAAAAATCAGGAACTGATGGATTTTCTGGGGATTTATAAGGTTGTGTCTGAGAAAACAAAACTGACAGGTGTGAAACTTTTTGAAGGTCTTCTGCTGGGCGGAGAAGTAGTCTATGAAACTCCGAAGGAAAAAGAAGAGAAAGAACGTCAGGATCTGCAGCTGGAGATACCATGGTATCAGGTAGGAAGCGGTACGAAAACATATATGGTCGGACTTTTGGATCATAGTAAACAAAAAACTCAGGTGGAGAACGAAGATCTTCCTACGATTTTGTGGAGAAATGGAATCAAGGGTGGAAGTGTTTTTTGTATAGTGGGAGACTATATGAAGGACAGCACAGCACTGGGACTGTTGAATGGTATGATAACAGAGGCTTCTGAGTATTATATTTATCCGGTAGTAAATGCCCAGAATCTCTCAATGATTAATTTTCCGGCATTTGCAGATGAGAATGATGAAGAAATGATGAAACTGTACAGTCAGTCTGTGACAGGTATGACCAGAGATATTATGTGGCCATCACTGGTATCCATTGTAGAAAAAGGAAAGCTGAAAATGACCTGCTTTATGCAGCCACAGGCAGATTATGAAGATGGTATAGAGCCGGATACAAAAGATATGATATTTTACCTGAAGCAGATGAAAGAGCAGGAAGCGGAAGTAGGACTTTCTCTTGAGTATAAAAATGCAGGTTCTTTGCGGGAAAAACTGGATCAGGATGCAGACTTTTTTCAGAAATCGGACAGCAGTTATAAATATGGAGCTGCTTTTGCGGAAGAAAGGGATTTGGATACGATAACAGGATTGATGAATACTGAATTGTTGAAAAATGTAAGTACACTGGTATGTGAATATACAGAGAAAGAGCCGGTGGTTTCTTATTGTACGGATTCTGTAACTTTACAGTCTGTGACAAGTGATGGGATGAATTACAGTTATAGTGATGATATTCGGATGAGAAGTATCCAGAGTTCGCTGGCATATACGAATGTTATGTTAAATATGCATGATATTTTCTGGCCGCAGCAGAAAACTGACAGATGGCAGATTATGCAGAAGCATTTTTCCAGTAATATCCTCACCTATTGGAAAAACTTTACAGGTTTTGGCAGTATGACTCTTTCAGAAAGCAACACTAGAATCAGAACTTTTCTGAATCTGGATTTCTCAGAGTCCAGAACAGAGAATGAGATTACGTTGGAAACTTCTGAGAAAGGAAGCTGGTTTCTTCTCAGGACGCATGGAGAAGAAATCGCAGAAATAGAAGGCGGTACAGAAAAGAAAATAGAAGATGGAACTTATCTGATCCAGGCGCAGGATACTACTGTGAAGATTCAGATAAAAACATCAGGACTTCATTATGACAGATAGCTGTTATGACAGAGAGGAAATGAGCAGAAAAGTATGAAAGTTTGTATTGTGGCAGAGGGCTGTTACCCATATGTGGTCGGAGGTGTTTCCGGCTGGATCAACAGTCTGATCAGATCTTTTCCGAATGTAGAATTTATATTGCTGGCAATTGTGGCGAACAGATCCTTCAGGGGGAAATTTGTCTATGAGCTGCCGGAAAACCTTACACAGGTTTATGAAGTATATCTGGATGACTGTGAATGGGAAAGCGGAAACAGAAAAAGAAAATCTTTAAGGCAAGTCCATCTCTCTCATAAAGAATATGACGAAATGCTGAATATGGTGCTGAACCGGAGGACAGACTGGGGTGTGATTTTTGACCTGTTTCACAGAAAGCATCTTTCTGTAGATGCTTTTCTTATGGGAGAGGATTTCTTCAGGATTGCCAGGGAGTGCTATGACCGTAATTATTCAAATATTAATTTCTCGGATTTCCTCTGGACGCTGCGCTCCATTTATCTGCCGATGTTCTGGGCACTGAGAATGGATGTACCGAAGGCGGATTTGTATCATTGTGTGGCCACCGGTTATTCTGGAATTCTTGGAAGTATGGCAAAACATTTTCATGGAAGTTCATTACTGATCTCCGAGCATGGGATTTATACCAGAGAAAGGGAGGAAGAACTGATCAAAGCTTCCTGGGTAAGGGGAGTATATAAGAATATCTGGATTGAACAGTTTAAGAAGATGTCACTTCTTGCATATGAAAAGGCAGATATGGTAACCTGTCTGTATGACCATGCAAAGGACCTGCAGATGGAATTGGGATGTCCGCCTGAGAAGATCAGGGTGACACCAAATGGGATCAATACACAGACGCTTGCAGATCTTCCCGGCAAGACAGAAGAAGAGAAGCAGTTTATCAATGCCGGGGCTGTACTTCGTGTAACTCCTATCAAAGATGTTAAAACCATGATACAGGCATTTGCTTTTGCCAAAAAAAAAGTAAAAAATATGAAGCTCTGGATTATGGGACCGGCAGATGAAGATAAAAAATATGCAAAAGAATGTTATGATCTGGTAGAATCCCTTGGGGTTCAGGATGTGGAATTCACAGGAAGGGTTAATGTAAAGGATTACCTGGGCAAGATGGATTTCACACTGCTTACCAGTATCAGTGAAGGACAGCCTTTGACAATCCTTGAGAGTTATGCGGCTCACAAACCTGTAATTGCCACAGATGTGGGAAATTGCAGGGAACTGATCTATGGAAATAATGACGGATTTGGGGAAGCGGGAATCCTCACACACATTATGAATATAGAAGAGATCGCCCATGCAATGGTTACCATGTCTGTAAATGAGAAAGACAGAAGGTGTATGGGAGAAGCAGGATACAGACGTGTAAATGCACTTTACAGGATTGATCAGATGAAGGAAGTATACAGAGAAATATACAAAGGATTTTCAGACAGACAGAATCTTTCGTGGACAGAGGAACCCTTTCAGATCAGTGTGCATGAAAAGATGATGTAAATGAAATCATAATGTGACTGAGATCGGGATAACAAACATAAGATAAGCAATTACGGGATGGAGAGGACATATGGCAGGAATAGGTGTAAAACTTACAAATATCTATAAAAAGAATACGCTGACTACTGATATCATAGGCGCGGGATACAGTATGGTCGTTACGATCGCCCCCATGCTGCTGGTGATCGGTGCGCTTATGATCATGGAGTATTTTCTGGATTTCTCTTCAGTAGGTTATGTTACAAGAGAACTGTTTTCCTGTACGGTTCTGTATATATTTATTTTTTCCCTGCTTACGTCGTCTCCATTTAACTCTGTATTATCCAAATATATGTCAGATGTGATCTATGAAGAGACATATGAAGATATTTTGCCGTGCTATTATGTGGGCATGCTTTTGAATATTTCACTGAGTGCTCTTGTGGGAATTCCATTCTGTATCCGGGAGTATCTGGTTGGAAAAGTGGATATTATTTATGTTTTTACAGGTTATTGCGGATACATTGCCCTGGTTCTTGTGTTCTATTCTATGTTGTACCTATCTATCTGTAAGGATTACAAAAAAATATCATTCTTCTTTGCCGTTGGTATGACAGTGACAGTGTTTTTATCTTTTCTGCTTGTAAAAGTATTTCATTGGGGTATTACATATGGAATGCTGTTTTCGCTGACAATTGGATTTTGGCTGATCGCCTGTCTGGAAATGTCGGTAGTCCGGAGTTATTTTAAGGAAAACAGTGGAAAATACAGACAGGTTCTGGTCTATTTTAAGGAATATTGGCCGTTGGTGGTTACAAATTTTCTTTACATTTTAGGACTTTATGTACACAATTTTGTTTTCTGGACAACAGATCTTCACATGATAGTAGTAAAATCTTTTGTATGTGTGACAACATATGATATGGCAACCTGTCTTGCAATGTTTACAAATATCTCTGCAAGTGTTATCTTTATCAGTAGAGTTGAGATGTATTTTCATGGCAGATATAAAGCATATTCAGAAGCCGTTATCGGTGGAAGAGGAGCTGATATTGATATTACAAAGAAGGGGATGTTCCGTGCTCTTTCCGAAGAGCTTATGAGTCTTGCCAGAGTGCAGTTTATTATTACGCTGGTGATCTTTCTGATCTGTATGATTTTTCTTCCGCAGCTTGGTTTTGGAGGAATGACAATGAGGATATATCCCTGTCTGGCGTCAGGATATTTTATCTTGTTTCTGATGTATGCGGAGATTATTTTCATGTATTATTTTAATGACATGAAGGGTTGCGTATTGACGGGACTGGTGTTTTGCCTTATCACACTGGTGGGAAGTATAATATCTTCTCATTTTACAGAGATATGGTATGGGGCGGGGCTTGTTGTCGGGAGCTTTGCCGGATGGACAGTGGCTTATGGAAGACTTCGGTGGATGGAGAAACATCTGGATGTCCATATATTTTGTAACGGTCATCTGCTGAAGAAGAAAAAAGGTGATTGTCCGTCACCAAAAGTATTTGACAGATATGAATAGTAAGAAAGGAACGAAAGAAAAAAATGGAAGTGGGAGATATACTGAGGTTATTTGTGATCGTATCAGGAGTGTTTATGGTTGTGAGGGCAATTCTGTCACTTGCAAAGAGAAAGATGACAGAACCATTTTGTCTTGCATGGGTGTTTTTGTCTGCATTAATGATTCTTTCAGGTGCACTTTTAAATCCATCTCAGATGAAGCGTTATGTCAGTACACGTGGACTGATTCTGACTATAATAATTGTGTCAGGTGTTCTGTGGGGATTATGGTTTATCAGTACGCAGGTTTCTATCCTGAAAAGAAAAGATCAGGAGCTTGCCATGCAGGTTTCTTTATTAAACAATGATTACGAGAAAATCATCAAAGAACTGGAAAAATTAGAGAAAGAAAAATAAAAATATGAAAAAAGTACTGTTTGTAATTAATACTCTTGGAGGTGCAGGCGCAGAGAAGGCATTACTGGAACTGCTCAAAAGATTTACCCCGGATCGGTATGAGGTGGATCTGTACGTGCTTCTGGAACAGGGAGAACTGATCAGTCAGGTACCGGGTTATGTAAATATTCTGAACAGGGACTATACGGCAGAATCAGTTCTTTCAGCAGAGGGAAAGAAGAAATTGAACAAAAAAGTCTTTATGCGCCTGTTTACGCATGGGGCGTTGTTTAAAAATATACCATATCTGATAAAGAATGCAGTTGCTATGCTGGGCAGAAAAAAGATATATGCAGATAAGCTTTTATGGCGTGTCATGTCGGACAGTGGTATGAAGCTGAATAAAAGCTATGATATGGCAGTTGCTTATCTGGAAGGTGGGGCTACATATTTTGTCCATGATCATGTTAAGGCCAGGAAGAAGTTCACATTCCTGCATGTTGATTATAAATATGCCGGTTACACCAGAGAACTGGACCGAGATTGTTATCTGGATTTTGACAGGATTTTTACAGTATCAGGGGAAGTAAAGAGTGTATTTGACAGTGTATATCCGGAATGCCGGAATAAAACCTTTATTTTCCATAATCTGATCGACAGAGAGGAAATATACAGAAAATCAGAACTTCCCGGTGGATTCAGTGATACATACACCAGAAAGCGTATACTGACAGTGGGAAGGCTGACTGCACAGAAAGCGTATGAAGTAGCTGTTGATGCGATGAAGCTCCTGAAGGATCAGGGGATAAAAGCACGCTGGTATGTTCTGGGCGAGGGAGAATTACGAAATAAGCTTCAGCAGAAAATAGACAGTCTTGGACTGAAGGAAGATTTTCTGTTGCTGGGTGCGAAGGAGAATCCTTATCCATATTATAAGCAATGTGATCTGTATGTGCATGCGACCCGGTTTGAGGGGAAAAGTATTGCAATACAGGAAGCTCAGGTTCTGGGCTGTACGATTCTGGTATCTGATTGCAGCGGAAACCGAGAACAGGTGGAGAATGGGACGGATGGTATACTGTGTCAGCTTTCACCGGAGGATATCAGCAGGAAGATAGCCGAACTGCTGGGAAATGAAGAGAAATGCAGAGAATATGGAAAAAAAGCTACAGTCCGGATATCCGATGAACAGGGAGATATCCTGAAACTGTTTGAGATAGCATAAGAAGAGAGAGAATAGTATCTATGGAGAACAGAGAAAACGTTGGAAAAGAAGCAAAAAAAGAAGTCCTGATCATTATTCCGGCATACAATGAGGAAAAAACAATCGTTCCGCTTCTGGAAAAACTGGAACAGCCGGAGATAGCGCAGGTTGCAGATGTACTGGTCGTGAATGATGCGTCTCAGGATAAGACAAATCATGTGACTAAAAAGAGAAACCATACGGTGATTACCAATGTATTTAATCTGGGTTATGGGAGTGGTCTGCAGCTTGGTTATAAATATGCGGTGCGTAAAGGATACAGCTATGTTATACAAATGGATGCAGACGGTCAGCATGACGTATGTAACCTTCTGGAAATCTATAAGGAATTGCAGAAAGAGGATGAGAATGGGAAATTGCCGGATATTGTCCTTGGATCAAGATTCATGGAAGGAAGTTCTGGATTTTCGGTTTCATTTGCCAAAAAGATTGCATTTGTATGGTTTCGTATAATGTTGAAAACAGGAACTGGAAGAAGAATTACAGATCCGACTACCGGTCTTCAGGGATTAAACTGGAGAACCTTCCGTTTTTATTCGAAATATAATAATTTTGATGACAAATATCCAGATGCAAATATGCTTATGCAGATGTTGCTTCTTGGGTTCAGGGTCAGAGAAATTCCCGCAGTGATGCATGTAAGGACTACAGGAGTCAGTATGCATTCTGGACTGAAACCAGTACTCTATATGTTCAGAATGACGTTTTCAATCCTGGCTGTGTGGATCAGGGAAAAGATTCTTAAGATGGATGAGGATAAAATACGTGAGCTGGAAAAATATAATGAATAAAAACAACTGGGTATTCCAACAGGTGGAACTCATCGAGAGTAATGTCTGCCTGGAAAATCCAGGCAGAGGATGGTATGGAATCTATACGTTTGTTGTTCAGGATTCCATAAATCCAGAAGAACTGAGATGGAGTCTGAGAGATGGAGAACTTCTTGCACTGGTATTGCTGGATATCAGTATATATCGCAGTATGCAACTGGATGAGAATGCCCTGAATAATATCAGAAGCATTCTCAGTTTTTTTATGTATTACAAAAAAGATGTGATTCTGCGGCCGGTTTATGATCGGGAAGGAAAAGGGCGTGAATGTGAGCCGGATAGTTTTGAACAGGTGCTGGAGCATTTACAGCAGATTGGTGGTTTGCTCCGGGATATGCAACATTCGGTATTCATCTTCCAGGGGATGCTTGCCGGAAGCTGGGGAGAAATGCATGATTCCAGATATCTGTCACCAGAGTGTATCAATCGAATGTGGAACTGTATGCGGCAGTATTTGGGAGATGAGATATATCTTGCTGTACGTACTCCGGCGCAGTGGAGAACTTTGAGAAGTGAAAAAGAATTCAGACAAAAGAAATATGCGCATCTGGCATTATTTGATGATGGGATTCTGGGTTCCATGACTCATCTGGGAACCTTTGGAACTGAACTCAGGGAGGCGGCAGGCTGGGCACAGGCGTGGACAAGAAAAGAGGAAATGGAATTTGTTAATTGTCTTACAGAAGATATGCCATGTGGCGGAGAAGTAGTAGCCTGTACTGAGAACGACAGAATGTATGAGGCAAAGTTCATAGTCAACGAGTTAAAAAAGATGCATATTACTTATTTGGACAGTACCTATGATATGAAAGCACTGGATTTATGGAAAAGTATATCGTGGGATGGATTTGATAATTTGAAAATATGGAAGGGATACAGCCTCTATGAGTATATAGGAGAACACCTGGGATATCGGCTTGTAGTGCGAACTGTGGAGTTGAAACCGATTCGAAGAGGAAGAGCAGAATTTATGTTTGAAATTGAGAATACCGGGTTTGGAAGGGTATTTCAGGAAACAGAATTGTTTCTGATAATGAAAAACAGGAATGAGACCAGAGAAGTTCCGATATCCATGGATATGAGAAAAATCCAGGCAGGAACCAGGATATGTGGAAAAACAGTGATTAAATTAATGGAGGGCAGAGTATCCTTGAAACTTCAGAGAAAAAAAGATGGACGGATCATTCATTTTGCAAATAAAAACAGTACAGACACCCTTTACCTGGGAAGTCTGCATTGTGGAAAAATTTATCTTAGTGAAGAATAAGAGTACCTACAGGAACTGTCTTGCTGTTTTCTGCCCCCTGATTGGCAAAGTGGATAGAATTTTTTGTGTATGGATCTTCCATACGCAGTGAAATGGAGTAAGTTCCTTTTCTCAGGGAACGGATATCCAGATCTGTTTTAAATGTGGAGCAGTCATTGCCTGCTATGGTACGGTTGTCAATATTTGTTTCTATTTTCTTTGATTTTTCGGTACTTTCATCAGTGAGGAACAGAACAGTATCGAATCTGGTATATGCGGAAGAAAATCCTGTGTTTGCAATTGTTATATAAAGAGAGGCTGTGTCACTCAGGACGGAGTGAAAATCAACAGAGGATTCTTTCATAACATACCGATAACCAAGGTGTGTACTTATATAATCGTACCCTGTACATCCGGAAAAAACGTCTGTCCGTGATCCTGTATAAGTGGAATTCTTCCATTTATCCAGAACTGCGGGATCGTGTTCGGAATTCAGGTAAGATATATGCATCTGTGAAAGGTCGGCAATCGCATTGTCCAGATCGTTATATTCATTATCAACTGTAACCTCACCCCCATTAGGAACATATTGGCAGAGTTTGTACTGGAAAAGAAGTTCCTCACTTCGTGTGCCTTGCTCATCCAGATTACTGTCCGGCTGTAAAGGGGTATCATCGTAAGTACCCAGATCATAAACAGAACCAAGCATGCCGTCATTAAAAAGACTGAGTCTTGCCTGCAGGCTGCCATTGCCGGCATCTGTACTGGACAGGGGTGTTCTGGTGCGGAGTATGCCACGCAGCTGACCAGGAGTGCGGACTGCCAGAAAAATATCAGAGGAAATATTCTGATTAAGTTCTTCTATAATCTGTCTTATCTGATTAATATCTCCGTAATTGGAATGATTCATTTCTCCAGTATTTCCTGTCAGAGTACCCTGAAGAATATAAACACAGTCTGCATATTTGTTGACAGTAGAAGAAATCTGGGAAATATGATTCTTTATCTGAGGCAGGTCAGATGGTTCCGTGGACAGAGCCTGTCCATCCCAGTCATACAGAAAACGGAGGATAACTTGTTTTTTTGCCTGAACACATTCTTCCAGTATTTTATCCAACTGATTTTTGGCATTTGTGCTTATGCTGGTATTGGAGTAATTTTTCAGATTAATCTCCAGAAGCATCAGAGGATATGGATTGGAAGCGCAACTTTTTCTGCACCAGGCAGCAGATTTCTCCGGCTTCTGATTATCTGAAAGAATGTATCCGCTCAACTGATAGAAACCACGATATGGGTTGTCCAGTTCACGGGAGGATTCTTCTGTTATTGCAGGAGTGTATTTTACATTTAGCCGTCTGATGGAGATTATGTGGTAGAGACATAATACAGCCAGCACCGAGCAGACAACAAAAAAAAGACTGTGCAGGATGATTGATGATTTTTTTTTCATGAATATTTGCTCCTTAAAAATATCTATACATATAACTATGAATTGACTATAATGTATTATAACCGAAAAGAAAGGATAAGTGAAGATTGAAACAGAAATCAAGGACAGAATATTCTGTTATGAATACGACAGTAGCTTTTTTGGCACAGACATTGGCAATTTTTATGGGTTTTTTTACAAGAGTTGTTTTTACCAGGACTCTCAGTGAAGGTTATGTAGGAATTAATGGTTTGTTTACAGATATATTAAATATATTGTCTTTGTCAGAACTTGGGGTCGGAACAGCAATCACATATGCTCTTTACGCTCCTATAGCCAGAAGAGATATAAAAAAACAACAGATTCTGATGCGGATGTTTCGGAATTTCTACAGGATAACAGCGGGCTTTGTTCTGCTTGCCGGCTTATGCCTGATACCATTTCTGGATATTTTGATGAAGGATCGTCCAGATGTGAATCATCTGATTATAATTTATCTTCTGTATCTGCTTAATTCCGTTGTTTCGTATTTATTGATTTATAAAAAAACACTGGTAGATGCCCATCAGATGAATTATATTACGGTGATGTATCATAATGGTTTTCTTGTACTACAAGATATCCTTCAGATTATGGTATTGTTTTTGACACGAAACTTTATCCTGTTTCTTGTTATTGCGGTTGTATGTACCATAATCGGAAATATCTGTATGTCCCGAAAGGCAGACAGGCTGTTCCCATATCTGAAAGAACCGTGTAAGGAGCAGCTTCCACAGGAAGAACGTCATGATATTTTAAGGAATGTAAAGGCAATGCTGATGCATAAAATTGGTAATGTAGTAGTAAATAATACAGATAATCTGCTGATCTCAAGTTTTGTGGGAATTATCAGTGCAGGGATTTATTCCAATTATTATCTGATCATAGGATCAGTCAGGCAGGTTCTGGAGCAGGCAATGCTGGGAGTTGCGGCAAGTGTGGGAAATCTTGGTGTGACGGAAGAGAACGAAAAGATAGGACGGATTTTTGACAGTCTGTTTTTTATAGGGTACTGGCTGTTTGGTTTTGCAGGTGTCTGTTTGCTGGAACTGCTGAATCCTTTTGTGAAGCTGGCATTTGGTAAAAAATATTTATTTCCAAAGGAAATTGTTTTGATACTGTGTATTAATTTTTTTATTAATGGGATGAGACGTGCAGTGCTGATTTTTAAGGAATCTATGGGACTGTTCTGGAATGATCGGTACAAAGCGATAGCTGAAGCAGTGTTAAATCTGGTAATTTCCATTCTGCTGGTTACATATTTTGGTGTGGCAGGAGTATTTGCAGGTACATTCTGCAGTACAGTACTTACTTCTGTATGGGTAGAACCCTATGTGATTTATAAATACAGACTGAAAAAGCCTGTTACCGGTTTCTTTGTAAAATATGCAGGATATCTGGGGGTGATGGCTGCAGTATGGGGAATAACGGAATATTTTTGCAGATTTATTTCCGGACAGGCATTTATGATTCTGGTATGCAGACTGGGAATCTGCCTGATTGTGCCGAATATTTTATTGTGGTTTGCTTACAGGAGAACTGCAGAGTGGAAAGTATTATGGAATTTACTGAAAAAAATTGTAGAAAAAGTTTTTACAGGAGATAAAAGATGACAGCTTTGGAAAAACAGCAGAAAAAGATTTCTGTGATCATACCCGTATACAATGCAGAAAAGTACATCAGAGAAACTCTGGACAGTATTATAAAGCAGAGTTATAAAAATCTGGAAATTATATTGATAGATAATGGATCAAAGGATAGAAGTCCTGATATTATACAGAAATATGAAGCAAAATACCCGGAGATCCATATGATTGAAGGATCGGGAAAGGGTCCAGGAGCTTCAAGAAACAGAGGGCTGAAGCTTGCGAAGGGTGACTACATTGTGTTTGCCGATGCAGATGATTATCTTCCTGATAAGGAGATATTCTGTAAATATATAAATCTTGCAGAGCAGACAGATGCGGATATTGTTGTCAGCAATTATGCAAGATTGTGGAAAGATAAAATATTGCCGGCTACTAAACATCAATCATTTGCATTATGTAGTCCATCATCTGAAGAATTTAGATTTCAGGGATTTTTCTCAGTAGGAACACTTTCTTATGCGTGGGGGAAATTATACAGAAGAGAGTTCCTGAGAAATCATCAGATTTATTTTGCGGATCTTTCTTATGCAGAAGATAAACTGTTTAATATGCAATGTTATATCTGTGATGCGAAGTATGCATTTCTGGAAGATATAGGGTATATTTACAGAAAAAATGATATGTCAGTTTCCTGGCAGTATCGTCCGGATTCTGTAGAAAACTGGTTCAAACTTGTATATGAACTGAAAAGCTGGATAGAGAAAGAAGACAAGGATCCGAAAGAATATACTTCACTGATTGGATATTTGCTTATTTTTGCGGCATTTTTTGACGGAAAAATGGAATATATGCAGCATAAAAAATCTCTGTGGGCTGTCAGAAAGGTTCTTAAGAAATATGGAAGCAATCCGATGGGGAGAAAGGCTTTTACAGAGTTGGCAGACAGAAGGAAAAAACTGCAGATCACGCAAAAATTGTGGAAGATTATGATCCGGACATTTTCATTGGGAATGAAATGGAGATGGTATCTGTTGATGTCTGTGGGAATAAAGATCTTGGTTTCCTGCCGGGTAGATGAAAGACTTTCTGATACTGGACTAAGGAAAAAGTAAAGACAGTGGCTCCTGGTCAGAAGTCACTGTTTTCAAAAATATGGATTAATTTTGTCTTCTGATTGATTTTCTTAAAGCTGTGAAGGGTCTGGTGGAATGTTGTATTTCGTACTGTGTAAGTGTTGCGGATAAAACAGATAAATGTGATACACCAGAGTGCAGGCCAGAGGACTGGATAATGGCTGGCTTTTGGAAAGCGGACCTTCATCTGGATGTGTCCTTCTTTGAAATAAGTAAGGAAGTTAACCTTCTGATACGAACTGCTTCCAACCAGTGACTGGGAAATATCGGTTCCCATATCGCCGTCTTTAAGAATCTGTATTATGAAATCATGGCAGTCGTGTGGATTGTACTGTGTCCGGGCGTCTATAGAATCCGGAAGACCTAGATATTTCCTGCAGCATTCCAGAATGATTTCGTACAGATGGATGATGCGGGATTCTCTGCACCATTCATGAATCTGCCGGAAATTGATTTCTTTTTCATGACGCTTCAGATAAAAGGTAAAATCACAGAGAAGGCGGATACCGAATCCGCTGTACAGATAATGCTTCAGCATATGATGAATCATATAGAAAGTATATTCTGTAGGCGGCAGGACTGTGTAAGTATATCCGTGGATTGTCTGGGTGGATGCCTTCAGACATTTCGGTGAGAAGACAGAATCCACAAGTTTGTTGGCGGGGCTGTACTGGTACTGGCCAACTACACGATAGTGAAGCTCCAGGAGAAAACGGCGCCCGGTTTTGGAAAATATATAACGGTAGGTTACATGGTGGTCACTGAGTTCATCCTCAGAGATATATCCGTTGCTTTCAAGAATTGCCTGTGCTCTGGTGAGGTCAGAAGGATCAGCCAGATACAGGTCAAGATCTCCAAGCTTACGATATTCAGGAACCGGATAGCAGTCAGCCAGACTCAGACCCTTCAGAAGATAACAGTCAATATTGTTCTTTCTTAAAAGAGAGACGGTAAGCCGGGTGAAATGCTCAATCTGATAATAATTCAGCATCATGCCTTTTACCTGCTGCTTCATGGCAGGATAGACAGAAGCAGACCGGAGATATGGCAGTACAAATGGGACAGTACAATGTTCCTGCGCCAGTTTTGCCAGAGCAGGAAGGTCTTCCGGATGTACGGAAACAGAATGATCAGAACCGGTGCAGATATTTTTTATTATTTTCAGATAGGTATTGTATATTCGTTCCATAGGAGTCTCCCGAAAGTGCGTAAAATTGGTACCGTTCAGAGATTGAATGGCAGTAATAAATAATAGTAAGTATATCATGTTATTGCGTGGAAATAAAGGAAAAGGAAGAGAAAAAGGGAAAATGAAAAAGACAGAAGGTTATGTAGTCAGGAGACTGGAGGATGAATATCTCGTACTTCCGTCAGGAAGAAGAACAGAAGAAGTCAATGAGGTGATCTCATTGAGCGAAACGGCAGGCTTTATTTATATGCACGCGGAACGGGCAGAGAATGTTTATGAACTGACACAACTGGTAGCAGAAGAGTATGAGATAGAGCCTGCTGAGGTTCTTGAAGATGTAAGGAATGTAGTCCTGACTTTGCAGAAAAAAGGAATTCTCCTATGAAAAATGGATGATCATGAGTGATGAAGCTTTCTGAGAAATGCTGACAGTTTAAAACAGAAGGGGCGAACAGGCAGCATAAAAAGCCACAGGGAAGAAACAAATTTGTAGAAAGGATTTCCTACAGTAAATTCTCTGCTGTTACGATTTACAGCAATCAGTTTTCCGATAATCTGATCCTGACGCAGAGGACCTTCCACTTCGTATTGGTTGTCACCCACCATATAAAAGCCGTCAGATGTTATCCGGCAGATGCGGTGAAGCACGAGGATACCCTGATCACGCCTGTAGAGGACTACATCATTCCTGTGGCAGTCTGTGCCGTCTGTCTGCTGGATCAGTGCTTCATCCCGTCCGGGAATAAAGAGAGGGTACATGCTGTAACCCTGAGGCTTGATGCGGATAATATTTCCCTCCCGGAGAAGCTGTTCCAGATCGATTTTAACTGGGTCTGATGTTGTGTTATTCATAGTATCTGTCCTTATTCCTGTTATAATACGCCTGTTCAGAAATAAAGTTCTGAACAGGCGTATTATAACATTAAGAAAACAAAAGGACAACAGAAAGTGTTTTCCTGTCGTAATAAAATAAAAAATCAGTATGTTTTGTGTAAGAATACTTGACTTTCTGAGGGGATATAGATAGGATAAAGAGAAAGATAAAACCAATGTAAAGGTCATATTTCAGGAAAGGATAATTAATTATGAAAACATATAAGAAGCCGGTAGTAACTGTTGACGCAGGAATGGCAGAGGGTGTTTATGCAGCAAGTGGTGCCAAGGGAAAATTAAATGTAGTATATCATGGTGTATGGGACAGATGGGGAACTAATGGCGGCAAGGGTCTGGCAATGGCAGACTGGTCAGGTATTAATGGAACCATTACTTTAAATATCACTTTTAATGATACAGTAGATCAGGTTGAGACAGATAATGCTTCTGTGCAGGCATCCTGTTCAGGTAAGACTGCAACATTCACATTTGCAAGTACAGTATCAAATTCGCTGACTATTGGAGTTCATCTGAATCATGGAACAAGCATTGATGATCTCAAGATGACAGGATTTACTTATTCTGTGAACTAAAGAGAATATCCACCTGACAAGAAAAGGGATTGAGTTAGAGTGTTTAACTCAATCCCTGAAATTGATTTTAAAACGTTTGTATCATTTCATGAATTTCCACGTCATTTAGTATCTCACATTTCTTATCCCGTATCGCATAAACCCTGTTACAGATATTCAGAACCGTAGGCCTGTGTGTAGTTACAATGCAGGTTCTGGGGTAGGTATCCTGCATGATATTTCGCAGGACTTTTCGCTCAGTAGTTACATCCAGTGCGGAGGTAGCCTCATCCAGCAGCAGGATCGGTGATCTGCGCAGTAATGCTCTGGCAATGGAGAGCCTCTGTGCCTGACCTTCGGAGAAACCTCCGCCCCGTTCCTTAACGATGCTTTCAATTCCATCCGGGAGTTTTTCCACAAAATCCCATGCACAGGCGAGTTTCAGCGCTTCAATAATTTCTTCATCTGTAGCATCCTGTTTCACATTTCGCATATTTTCTGCAATTGTTCCTGAAAACATTGTATTTCCCTGTGGCACATAGGAGAATAACTTCCTTGTAGAAGGGGACATATCAATCATGTGTTCATGATCTGTTCCGGCACATATATGAGAAGAACCCTCCTGCGGTGTCAGAAGAGACAGGATCAGGCGCAGCATAGTTGTCTTACCTTCACCGGAAGGTCCTACCAGAGCCACGATCTCATGAGGATAAGCCTCTATGGAAGCATTGGCGAAAACAGCAGTACCATTATGATAGGTATAACTGAGATCCTGCATGTTCAGACCGATTCCTTCTGACTTATGCTGCTTTTCGAAGTTGCGTACAGCAGAATCCTGACTGTAGTCCTCCTGCGGCATTTCCACGATATCCATCAGTCTTCCTGCCGAAATAGTCAGTGAGATGGCTGACGGAATCAGACTTACCAGAGAATTTACTGAACTTGTCAATGTACCGGACAAAGACAGAAACATGGTCATAGTTCCGTAACTGATCGCATTGCTCCATACACGGTAAATTCCCCATCCATAACAGCTGTAGGATACGATAAATCCGATAATGGACATGAGAACAGAAGTCAGAATGGACATCTTCTGGAAGTCCAGTCTCATGTTAACATAATCTTTCTGAAGAGATTTCAGTTTCTCTGTATAAAAGTGAATCAGGTCGAAAGCCTTGATCGTCTGGATATTGGAGAAAGCTTCCTGGTTAAATCCATAAAGCTTTGCATTCATAGCCGCACTTCTCTGGTTGTTATCACGCATTCGTTTCAGCAGCGGCTTTGAAAGCAGAGCACTGAAGGGAATTCCAAGCAGAGCAAAAAGTGCGAAAGTAGGGTCATAATAAAGCACGATTGCCAGTGCACTGATAAAACGAAAAGTATAAATGATCAGGTTGGGAATCCAGTTCAGGATTCCGCTTGAAATATTGGAGGCATCGGAACTCCAGCGTGTCACCAGATCTCCGGTGTGGTAATCGGTCAGGGATTCCCAGTCAGTTACCAGCATTTTGGCAAAGATGTCGTTCTTGATTTCGGAGTCCACCTTCAGGTTAATGAAAGTAGAGGCATATCCGGATGCCTGCGAAACCAGAATGTTTGCGACAGAGAAGCCGATCATTGCGGCAAAGGTACTTACAAGTTTCCCGGTCTGGTGTCCGGTAATAATATCTACCAGATCTCTGGAAATCAGACTGGAAACCAGAGAGACACCTGTTCCGACCAGACCAAGCAGTGTATACAGGATCATGGCTTTCCAGTAACGTCTGCCGTACTGATAGATCCATAATGTCTGTTTCCACATTTTTTTCAGGGTTCCCTGTTTCAGGTGCTTCCAGATCAGGAGTATTTTTTCTTTCATTGCAGCTTCTCCAGTTGATCAATGGTATTTTTCATCACACAGGCGGCAGAAGAATTCTTTGTACAGAGAAGATGTAGTACCGGCACGCGGTCAGCGATTTCCCCGGCAAAGAAAAGATTTTCTGAAAGCTGGCGTTCAGTCCATGCAGGGGAGATCATGCGCTGCATGACACGGAGGACTTTTTCCGAAGGATTTAACTCTTCCAGATAATCTGTCTGCAGGTCGCGCCCAAGGAGGACAATTCCTCCGAGTTCATATGCTTCGGCAGTAAAAATCCCGGAAGTTCCGCACCAGGGGATGCCATAGACGATGATATGATCCTCCTTTAATCCAAGAAGATTCAGGTCTCCATTTAAGTACGGTGTGTCAAAAAGCTCATGCCACAGAGCAGTGTGTGTGGATTTTCCCATTCCGGAATGACCGGAAAACAGCCATGCTTTTCCCTGATAGAGAACAGAAGCTGAGTGGATTGCAAACAGTCCGTTTCTTTGTGCTGTAAAAAGGAAAAACAGCCGTATGGCGTGAAATAAATTTTCTATATTTGTTTCAGAAACCTGCGGGTGGCAGTAAATCCGTACATAAGTACTATCTTTCAGCATATGAGCTTCGTAAAGATTCTGCATCTGTGGAAAAAGGACAACATAACGGTCGGGATTTTCAAAAACAGTCATTTCAGAATTCTGCAGAAGAACCTGTCCGTAACAACGGCTGGGCGGAGGCGTGGTGACCAGTTCGATTTCCTGTGAGGTATCATCATCCGAAAATTCATGATAAAAAGGTTTGAAATTTGGGGAAATCAGTTCTGCAGAACCGTATAGTTTTATGCAGATTCCTGCGATTATCATAGAGACAGAAGGGATTGTTGAAATCAGGTGGAGATCTTCTGTGATCATTCCCATGGCTGTAAGCTGTGTCAGAAAATCTGTCACATCTTTCAGAAGTTCAGGATAATAAGACTCATCCAGTTGATAAGTCCTGGCAAGTATTTCTGCCAGTTGCTGCGGTTCGGCACCTTCATGATGCTGAAGTACATTCCACAGGAAAGTACTGGTCTCATTCAGCACAAAGCCTTTTTTCAGATCGGCAATCTGCTGACCATAAGGTAAGAGATAATTGATACCTTTGATTTTTCGAAGTGTATATCCGGGCTGACAATTGAACATGATAAAAAAGATTCCTTTCTTTTTCAAAGCCAAATCTTGTAAACTTATATATGTGTTGTGATGTCTGTGACTATAGCAAATTATAACACTGAGGAGGGAAGAAATACAAGCTATTTCCAATTGATGTACAAAAGTATATAAGAGGCATGATGCAATATTTAGTAGAGAACGGGGTAGATATGTTGTATATTCAAAACAATGTGATATACAAGATAAATAAGAATAATTGAAAATAAGAGTATCAAGCAGAGTTTCTAAAATAAGCTAGGAATTTTAAAATAAACATTTGGAATGAATTGAAAAAAGAAGTGTTGTGATATAACATATGAAGGGGAAAAGCGAAGGTTCGAATCCTTCGGTACCCATTAGGAAGTGAATTAAAGATATATTAAAAATACTTGGAGGAAAAGATGGGAAAATACTTTGGAACAGACGGTTTTCGCGGTGAAGCGAATGTAAATTTGACAGTAGACCACGCACGTAAGGTAGGCCGCTTTTTAGGCTGGTATTATGGTCAGTTAAAGAAACAGAGAGGGGATGATATACCGGCAAAGGTTGTCATCGGTAAGGATACACGCCGTTCAAGCTATATGTTTGAGTATGCGTTGGTTGCCGGGCTTACAGCCTCAGGTGCAGATGCGTATCTTTTGCATGTAACAACAACTCCTTCTGTGGCTTATGTAGCAAGAACAGAAGATTTTGATTGTGGTATTATGATTTCTGCCAGCCATAATCCATACTATGATAATGGTATCAAGCTGATTAATGGCAATGGAGAAAAGATGGATGAAGCTACAATTAATCTTGTAGAAGCTTATCTTGATAGCGAGTTGGAAGTATTTGGTCGG
>NZ_ACEP01000108.1 GCF_000173975.1 Anaerobutyricum hallii DSM 3353
TGAGAAACAAGCTGGTATCAGTGGTGGGAGTCAATCCCCCAGCTGATATAGCCTCCGGCAGGATTGCAGAGGTGCGCAGTAGAAGTATGTCATGCAATTGCATGACGCGCACCTCGCAGCAAGAATGCCGAGGCATTCTTGAATTTCAGAAAGGCAAAAGATAAATGAGACATTTTGACATTATAAAATGGCTTTGGGTAGCCGGAATTATATACACATTTTTGCAGGGATATACATTTTATATGCAGAGACAGGGAGAAATAGCAGTTGGCTGTTCTTTTCTGTGTGCTTTTTGCATTTTCCAGTTTATTAGACGATTACACACGCTTTACTATCTCCATATGAAAATGAAAAATATTGACAAATTAAATGGTAGAGCATTTGAACGTTATCTCACTGTCCAGTTCCGGCATCTCGGTTATCATGTTACACTCACAAGTTATAGCCATGACTATGGAGCAGATCTTGTTCTTCGCAAATGGGGAAAAAAGATTGTTGTTCAGGCAAAACGCTATGAGCGAAATGTGGGAATTGCGGCTGTTCAGGAAGTTGTTGGTTCTATTGCTTATTACAAAGCTGATCGGGCAATGGTTGTTACAAATAGCAACTTTACGAAAAGTGCCAGAGATCTCGCCAAAAGAAATGAAGTAGAATTGTGGGGGAGAAAAGAAATGCAGAAAAAATTTCATATAAAAGCCTGAGTTCTGCTCGTTGGAAGCTCGAGAAACCAGTTGGAGGGATTTTGGGGAGAGTACAGGAGAATACAGAATGTCTGGAAAAGAAAATTTGTTGGATTGACATTTAAACCATTATCGTAATGGCATATGATAATAGTTTTAGAGCGTGTTTGAAAAATCATTCCTACAATCTGTACACCCCGTCAGATAGTTGTGATTTTTAAAAAGATTGAATATTCTGACAATAATAAAATGAATTCAGTAAAAACTAAAAAAACAGATGATAAAATATTGAATTTAGAAAATCAGAGAAAAATATAAAAATAGTGTTGACAAAATAAGAATCCTGCTTTATAATACAGACATAAACAAAGAACGGACGGCACAGTCCATCATATAGATTTTGAAATTACAGGTTTTGCTTTTATCATGAAAAAGAGGTGAGAGTGCAAACAGATTAAAATTAATTTCAGAATTTAAATAAGCCAGAAGGAGGTACGGACCACCAAAAACATAAGTTATAATTCAGATTAGTAACATATTAATAATAGGAGGTACAGACCACCAGAAAGTTAAGTTTAGGATTCAGGAAACGATACTAAATAGGAGGTATAAACCACCAGAAAGTTAAGTTTAAGATTCAGGAAACGATACTAAACAGGAGGTATAAACCACCAGAAAGTTAAGTTTAAGATTTAAGAAACTATACTAATATAGGAGGTACAGACCACCAAACAGTTAAGTTAAGATTCAGGAAACGATACTAAACAGGAGGTACAGACCACCAGAAAGTTAAGTTAGGATTTAGGAAACGATACTAATATAGGAGGTACGGTCCAACAAAAACTTAAGCTAAGACTCGAAACGATATCATAGCAGGAGGTACAGACCGACAAAAACATAAGCTATCGAATTTAAGTGAGATTGCAGATTTGAAAGTTTGATGGTTGCGAGTGATTAATATCAAGAGATAACACTTCAGGTAGTAGTAAAAAGAGAAGAACTTAGAGAATCCAGGGAATCAGCTTAGAATTCAGAAGAATAATCGCCCAAAAAAGAGATGAATAATATAACCGGAGATTTTAAGGGATTGGAAGCAGGTGTATTATAAATCATAATCCTTTTGTAGAAGATAGAAGGAAAACTGATAACGAATAATACAGACCACGGAAGATTAGCTTAGAGTTAAAAGGGAAATAGGAGGTATAGTCCGTTGGACATAATTGAAAATCATTAGCGGAGAGCATCTAGAATTAGTAGTCAGGATGCTCTCTTTTTTTGTGCTCTTTTTGCCTGATTCTATTATTTTCTTGGTAAATATGATATACTTTTTACATGATATCGCTATTGCGGAAATATAAAAATATTTAAATATAAGATATTTTATAAAGGAGGTGCTAGTATGACAATTGGAGATTTTTTTACAATGGCGGCAGTCATTGTTGCAGCATGTCTTGTATACAATTTTGTTAAGGCATATACTAAGAAAAAATAAGAACTATTGCAGAGGAAAATAGGAGAGAAAGATGAAAAAAAGCAACATAAAAAGAATCTTAAGCGGAGTATTTGCCATGTTAATGGTGTGCTGTATCGCATTTACAACACAGGGATTGACCGTTAATGCCGCTATTGTTTCTGGAGGAAAGAAAAATTATAGTTATAAAGAACTAAAAACTGATTTAAAACAATTGCAGAAAAAATATAGAGATCATTGTCAGGTAAATGTAATCGGTAAAACTGCGGATAAAAGGAATTTATATGAAGTTGTGATTGGAAATCCAAACGCAAAGAAGCATCTTCTTGTGATTGGGAATCTTCATGCAAGAGAACATATGACAGTGCAGTTATGCATGAAACAAATTGAATATTATCTGAATAATTATAATAAGAAAATAAATGGCAAAAAAGTTTCAGCTACTTTAAATAAGGTAGCAATTCACTATGTACCCTCCTGTAATCCAGATGGAACAGCCATTAGTCAGAAGGGATTTAACGCTATTCGTAATAAAAGTCTTAGAAATGGTTTAAGAAGGATGGGCGGAAGTTCCAGTAAATGGAAAGCCAATGCAAGAGGTGTAGATTTAAATCGTAACTGGAAGGTAGCATTTAAAAAGGCCGGTAAAAAAGGTTCCTCCGGTTATCGAGGTCCCAAAGCAGCCAGTGAAAAAGAAGTACAGGCACTTGTAAAATGGGTAAATCGTATTGAGAGAAGAGGGAAAATCGCAGGCGTTGTCAGCTATCATTCTACAGGTTCTATTCTTTATGGAAGATGTGCCAGCCGCGCAACTAAAAAAGTAAGAAATATAACAACAAGAATGTACAAATTAGCAAAAAGTCTTACAAGATATCATCTTATGCCAACTGAATCCATTTCTGTAGCAAGAGGATGCTCTCGAGAATACTTCCTCTATAAAAGAAATATTCCATGCATTACCATTGAAGTTGGAGTGGGAGCAGCACCGTTAAGTGGAAGAGAATTTAACTCTATCTGGAATAAAAATAAAAATGTAGTAATCAGAGAAGCTCAGTTATTTGATTAAAAAT
>NZ_ACEP01000107.1 GCF_000173975.1 Anaerobutyricum hallii DSM 3353
CCCCAGGTTCCAAATACAGCTCGACAAGCGGCCTCTCTCCCCGGGGACATCTCGAGAGGCAAGCGGAGTTCCATGCCTCAACCCAAGACGAGGCCTGACTCTCCTGTCCCCAGTCTGCAGGGACCCTGCGATCGGAGTCTGAAATCAGAGGTACCCTGCGGTTCCTGCCTCAACTGGAGATGAGGCCCTCTTCCAATGCACCAAGCCCAGTGGAGTCCCGAGAGGCCCCTCCCACCTCCAGTTTCCCTGGCTTCTCAGAGCCACCATGAGAAGCCCCCTGAGGTCACCTGCACAAGTCGAGGGAACCCAGGGTTTCCTGCCTCAACCCGGGAAAGACCTCGAGAGACCTTCTTCAACACGTCTCGAGGCCAGATTCCCCTACCATGGCTCGGGAGCAATGACGCGCTCCCCCTCGCCACTCGCATGGAGACCCGACTTCCCTGGCGCCCCACGAGAGGCTCACTGACCTCGCCGTCGTACCTCGTGAGAAACCGCACACTGGGGCCGCCGCTCGAGAACAACCCCGAGATTCCCCCGTCATCGAGAGATGAGGGCCTTCGTCTCCTGCATGGCCTAG
>NZ_ACEP01000106.1 GCF_000173975.1 Anaerobutyricum hallii DSM 3353
TCTTCGGTGGCGTCTGTTTATTCTTCGAATTAAATGGTAATACTCCACCTATGAAGACTTTTAATAAAATAACAATATCATTCACACTTTTAATATATTTACTATTTAGTTACAGCCTGCTGTATCAGGTATATTTAGAACAAACCGGTCCAATATACGATAACACTCTGCGATTTCATGTGAGAGCAGATTCTGATAAAAAGGAAGCCCAGGAAAGAAAGCTTATTGTCAGAGATGCGGTACTGCGTTATGTAAAGGAGGATGTATACAGAGCAGACTCCGCACAGGAATTGAAACAGAATCTTGCAGAAAAAACAGAAGAAATCGCACAGGTGGCAGCGAACGCTTCAGACGGGAAGCCTGTCCGTGTTTACTTTACCAAAGAAAGATTTCCAATACGCCATTACGGAACTGCTATTTTCCCCGCAGGAGAATATCAGGCACTCCGGGTAGATATTGGCAAAGCTGCCGGACATAACTGGTGGTGTGCATTCTATCCCAACCTCTGCTACACCCCGGAAAAAAACTTTACCCTCTCCGAAAGCGGAAAAAAACAGTGGAAAAAGATCACAGAATTAACTCAGGGAAAATGGCTGGAAAAAACAAAACATTATTTCACCAAATTAAAGAAGTTTCTGCCCTATTGGGCGAAAAGGAGCGTTTAGCACAACAGAATAAAATCAATACATTCTTCGGATGCTTTCTTCGTTACCAATAGCTTTAGCTAGTCGGCAAAAACATCTGTTTCTTTCTTGGAACTTTCCACCAAATGCGGTATAATCTTAAGTAACATTATCATAGGACGGTAACGTGAGAATGAAGAATAAAAAACAGATTATTTCTCGTCTATTATGGATAGGAAACATTTTTTTACTTATATTTTGCCTGGCAGGATGTGGGACTTCTGGAACTGGAACATCAGAGTCAGGAACAGAGCAACAGGAGAGTTCCAGCGCTGCTCCGAATTACTATCATAAAGGAAAGATTTTTCTTCCACAGGCAGATGGAAAAGTGACAGAAGAACATGAGGGCGTGAAGCTTGATTTATCGCATACAGATCAGGGATATTTTATGGCAGCGTATACGGGGAGTGCAGACAAGCTGTTGATTCAGGTAGAGGGCAGCGATAACATTCCGTATCGATATTATTTTGACCCAGATGGGAAATACAACGCTTTGCCGCTGACTGCCGGAGATGGAAGTTATGCAGTAACGGCATATGAGAATGTGGGAGATAACCGATATGCGGTTGTTTTTACCAAGATAGTAGATGTGACACTGGAGAATGAAGTTCTTCCGTTTTTATATTCTAATCAGTATGTGAATTTTGATGAGAATACAAAGACTGTTGCGCTGGCGAAGAAGCTTACAAAAGGTAAGACGGAGATTGAGGCAGTGCAGGAAGTGTATGAGTATGTTATAAAGAATATTGTTTATGACGATGAAAAGGCAGCAACGGTAAAAAGTGGTTATCTGCCGAATGTGGATGACACACTGAAGACCAAAAAAGGAATCTGTTTTGACTATGCGGCGCTGATGACAGCAATGCTACGCTCTTCGGGAATTCCGACGCGCCTTGATATTGGCTATGCAACGAACATTTACCATGCATGGATCAGTACTTATTTAGATGAGCAGGGCTGGGTAGATAACGTCATTAAATTTGACGGAAAGAACTGGACGATGATGGATCCGACTTTTGCAGCAGGAGGCGGCGAAGGAATTCAGGATTTTATTACCGATTCCTCAAATTATAATATAGAATATATACATTAAAACAGATTACTCAAAAGTATTATTGTCTAATTCAAGAATGCCCCGGCATTCTTGAATTACTTAAGCGATTATTTGAGTCTAAAAGAGCTGGTTTCTATAAGGCGGATAATTTAAATGAGAATTTGCAAATATTTTTGATTTGTAAATGATTACAAGTTCAAGTCGAACGTCCGTGAGACTTGGCGCGTGATTCTGGTCAGCGAAGCTGACATGTTCCTATCAGAATCACTGCGCATCCTCGCGGAGCGTTTATCTCAGTCGGAGATTGGACTCCCACTGAGAAAAATTTACTATTACTCATCACCTGAAGAGGTGGGAGTCTTCTCGACTGAGATAAATATAAAATAAATACATATGAAAGGACGCAAAATGTTATCAAATAGCGAAGTAGCTGTATTTTGTGAGCAGAGCGGGATGATTTTGGAGTCGGGATTATCAATGCTTGAAGGCATTTCCATTATGGAAGAGGATGTGGAGCTGCACAATACAGAATATAAAAAAATGTATGAGGATATGAGAATGTGTCTTGAAGAAACAGGTATCTTTCATGAGGCACTTACAAAAACTGGACTTTTTCCAAGTTATGTGATTCAAATGACGAAAATAGGAGAGGAAACAGGTAATCTGGATGTTGTGATGAAAGGGCTTGCCGCATATTATGAGCGGGAAGAGAATACGATGCAGGATATTAAGAATGCGATTTCTTATCCTTTAATGATTCTATGTATGCTTCTTGCAATTATGCTCGTAATGGTTGTAAAGGTTGTACCGGTATTTAATCAGGTGTATGAGCAGCTTGGAACGCAGATTACTGGGCCAGGTGCCGTTCTTTTAAAGGCAGGAGAAGCTTTGAAACAGTACTGGATTATTCCGACAGTACTTCTTTGCGTATTTGCAGTCGGGGTATGGTGGCTCTTAAAAACAACAAAAGGCAATGTGGCATTACGCAGACTGACAGGAAAGGTTTTTTCTACAAAGTCTATTGTAAAAAGACTGAACAGTGCCAGAGTATCGTCTGCTTTTTCTATGGCATTACAGAGCGGTATGGATTATGGACGTTCCTTTGACATGGCAGCAACCTTGCTTGAAAATGATGAGGAAACGAAGCAAAAGTTAATGAACTGCAAAGAAAAAATGTTTGAAGGAGAGTCTTTTTCTAAAGTAATCAGGGAAACAGAAATTTATTCCCCGCTTCAGTCAAGGATGATCATGATTGCAGAAAGAACGGGAGAGGCAGATCAGGCACTTTCTAAAATTGCAGTACAGATTGATGGTGAAGTAACTGCAGATATTCAGAATTTTGTATCAGTTATTGAACCAACACTTGTCATTGTGCTTTCTGTGCTTGTCGGAGGAATGTTACTATCCGTAATGATGCCTCTTATGGGGATACTTTCTGTGATTGGATAGCAGGTGATGAATTACGATGGAACAGAATGTAGAAAAAAAGAAAAAAGATTATAAAAAAGGATATATTTTGCCGGTATGCATTTTCATTTTGATGATGGTAATGTTATTTTATGGAGTGAATTCTGTGACGAATGCTACAGCACAAAAAGAGCAGGAAAGCCTGAAAAATGCAGTAGTTCAGTCAGCAGTACATTGTTATTCTGTAGAGGGAGCCTATCCAGATTCACTTGATTATCTGAAAAAGCATTATGGAATCACATGGGATGAAAGCAAGTATAAAGTGACCTATGAGATTATTGCTAAAAACATCAGACCGGAGGTCAAAGTGATACCTTTACAGGAAAGTAAAAAATGAAGAAGAAAAATTATGAGGGCAAAAACTTATTGAATCAAAGATAATTATGAAATTAAGAATTTATTAAATCGAAGATAAAAAGTAGGAGAATTGAAATTTAGAAGGGAAAAAGTCAATAAGTTAAAATCATGAGAGTAAAAGTATAAAAATAACTATAATAAAAAGAAAAGGGAAGCACTATGAACAATAAACAAAAACAAATACATACAATTGATACGGTTTTTCCTTTGATTTTTATTCTTCTTTTTGGATTTTGTGCACTGGCATTGGTTCTTTCCGGTGCCCATGTATACCAGGATACAACGGATGGATTAAAGCAGAATTATACTATTCGGACAGCGGCAACGTATTTGCAGGAAAAGGTGCGGGAGTACAGCAGTGAATCTCAGATAGAAGTTCTTTCACAAGACGGGCAGACAGTAATTGCACTTTATGAAGAGGGCGATAGCGACTATGTGACATACATTTATTTGTATAAAGGCAAGCTGCGGGAACTTTTTACAAAAAAAGGACGTGATGTTGTCTGGAGCAGCGGGCAGGAACTTGTTTCAGCAGATACATTTTCTGTTACGAAGCAAAAGGAGGATTTGTTGCAGATAGAACTTAGCGGAGACGGACAAGAAGAATTATTGTATATAAGAATATACGGGGAAGATAGCAAATGAAACGAGTAAGACATTCCAGATCGGGATTATTTTTAATTGAATTAATGATCTGTATTTTATTTTTTTCCATTACAGCGGGAATTTGTATACAGTTTTTTGTAAAGTCCCACAATATGAGTCAGGATGCAAAAAATCTGTATCAGGCTCAGCAGGAAGCGGCATCTATGGCAGAAATTTTAGAAAAGGATATAGATTCTCTGGATAATATTTCTGTTTATTATGATAAAGACTGGAATCAGTGTGATAAAGAAGAAAAGATGTACTGGCTGGAAGTAACGCAGGCACAGAATCAGGCGCAGGAAGACGATTTAAAAAAGGTAAAAATTGCGGTGTATTCTGGAGAGAATTCTAAAGGAGAAAGTTCGAAAAAAGAAGAAATCTATCATTTGAACCTGAGTATTTATATACCCTAAAAGAACGAGATATCATGGACAAGTACATTCCAGAGTCAACTACCCACGACCTAAAGGTCATGGGCTTGTAACTGCCCAGTCGTACTAACGGCTTACACCTCCGACCTTTAATCTCCGATAGATATTGCTAGCATATTGGGTAACAGTTAACAAGGCTCCTCCCACCACCTAAAGGTAGTGGGTTTCCGCCTATGGCAAACGAAAGGATTTTATTTATGAAGAAAAGAGAAATCCCTGTAATGAATGTCGGTATCTCACTTATCATTTTAATTTTTATGAATATTTGCCTTGCTGCATTTGCTGTTCTGTCTCTGGAAAATGCAGTTTCAGACTATTCTCTTAGTAAAAAGACAGCAAAGCATACCACACAATATTACGAGGCAGTGAATAATGTGCAGGAGCAGCTGGCGAAGAAGAATCAGGAACTTCGGGAAAAAGCAGAAACAAAAACTACAGAGGCTAAGAGTAGTCAAAAAAAAGCAGAAATAAAAACTGCGGAGACTAAGAGTACCGAGAAAAAGATAAAAGTGAAAACTGTAAAGAATATGCAGAAGCAGTCTCAGAAGGATATTAAAAAAGTTGCGAAAAGCCAGATAAAGTTGACAGAAAGCGTTTCAAAGAGCCAGCAGCTCGTTGTTACATTACAGCTAGATGAAACAGGAGGTTATCCACAGTATTACATACAAAAATGGAAACTTTGCTCATCAGATGACTGGCAGGCCGATGATTCTCTGGATGTATATCAGAGTGGCGAATAACATTATAACATTGGAGGGGAGACGAAATGGGAATACAGGAATATTTACAGGAAGCAACGGGAAAGGGTGCATCTGATTTATTTATCGTAGCCGGATTACCTTTAACTTATAAAATTAATCGAAAGATGATAAGGGTGGGGGATCGTCTGATGCCAGAAGATACCCGTAAGTTAATAGAAGATATTTATGTGATTGCACAGGAAAGAAAGATAGAAACATTAGAGAAAAATGGAGATGATGACTTTTCCTTCTCTATTCCAAACTTAGGAAGATTCCGTGTTTCTACTTACCGTCAGAGAGGCTCTCTGGCAGCAGTAATCCGTCTGATTGCATTCCGGCTTCCAAATCCAGAAGAGCTTAGTATCCCATCTCAGATTATGCAGCTTGCAGAATACAGAAAGGGTCTTGTTCTTGTAACAGGTTCCGCAGGAAGTGGAAAGTCTACAACACTTGCCTGTCTGATTGAACAGATTAACAGCACGAGGGAAGAACATATCATTACATTGGAAGACCCTCTGGAATTTTTGCATCGTCATAAAAAGAGTATTGTAAGCCAGCGTGAGGTGAGTTCTGATACAGAAAGCTATAAAGTAGCGCTCAGGGCTTCTCTTCGTCAGAGCCCCGATGTTATCCTCCTTGGAGAGATGCGTGACTATGAGACTATTAATATTGCGATGACAGCCGCAGAAACGGGACATCTTGTTTTTTCTACACTTCATACACTGGGGGCAGCCAACGCGGTAGACCGAATTATTGATGTATTTCCGGCTAATCAGCAAAGACAGATTATCGTACAGCTTGCCTCCGTACTGAATGCGGTTGTTTCCCAGCAGCTTTTACCAGATAAAGAAGGGAAACTCATTCCGGCATTTGAACTTATGACAGTCAACCGTGCGATTAAAAATATGATTCGAGATAATAAAGTGCATCAGATAGATGGACTCATCGGTTCTTCTGGGCAGGAGAAAATGTTCTCAATGGATTCGTATATTACAAAGTTATATAAAGAAGGGAAAATAACGAGGGAGACGGCACTGGATTATGCAACGGCTCCGGAATTAATGGCACAAAAGCTTTTAGAGCGTGTTTGAAAAATCATTCCAGCAACCTGCACGCCTCAATTTACGGTATATTTTGCCTTCATTCAGTTGACGTAGCCCGCTACGCCGCCCTCATTCAGGCGAAATCTCCCGCAAATTGCGACGCACATCTTGCAGAAAGCATTTTTCAAACACGCTCTAGTATGGTGGATAACTTTTAAAGGTGTACAATTAGTACGGATTTGGGAAAAAATATTGACGTGACGAATCCTCTGTGTTATTATAAAAATAATAAATTAATATGTTCTAGTGGGCAAACCTTGTGAAAGCAGGGGACGCAAAGCCAAGGGTCTAAGGGCATAGCCTATGACAGCCGGTTGCCGCGTTTTGATGCGTATGGATAATATTATCGAATATTATGAGTGGCCGTGTGTATCTGCTAGAGATATAGGCGGTTTTTTTGTAGAATTAAGAGGACATAGTCCTCATCCCCGCATATTCTCATAATAAACTCGTAACATTTGATAATGCCATAAGCGAGGCACTTATCAGAAAAGGAGGAGTTTTTATGAAGAAAAGAAGTAACAAGTCGTTTTTAGCTTCTGCAGCTTATTTAGTAGTAGCTCTTGTTTTATGTGCGGGTGTTATTTTTTATACAGGTAATGGCGGTACAGGATTAACAGTTGCAGATATCACAGATACTATGCCGGAGACAGGTACAGATGAGATCGTAGCTGGTGAAGAAGAAGTACCATTAGCCAGCGCACCAAAGGTTTCTGTTAAGAAGTCAACTAAGACAACGACAAAGAAGAAGACTTTAAAGAAAGCAGCGAAAAAGACTAAAACAACGACAAAGAAGAAGACTTCTAAGAAGAAGAGTACAAAGAAGACAGCTACCGTACAGACTGTAACAGAGACAACTGTTCAGACTACAGAGAAGACATCTACTAAGAAGAAATCCAAAGTACAGACAATTCGGACTACAGTAGTTACAACTGTTAAGACAACAACTCAGACATTTGGAACAACTACAACAACTACAACGAATAATGCTGCTTCTGTAGGAGCTTCTACAGCAGTTTCCAGTTCAGGATTTGCAATTTCCAAGTTCAGTGATATTAAAGGCCATGTAGATTCTAAAGTTTATGATGCCTTTGTAAACCTTGGATTTGAACTTAAGATTAATTCCAAATTAGCAACAACTGGTGTGTTTAGTACAAAGAATCATAATATCCAGTTAAAGAGAGGTCAGTCCTCATACTTACTCCATGAGTTAGGCCATTTCGTATCTGCATTAAAGGGACGCAATGGTAAGAAGATTGATCAGTCCTCAGAATTTACAAGAATTTATAATGAAGAGAAGTCCGCTTATGTAGGCAACAATAAAGCATATGTAACACAGGATGCAGCAGAATACTTTGCAGAATCATTCCGTGATTACACAGAGAATCCATCTGCATTAAAGAGCCAGCGTCCTAAGACATACAGCTATATCAGCCAGATGGTAAGCTCCCTTTCCAGCAGTGATGTGAAGGCTTTCCGTAATGCATATGGATGGTATTGGAGCATCAACAAATAATATGAGTTAATTATTCTAATTTTAGATTAATTGAATAATTAAAAGGGTCAGGTAATGTAGTACCTGGCCCTTTAGTAATTTTTTAGAATAAACAGACGGTCCCAGAGAAGGACAATATATAAAAATGCTTCGTTTCACTGAACTCTTAACACTTGCTTACCGCACTCGTGTTAAGAGCTTGCTCAAAGGCACATTTTTATATATTGTCCTTCTCTGGGACCTGCCCTTGTATGGAGAAAAAATTATTAAAGGGCTGGGAAAAAATAGAGGGATGAGAGAGAGGCATGTTATTTGTTGGTTTTTTGCTTTCAGGATGCTTTTAAGGAGGAGTATGTATAAAAATTCATATAAAATATAAAATCTAATGAAAAAACCTTGACATTTTGTATAATGTGGCATATAGTTGTATATACAAGAACGACACGGAATATTTAAGGTGTTGGAGGGGGAGAAAGATGAGAAGGGAGACTATACGCTGTTTGAAAGAAACAGCAGCGAAATGCAGGCTGAATGTAGTTCGAATGTTGAGAGCCAGTGGTCATGGTCATATTGGAGGAACGTATTCTTCTATAGATATGGTTACCGCATTATATTTTTACAAGATGAATGTAAATCCAGAGAAGCCTGATTGGGAGGACAGGGACAGGTTCCTTTTATCAGCAGGACATAAGAGTATGGTACAGTACGCAGTCTTAGCTGAAAAAGGATATTTTCCAAAAGAAATTCTGGATACATACGGACATTTACATTCTAAGCTGGCAGGACATCCGAATATGCATAAGCTTCCAGGAGTAGAGGCAAGTACTGGTGCGTTGGGGCATGGCCTTTCTATTGCGACAGGAATGGCAATGGGATTACGGCTGGATAAGAAGCCATCTAAGGTATACACCATTTTAGGAGATGGCGAATTAGCGGAAGGTTCTAACTGGGAAGCAGCAGCGGCAGCAGCGCATTATAAACTGGATAATCTTACAGCAATTGTAGATTTTAACGGATTACAGATTAGTGGTAAGGTTACCGATGTAATGGATTTTACTCCAATTGGAGATAAGTTTAGAGAATTTGGCTGGGCGGTAAGAGAAATTGATGGAAACAATATGGATGAAATCGTGGAAGCATTTGATGCATTACCATTTGAAGAAGGAAAACCATCTATGATTGTTGCTCATACTGTAAAGGCAAAGGGACTGAAAGAAGGAGAAGGCAAGGCGTCCTATCATTACTGGAATCCAAGTAAGGAAGATTGTGATGCATTAGAAAAAGATTTGATGGAACAGCTTAGGGGGTATGAAGATGAAATTTGATAATTACATGGACCCGAGAAAAACATTTGGAAAAGCTGTGACACAGGAGGCGGAAAAGAATGAGGATATTGTTGTTCTTTCTGCCGACAGTGGTAAAAGTTCTGGATTTGGAGAATTCATTGAGAAATATCCAGACAGATATTTTGAATGTGGAATCATGGAACAGGGAGTCATCGGAATTTCCTCTGGACTGGCCACTACAGGAAAAGTACCTGTTTTTTGTGCAATCGCACCGTTTGTAACGGCAAGACCATTTGAAATGTTTCGAAATGATCTTGGATACATGAAGCAGAATGTAAAGGTAGTAGGCCGAAACTGTGGGATTACTTATTCCGATCTTGGTGCGACACATCATTCGTTAGAAGATTTTGCAATTGTTCGAATGATTCCGGGAGTTACTATTTTAGCACCGCAGGATCCATATGAGATTGAAGAAGCAGTAAAGGCAATGCTTTCCATGAATGGCCCGGTTTATATGCGAATCGGAAACCCAAAGATTCCGGTACTTTTTGAAAGAGAACCATTTGTCATTGGAAAAGGACGTAAGATTACAGAAGGCGAGGCACTTACGTTAATCACGACAGGTTCAATGACAATGGCAGCAATGGAGGCAGTAGAGCGATTAGAAGAGGAAGGCATCCAGGTGGAACATATAGGAATGCCGACTGTGTGGCCGATTGATGCAGAGCTTATTTGTGATTCTGTAAAGAAAACAGGCAGAGTCATGACGATAGAGGAACATTATATCAAAGGTGGATTGGGAACAATTGTCATGGAAACATTGAATGATAATGGTATAAACGTTCCGATAAAAATGCATGGAATTCCGCACTGCTATGCCAGCAATGGCCCTTATAATGAACTGATGGCTTATTATAAGTTAGATGCAGATGGAGTTTATGGGGGTATAAAAGAATTTTTAAAAAATGAGGAGGGTAACAAATGATTGATTTTTCAAAGATTAAATCCAAAAAAGAAGTAGGAAAGTGTTTTGACTATGCTATTTTACCGAAACAGACAACAGAGCAGACTATCCGTGACTGCTGTAAAGAAGCAATTAAGTATAATTGTAAGGCATTTTGTTTTTCATCTTCTTATTGGACTCCAATTGTAGCAGAAGAATTAAAGGGGACGGATATCCTGGTTGGAGCAGCGATCGGATTCCCATTTGGACAGCAGACAAGTGCAGTAAAAGCATTTGAGACAGAAGAAGCCGTTCGTATGGGTGCAACAGTGCTTGATAACTGTATGAATGTTGGAGCATTAAAAGATAAAAGATACGATGAGATTAAACAGGAATTTAAAGAGTATGTAGAAGCTGCACAGGGCGTAATGACGAAGATGATTATTGAAGTATGCTACCTGACAGATGACGAGATTAAGGCAGCATGTGAGCTTTGTATTGAGGCTGGAATTGACTGGGTTAAATCTTCCACAGGACAGTATGCAGGACCAACTCTCGAGCAGGTAATCTTAATGGCTGACTGTTGTAAGGGAACAAATACAAGAGTAAAAGTATCTGGTGTAAAAGATCCAAGACCACAGAACGCATATGTATTCTTAAGAGCAGGAGCAGACCTTATCGGAACAAGACAGGCTCCACAGATTATTGATTCCTTTGATACAATGAGAAAGATTGGAATTATTCCTCCATATGAAGGAGAATAAATAATAGCAAAGTATAGATGATTTGAAGATATGAAAACGGGAGGGCAAAGTTATGGTTGATTTATCTAAAATGACAAAATGGGATATGGGTAAATTATTTGATTTCTCTGTATTACCAAAACAGTCAACAGAAGCAGACATCAGAAGAGGGTGTCAGATTGCAAAAGAATATAACTGTAAAGCATTTTGTTTTTCATCTTCTGAATGGACTCCAATTGTAGCAGAAGAGTTAAAGGGAACAGATATCATGGTCGGAGCAGCGATCGGATTTCCATTTGGCCAGCAGTCAAGTGCGGTTAAGGCTTTTGAGACAGCTGAAGCGGTACGTTTAGGAGCAACAGTACTTGATAACTGTATGAACGTTGGAGATTTAAAAGATAAAAAATACGATAAGATTCTTGCAGAATTTAAAGAGTATGTGGATGCCGCACAGGGCGTAATGACAAAAATGATTATTGAGACCTGTTTCCTTACAAAAGAGGAAATCGTGACGGCAACAAAGTTAGTCTGTGAAGCAGGAATTGACTGGGTTAAAACATCTACAGGCCAGTATGGCGGGCCATCTGTTCAGGATGTTATGCTCATGGTAGATGCAGTAAAGGGAACAAAGACAAAGGTAAAGGTTGCGGGAGTGAAGGACCCAAGACCACAGAATGCGTTCTGTTTCATTCAGGCGGGGGCTGAATTGATTGGAACAAGAGCCGCAGTAGAAATTCTTGATGCAGTAGATGATTTAAGAAAAATCGGCTTAATACCAGCGTACACAGGAGATAAATAAGAATAAGCCGATAATTTAATATAAGGCGGCAGGCCGATATATTAAGAAAAAATACGGTTTATACATAAGGACAATATAAGGTGCTTGAACCGAGATAAGGTATAAGGGAAATACCAGTAGAGATACAAACGATATATCTTTGGAGGAGGTATTCGTTCATTTACGGAGACGTTAATTGAATAGGGAGGAGTTACATATGGCACAGTATTTAGTAGGATTAGACGGGGGAACTACAGGTTGTAAAACATGTATCTTTGATCTTGATGGAAAGTTAGTAGGAAGCGATTATCGTGAATATCCTTCTTATTATCCAGAACCAGGATGGGTAGAGCAGACTACGGAAGACTTACTTCCTAACTTTTATGACAGTATCAAGACAGCAATTAATAAATCTGGAATTAATCCGGAAGATATTATTGGATTTGGATTCTCAAGCCAGGGTTCCGTAATCGGAATGTTAGATGAGAACGGCGAATTATTAAGACCTTGGGTTGGATGGCAGGATCTTCGAGGTGAGGGCGAAGGTATTGAATACCTGACAAGCCGTATTCCAAGAAGCGAGATCTACAAACAGACAGGTGACCCGGTAGGAACTACTTTTTCCAATGCAAAACTGGCATGGCTGAAATTACATGAGCCGGAAAACTGGGAAAAGACAGCATTATTCTCCACAATGCAGGACTATTTCTTAAAGCAGTTCGGAGCAGATGATTACTATACCGATTATTCTTCTGCAAGCCGTGAGGGAATGATGGATGTTGATAACGAGTGTTGGTCAAAAGAAATGCATGATATTTTGGGAATCGACCTTTCAAAACGTGCAAAGATCGTGAAAGAACCAGGAAAAGTTGTAGGTCATATCGGAAAAGAAGTTTCGGAAAAGTCAGGACTTCCAGTAGGCACACCAATCTGTATGGGCGCACATGACCAGAACTGCTGTACATTCGGTGCGGGCGCAGTTGATGACGGAACTGCTGTTTTGGTAATGGGAACATTTGGCTCCTGTTTCGTAGTATCTGATAAATCCATTCGTGATCCAAAAGAAAGACTTGTAGTAAAAGGAAATCATGGATGCGGAAACTTCACCATTGAAGCATTTTCCAATACTGCTGCTTCCTCATACCGCTGGTATAGAGATACGTTCTGCGACTATGAAAAACTCATGGCAAAAGAACAGGGAGAAGACCCATATGATTTAATTAATAAACAGATCGCAACTTCACCGATTGGAGCAAATGGTATTACCTTCCTTTCATTTCTTCAGGGTGCTGGAGGAGCAAGAATCAATGGAAAAGCAAGAGGAACTTTTGTAGGAATGACACTTGGAACAAGAAAAGCAGACATGGCCCGCGCCGTTATGGAAGGAATCTGTTATGAAATGTATGATATTATTCGTGCAGAGGAAAATTCTGGAATTAAGATTGACAAGATTCGCCTGGCCGGTGGTGCTGCAAAATCCCCATTATGGTGTCAGATGATGGCAGACATTTTCAAACATCCAATCCAGATTCTTGAAAATGGAGAGGCAGGATGTCTTGGAGCAGCTCTTTACGCAGGTGTTGGAGTAGGCGCTTATAAAGACTGTCATGAGGCAGCAAAAGTAGCCAGAACTACAAAAGAATACACCCCTAATCCAGATAACTACGCAGCCTATGATGCGGCTTATAAGAGATTTTGTGATGTATATGATGCTTTAGATAAGAAGATTTTCTAAAAAATAATAGCATTTAAATAATCGTATTTAGTATATCTGATTTTTAAAAAGAATGAAAAGCCGCGCCTGGGTATCATGTGCCTGGGCGCGGCTTTTTGATATATTTATTCATTTATTTATAAATTATATTACAGATAACTATGAAAAAATGGCAGATATATTAGTATAACTTGACTATTATTAGATATTATTTTATAGTTTATTATAAGATTGTACAGGTAAGGAGAAAAATATGTTAGAGAAAAATAGTCCAAAACCATTGTACCAACAGTTAAAAGATATTCTCGTTGATGCAATAGATTCTGAAAAGTGGAAAGCGAATGAAAAGATTCCATCAGAGAATGAATTGAGTTCTATTTATGGACTGAGCAGAATGACGGTCCGTTCTGTACTTACCGATCTGGTAAAAGAAGGCCTTCTTTACAGAGTGCAGGGAAAGGGAACGTTTGTTGCAGAGAAGATTGTGACAGTCAGTCCATCCTATATCGGTATTCGTGAGCAGTTAGAGAAGATGGGATATGAGGTTGAGACAAGGATTGTTGAATGTCAGGAAGAGCGTTCAAGTGAGACAGTAGCTAAAAAGCTCAATCTTTTACCAGGAGAGTCTGTATTTAAGATTAAGAGAGTTCGTTATATTAAGGGAGATCCGATCAGTCTTCATATATCTTATATTAATGCAAGATACAAAGAAAAGCTAACAGTAGAGATGTTAGAGAAAGAACAGCTTTGTGTGCTTTTGAGCGAGAACTATGGGATTCACAAAAAGAAAGTATCCGAAACATTAGAATCTGTGGTTGCTTCTAACGAAGAAGCAGAACTTTTAGCGGTAGAAAAAGGTCACCCATTATTATTGTTAAGGGATGTTCTTTATGATGAGATTAGCCGCCCATATGAATATACGAAAGTCGTATTTCGTGGAGACCGAATTAAAATCCGTTTACAGTATGAGGAATAAAGACGATAGAATAGATGTATTAATGATTAGAAAGAATAGCGTCAGAGCGTGTTTGAAAAATCATTCCTGCAACCTTCACGCCTCAATTTGCAGAAAGTATTCTTTAAATATGCTGTAGTGTGAATTTATATATTGACTTGTATATACAAGTATGATATTATGGGACTATCAAAAGAGAATATAAGTTAAATATTGTTATGGGAATATGTACTCGTGGAGTCTTTCCCGCACTTGATTTTACGGCTGATTTTCCGCCAGCTGCACCCGGATTTTATCAACGTACGCACTGCGTACACCTCAAAAATCTGGGCACAACTGACAAAAATTTTCTTACAAAATCAAGCACAAAAAGATTCCGAGAGTGCATGACAAAATAAGGAGGAAACATCATGAAAAATAACAGATTTATGAATGTACTGTTAAAGGCAAAAGAAGAGAATATCGCAGTAGGAGCAGTAAATATTTTTAATTATCTGACAGCAGAGGCAGCAGTAAAAGCAGCAGAGGAAATCGGTGTTAACCTGATTATCCAGACATCTGCGGGGACAGTAGAACATTTTGGAGCGCAGAAGCTTTATGATATTGTGGACGCTGCGAGAAAAGGTGCGAAAATAGAAGTTGCATTACATCTTGATCACTGCCGTAATAAAGAACTTGGAAAGCTTTGCGCAGATACTGGATGGGACAGCATTATGATGGACTTTTCTCATCTGCCATTTGAAGAAAATATCGCAAATACAAGAGAGATGGCAGAATATGCACATAGCAGGAATGTTGCGATTGAGGGAGAAATCGGAGTTATTTCCGGTGTGGAAGAAGAAATTGTAAGTGATGAAGCCGTTGGTGCTGACTTTGAAGAGACGATGGAATTTGTAGAGCGCTCCCAGATTGATGCGGTAGCACCGGCAATCGGTACAGCGCATGGTATTTATCACGGTGTTCCTAAAATTAATTTTGAACTCGTTGAGAAACTTGGAAAAGAAAAAACTCCAGTCGTAATTCACGGCGGTTCTGGATTATCTGCAGAAACATTTACCCGTCTTATCGAACTTGGCGGAAGAAAGGTAAACATTTCTACATTAGTGAAGAATGCGTACCTTGATAAGACAAAAGAACTCATTCTTTCCGGTGAAAAGTTTGCGCCGATTCCATTTGATACCGAAGTGGAAAATGCGGTAAAAGAAGAAGTGAAGAAGCATCTGGAAGTATTTTCGGGAAAGAGAACAAGTTTCTAGTTTAAAATACACGTTTTCAGGGAGGGAAAAGTATGCTGGCAAATTATGAATGTGATTTACATGGACATACCAATCGTTCTGATGGAAATGACAGTCCTGTAGAGTATATTCGACACGCGGTACATCGCGGTGTGAAGATTTTGGCAATAACAGACCATGATATTGTTCCGCCAGAGATGATAGAGTTAGGCGGGGGCAAAAGACAGGAGATTACGGCCTACGCAAAAGGTATTGGAGTTGAACTTCTCAGAGGAATTGAGATTTCCTGTGAGACATATATTGATGATGTACATCTTGTCTGTCTTGGCTGTGACTGGAATGCCCCATATTTTAAAGAATTAGATGAATTTACGATTAACAGTAAGGTCAACAGTTACCGTAAGCTGATTGATCTTCTGAACGAGCAGGGAATGGAAATGACCTGGGAGGAAGTTCTTCAGAATAACGGTTACCCAGTCCAGGAGCAGTTTGTTCAAAAGAAAATGATTTTTGAACTTATGGCGAGAAAAGGCTATATGGAAAGCTGGAAAGAAGCAAAGTTATATGTGAAAAACAGTAAGGAAGTTAGCGTGAAGAGAGAGAAGCCGGATGCAGTTTCTGTTATCAAAGAGATTCATAAACTTGGCGGTATCATTATACTGGCGCATCCGTATCTTATTTCTGAGCCGGTATCTTATAAAGGAAAAGAGATGTCCAGACAGGAATTTATAGAGGTTTTAATTGAAGCTGGACTTGATGGAATCGAAGCTTCTTACACATATGATAAGACCAGTTACGGCGGCACGATGACAAAGGACGAGATAAAAAAAGAAGTGATAGAACGTTATGCAGGCCGTGGCTTAATTATTTCCGGCGGTTCCGATTATCATGCGGATGGAAAGAAAGGTGTAAAGAATCCCCGGGAAATTGGAGAGTGTGGAATTACCAGAGAGGATTTCATGAAATATGAGAAATTAGTGCGGATTTTGCCGTAAAAAGGGAAAATTTTTGTAAATGTTACATCTTAATTATTTTAAAATCCAGTGTTCAAAAGCTTTTCAATGTGCTAGAATAAGGCGTGAAATGAATTAAAATGAGCTTTTGAAAGGATGAATTATATTGGCTAATAAAAATATAGTAGTGCTTATGGGAGGAAAATCCTCTGAACATGATGTTTCTCTCGTTTCAGCAAAAACAGTAATCGAAAACATTGATAAAGATCTTTATAACGTAATTATGGTAGGAATCACAAAGGATGGACAGTGGAAGTTAGTTGACAGACTGGATCATCTTGAGGATGGTTCCTGGGTAAATAGTAAGACGAGTGCTTATATCTGCCCGGATACAGGAAGAAAGGAACTTCTCTTAGAAAGAGACGGCAAGGTTGATCGTATTTCTATCGATGTTGTTTTCCCTGTCCTTCACGGAATGAACGGAGAGGACGGAACGGTTCAGGGGCTTTTAGAGTTAGCAGCAATCCCATATGTAGGATGTGGCGTGTTAGCTTCTGCATGTTCTATGGATAAGTTCTACACTAAGATCGTTGTAGATTCCATCGGGGTACGTCAGGCAAAGTTTGTTGGCGTAAGAAGACATGAACTTACACACATGGATGAAGTAGTGGCAAGAGTAGAAGCAGGTGTTCCATATCCTGTATTCGTAAAGCCTTCTAAAGCTGGTTCTTCTCAGGGTGTCAGCAAGGCAGAGAACAGAGAGGAACTGATTGATGCACTGAATCTTGCAGCAAAACACGATTCTAAGATTTTAGTGGAAGAGACAATCGTAGGTCGTGAGATTGAGTGTGGTGTTCTTGGAATGAATGAGCCTAAGGCTTCTGGTGTTGGCGAAGTATTATCTGCTGAAGAATTCTACAGCTACGATGCGAAGTACAACAACGAAGAATCCAGAACGGTCGTAGATCCTGAACTTCCAGAAGGAAAAGCAGAAGAAATCCGCAAAGATGCCGTAGCAATCTTTAAAGCATTAGACTGCTCCGGATTATCAAGAGTAGACTTCTTCCTGACAAAAGATACAAACGAGGTTGTATTTAACGAAATCAATACACTTCCAGGCTTTACAGCTATCAGTATGTATCCAATGCTCTGGGAAGCAAGAGGTTTAAGCAAAAAGGCTCTTGTCCAGAAACTTATCGATCTTGCAATGAACAGATACGACGTGTAAAGTTATGGCAAGAAAGGTCTGGCTTACGATAACAGGTATCCAGAAAGGGTTCGATCAGGAAGAACCCGTCACTCTGGTTACCGAAGGAAGTTATATTCATAAAAATGGTGTGCATTACATTTTTTATTCAGAGCGGACAGAAGAAGGGGCGGTCATTAAAAACCGCCTCACCATCTCTCCGGGTAACGTAGAACTCCGCAAAACTGGAGCGGGCAACTTCAACTCTGTACTCGTATTTGACACAGAGCATAACAAGAACTGCCTCTATCAGTCCCCGGCAGGCCCGATGGAACTGGTGTCCGACACGAAGAAAATCCGTGTATTACACGGAGATGCACATTTTAAATTACAGCTTAAATATTCTCTTATCATGAATGGAATGTTGGTATCAGATTATGATTTGACGGTGCTGGCGAAGTTTATGGAGTAGGAAGAAGAACTATGGCAATACTATAAATACTGCAAAGCATTTAATATTCCAAGACGTGAATTACTAATCTATGTATCATTATTTGTCTGGCAGTATTTTGTGAAATGACTTATAGAAGAAACTAAAAAAGAGGTAACAATGGCGATAATATTGGAAGAAATCTATGAGGTGGCATTACACCGTTACAATATGAAGCTGGTTGCCGGAGGAAGAGGCTTAAGAAATCTCGTTGACTGGGTACATACCGTCGAGGAGATGGATTATGTCTCTTTTTTAAAAGGCAGAGAGCTTATTATCACAACTGGAATCAGGGAAAAGGACGAAGAGACACTCGTCCGATTTGTAAAAAGCCTGCATGAAACAGGCGCAAGCGGTCTGGTTATTAATATTGGAAAATACATCACCAGAGTACCGAGGGGCGTTATTGCATACAGTGAAGAAGCAGGATTCCCTGTTTTTACATTACCGTGGGAAGTCCATCTCGTAGACTTTAACAGAGATTTATGTAACCTGATCTATAAAACGATGCAGGAGCAGGACGGATTGGAAACTGCACTCCAGAAAGCAATCTTTTCCCGTAAAGAAGAACAACAGTATATGCCTGTCTTGCATGAGAATCATATCCATAAAGACACAGAATTCTTCATGATTCAGTGCTATTTCCCAGCCAATAAAGATATACAGGCAGACGATAAATTCGACAATACCCAGTTCTTCTACCGCTTTATCCGGCAGTGCCAGCAAATATTTGCTGAGAAAAAGGTACTCTCCGTCATTTTTCAGCGAGATTTGTATATCACACTCGTAGCAAAAATGCCTACAGGCACAGAAAGGGAAAATGTAATCCAACAGATAAAAACATTTTCAGAAAGCTTTGCCCGGCAAAAAGAACTTTACATGGCAGTCGGTGACGAAGAAACTGTGGTAGAAAACCTGTGGGAAAAATACAGAGACTTATCCTATTTATGTCGCTGGGGAAGACAAAAAGGCAAAAATATCTGTCAGGAAGAAGAACTCGGCATAAGCAGACTCTGGCTCTCAATCGGCAATATCAAAAAACTGGAAAAGTATCGAGAAAAAATGCTTGGCGAATTAGAGCGATTCGATCAGGAAACCGGCAGCGAATACATCCGTATTTTAAAATGCTACCTCGAAACTAACGGAAATATCGGGGAAGTCGCAACCGAATGCTATCTGCATAGAAATACTGTCTCCTATCATCTGAAAAAAATCGCTGAAATCACGGGTAAAACACTCAACTCCACGAAAGATAGAAGCGACTGGTATATGGCATATCAGATTGATGAATTTTTGGGATTGATTTGAGGGCTGACAGTAGCTGGCCTGAATCAAATCAAAGCCCTCAACTTTCATCCTCAAATCATCCTCCCCGCAGCATCTCATCCCTTCCTGTCTAATTCAAACAAAATCCAGCCAAAGACAGCCCGAGAAGAGAACCTTGCCCCTATATTTGTGGCCTGGGAGCAAGGTTTGAATGGGAGCGCGCAAGCGAGCATTCAAACCGCCGCGACGAAAGTCACAAATATAGGGCATAGGCTCTCTTCTCGGGCGTCTGTCCTTCTGCTTTTGCCTTGAATGAAACAGCAATTATGAATGCTGCACAACAACCTTGTGTATTGTGACGATGGCAATATCAAAGAATTGTGTTATAGTAATGCCATGAAATAAATAAGTAACAAAAATAAATAGGAAACAAGCAAAGGTGCAATAACAGCAAACGCTGGGATTACACCTTTTTCTTTTAGAATTAAGGAGAAATTCGATATGTTAAGAGAAGCATTACCAAAAATAGTTACAGGAAGTGTACCAGGAGCAAAGGCAAAGGCTATTTTAGATAGAAGAAATGAGTAAAAAAATACTGGCAAAAAATAAAAGCTGGTGTTAAATATATTTTAGAAACATAATATTTGCAAAGTAAAGAAAGAGGGAAGCATCATGGAATTTAATTATTTTCTGCCGGTAAACATTGTATTTGGTTCTGGAAAAGTTTTAGAGACAGGGGAACTGACCAGACCTTATGGTAAAAAAGCATTGATTGTTACTGGAAAAAGCAGTGCAAAAAAGTCTGGACTTTATGATAAGGTAAACGACAGCTTAAAAGCAGCAGGTTTAGAAACAGCTCTTTTTGACAAAGTAAGCCAGAATCCACTCACAACAACAGCGCAGGAAGGCGCAGATTTTGCAAAGGCAAATGGCTGTGATGTTGTCGTTGCCATCGGTGGTGGAAGTATCATGGACTGTGCAAAAGCGATTGCATTTTTAAGTAAAAATGATGGGGATATCAACGATTACATCTATAATCGCCTGCGTAGCGATAACGCCCTGCCATTAGTGCTCATCCCTACAACCTGCGGTACCGGTTCAGAAGGAAATGGATTTGCTGTTCTCACCAATCCTGATAACGGGGATAAAAAGTCTCTCCGCTGTAATGCCATCGTAGCCAAAGTGTCCATCGTAGACCCGGAATGTATGATGACAATGCCGAAAAAAGTACTCGCATCCGTTACATTTGACGCATTATGCCATAATATTGAAGCATACACATCCAAAATCGCACAGCCACTCACAGATGCACTGAGCTTATACGCTATTGAACTCATTGCGAATAACCTTGTTTCTGTATACAACGGAACTGGAAACAAAAAAGAGTGGGAAAATATCACAATGGCAAGTACAATCGGCGGTATGGTAATCAACACAGCCAGAGTAACCCTCGCACATGGAATGGAACATCCAGCCAGCGGACTGAAAAACATCGTACACGGCCAGGGACTTGCAGCCTTAACACCAGTAGTCATTGATGCATCCTATAAAGGAGACGAAGAAAAATTCGGAAACATCGCGAAAATCTTTGGCGGAAAATCCGCAGCTGACTGTGCAGATAAAATCCGTGAACTCTTAAAAGCCATTGATTTAGAATGCAAACTGTCCGACCTCGGCATCGCAGAGGAGGATATTCCGTGGATGGCGGAAAACTGCATGAAAGTATCCGCCGCAGGCGTAGCAAACAATCCAGTGGTATTTACGCAGGAAGAAATCGCTGAGATATATAGAAAGGCTTTGTAGTAATTCTGGGATTGTCTGTCAAATTGTATGAACAATATAATAGACAAAATGCAATGGAAAAACCAAAAACATTCGAATTTAGAGTCTGAAATCTACAAAAAATCTTTTTAAATTACCTGTTGACAGATTAAGAGAGACGTGATATTGTATAAGCGTACAAAATAATAGACAGTTAAAGCAAAGGTGCTTACAACAATTTGTAAGTGTCTTTGCTTTTTTTGTTTCATGGGGAAGATGTCATTTCCCATATGATAAAAACCGGTTTGTAAAAAGAAAATGAAAGTTTTAGATAATAAGGAGGATTTTATCATGAAATTAAAAGATACAGGACTTACAGTACAGGATATTAAGGACAAAGTAAATAAATATATGATCGAGACTTACGAGCGTTTTGATTTCTTAGCTGAGACAGCAGAGGGAATGTATATTTACGATGAGAATGGTACACCATATCTTGATTTTTATGCAGGTATCGCTGTAAATAACGCTGGTAACAGAAATCCAAAGGTTGTTGCAGCAGTTAAGGATCAGGTAGACGATATCATGCATACATTTAATTATCCTTACACAATTCCACAGGCATTACTTGCTGAAAAGGTTTGTAAGACTCTTGGAATGGATAAAATCTTTTATCAGAACTCCGGTACAGAAGCGAACGAAGCGATGATTAAGATGGCTCGTAAATATGGTATTGAAAAATACGGCCCTAATAAATATCATATCGTAACTGCTAAGATGGGATTCCACGGAAGAACATTTGGTGCCATGTCCGCAACAGGTCAGCCGGGTAATGGATGCCAGGTTGGTTTTGGTCCGATGACTTATGGTTTCTCCTATGCGCCATATAATGATTTAGAAGCATTTAAGAATGCATGTACTGAGAATACAATCGCTATCATGGTTGAGCCGGTACAGGGCGAAGGTGGTGTTCATCCTGCAACACCAGAGTTCTTAAAAGGACTTAGAGAATTCTGTGATGAAAAGGGAATGCTCTTATTGTTAGATGAGGTACAGACTGGATGGTGCAGAACCGGAGCAGTAATGTCTTATATGAATTATGGAGTAAAACCAGATATCGTTTCTATGGCAAAAGGTCTTGGCGGCGGAATGCCAATCGGTGCTATCTGTGCAACAGAAGAAGTATCTAAAGCATTTACCCCAGGTTCTCATGGAACAACTTTTGGTGGACATCCAATCAGTTGTGCAGCAGCTTTGGCAGAAGTAGAAGAACTTCTTGACAAAGACTTAGCAGGAAATGCAAAGAAAGTTGGAGATTATTTCGCAGCAAAATTAGAGAAACTTCCACATGTAAAAGAAGTAAGACATCAGGGACTCCTCGTTGGTGTAGAATTTGATGATGAGATTTCCGGTGTGGAAGTAAAACATGGATGCCTTGACAGAAAGCTTCTTATCACAGCAATCGGGGCACATGTCATTCGTATGATTCCACCACTGATTGTTACAGAAGAACAGTGCGATGAGGCTTGTGCGATTATTGAAGAAGCTGTAAAAGCATTATGTTAAGACGTTATTAGGCAAGGGTGTCACAAGTGAGTTTGTGATGCCCTTTTCTTTTTCTAGTTGAAAGAACAGAAAAAGCAGACAGAGATAGAAACGTCGCAGATATATTTGGCGAATGAATTCTGAATAGTTACAAATTTTTAAAGATGACATTTTTATAAAGTGAGCATTATAGCCGACATTTATATTAAAAGATTATAGAAGTTAGAAAGGAAAAAAATATGGCACATCTTGTTATTACGATAGGATGCGAATATGGCGCGAAAGGCAACATGATCGGAAGAAAAGTTGCAAAGGATTTGGGAATAAAGTTTTATGACCGTGATACGGTTGATAAGATTATCAAGGAAGTTGGTATTCCTAAAGACATCATGGAAAAGGTAGAAGAAGGTGGAACAATCGCCGGAAAAGGTGCAGAAGGTGATGTTCGAGGTTCTTTCTCCAAATATGCGGATTTAACGCAGCGCGCGATTCACGTCCAGAAAACAATTATCCGTAAACTTGCAGACAGAGAATCCTGTGTAATTATCGGACGTTCTGCTGATTACATTTTAAAAGAGCAGAAACCAATACTGCGAATCTTTATTTATTCCCCGGAAGATGTTCGAATTGAAAATGTTATGAAGAGCCATAACTTTTCTGCCGAGGATGCAAAGTTATTTATTACAGAAAAAGATAAACGTTATCATAAGAGACATCTTGCTCTGACAGGAAGTAACCGTGGTGACCGTCATAACAGAGATATGCTGATCGACAGCAGTCTTTTAGGCGTTGACGGAACTGCAGAACTCATTGAAGAAGTAGCAAAGAAAGTATTTCACGAATAGGAGGGACAGGATATGAACAAGAAAGAATCGGAATTTAACAAAGTATTTAGTGCCTGGGATATCCTCGTAATCGCCTTTGGAGCTATGATTGGATGGGGCTGGGTTGTATCAACCGGAAACTGGATTGAAAAGGGCGGCGTTCTTGGAGCGGCACTTGGATTTTGCCTTGGCGGCGTTATGATTTTCTTCGTAGGCCTGACTTACGCAGAGCTGACAGCTGCAATGCCACAGTGTGGTGGAGAACACGTATTCAGTCATCGTGCAATGGGTCCGACAGGTTCTTTTATCTGTACCTGGGCAATCGTTTTAGGATATGTCAGTGTAGCGTGTTTTGAAGCTTGTGCATTTCCAACAATCATCACTTACCTGTGGCCGGGATTTTTAAAAGGGTATCTGTATACTGTTGCAGGATTTGATGTATATGCTTCATGGCTTGCAGTTGCAATTATAGTCGCATTTTTGATTATGCTGATTAACATTATGGGAGCGAAAACAGCCGCTATTTTACAGACGGTACTTACCTGTATCATCGGTGGTGCAGGAATTTTATTGATTGTAGCTTCCGTAATTAATGGTACTGTGGATAATTTAGATGGACAGATGTTTGTCGGAAACACCGCAGGACTTAATATCAAAGCAATTCTCGGTGTTGCAGCAATGTCACCATTTTATTTTATTGGTTTTGACGTTATTCCACAGGCAGCAGAAGAAATTAATGTTCCTCCAAAGAAAATCGGTAAAATGCTTATTTTATCTGTAATTTTAGCCGTTGTTTTCTATGCACTTGTAATTATCGCCGTAGGACTTGTTCTTGACTCAGGTGCGATCATAAAATCACAGGAAGCAACCGGACTTGTTACAGCCGATGCAATGGGAACAGCATTTGGAATGAAAATCATGGCAAAAGTAGTTATTGTCGGTGGTATGTGCGGTATTATCACATCCTGGAACTCCTTCTTAATTGGTGGTTCTCGTGCAATGTATTCCATGGCAGAATCCTATATGATTCCAAAAACATTTGCAAAACTTCATCCAAAACATAAAACGCCAATTAATGCACTTATTCTTATTGGTGTCCTTACAATGCTTGCTCCATTTGCCGGAAGACAGCTTCTTGTATGGATTTCTGATGCAGGTAACTTCGCATGCTGTCTTGCTTACTGTATGGTAGCGGTTTCCTTTATGATATTAAGAAAAAAAGAACCCGATATGCCAAGACCATATAAAGTTCCAGCTTATAAATTCTTCGGAACAATGGCAGTCATCATGTCCGGATTCATGGTATGTATGTACTGTATCCCGGGCAGCGGCGGAAGCCTGATCCTTCCTGAATGGGGAATGGTAGGAGCCTGGAGTTTACTCGGTGTAGTATTTTATGTTGTATGTAAGAGAAAATACAAAGAATCCTTCGGTGATCTTGTTGAACTTATTTCTGATGAAGACGCAGCAACACTTATGCCAGAAGCAGACGATAAAGAACTTGATAAAGTTATTGACGCAGCAATTGACAGGGTGCTGGCTTCTATTTGAGAGTAACAACAGACGAAACCGGGAGAATCGTATACTAGCATCTGTGGCTTTAGTCGCGGCGGTTTGAATGCTCGCTTCCCCGCTCGTATCCAAACCTTGCTCCGAGGCCACAGATGCTAGTATACGATTCTCCCGGTTTCTGTCTTTGATAAATAGAAGCCCTGCGAGGATTTGAGTTGTGAGCAGTTAGCCTTGTTGTGGTTGCTCAAGTATGGTGATATGATTTTTGCCTTCGATAACTAGAAGCTTAATGTGGATTTGGGTTGTAGGCTTCTGATTGTTTTGATATTATGGTAATATTAATTAGTGATTTCGATTTATTAAAGGGCAATTTGGAAATTTGGATTGATATTTTCTACATTACTTAGAAAATATCAAAATATTCTTTATCTGTGGCCTCGGAGCTGCGAGTGAGTAAACTTATGTTAGAAAAGTTCTCATGAAAAGTTATTGATTTTGCGACTTTGTGTTTTTTGCAACGGAGTTAAAATCAATAACTTTTCATGAGAGGCTTTTCATAGAAGACTTTTTCTCGCAGTGACTAAAGTCACAGATAAAGAATATTGTATTCTCATGGTTCGTCTGTTAGCCTACATTCCCCAATAAATTAAATCACACAAAGGAGGAGTTTCATGGATTATTTATCTCATAATGTGGCGGTTAATTTAAAACAGATTCGCCTGTCAAAGGGAATGAGCCTTGGCGAGGTTGCGGAGCAGACTGGAGTCAGTAAAAGTATGCTCGCTCAGATTGAAAAAGGTACAGCTAATCCCTCTCTTGGCGTACTTGGAAAGATTACAAGCGGTCTCCGTATAGAATTTCAGACACTTATTGATCCTCCAAGAGAAGACTTTTGCCTTGTAAGTCCAAAAGAAATTTTTCCTACAAAAGAACTGGAAGGGCAATATAAAGTCTGGACGTGTTTTCCTTATGAAGATTCTCATTCCGTAGAAGTATATCGGATTGACATAGAACCCGGTGGGGTCTATATGAGTGGGAGTCATGGAGAAAAAACAAGAGAGTACATTACAGTAACAGAAGGTGTACTTACGATAGAATGTCATGGACATACGCAGACGATTAATAAAGATCAGGTCTATAAATTTGAGACAGATCAGGCACATATTTATCGGAATGAGGGAGCGGAAATGGTGAGTTGTACTTGTTTCTTTCTTGATTATACTGGGTTGAGATGATAAACAGACGGGCCGCTGAACCCCATAAATCGGCTATCTTCCCTCTTTGGGAACGTCATCTTTACCCAAAAAAAGATTCCGAGAGTGCATTATGGTTAGAGCGTGTTTGAAAAATCATTCCAGCAAGCTACACACCCCAATTTACGGTTTATTTTGCCTTCATTCGGTTGCCGTAGCCCGCTACGCCGCCCTCATTCAGGCGAAATCTCCCGCAAATTGTGATGTACATCTTGCAGAAAGCATTTTTCAAACACGCTCTAGAGAGGAGGGTGGATTGAGTAGTGTTGTATCAAAACTTATTTAAGTAATGTGTTATAAATAAGTTTATGTTGAACTTATATACATTTGCTTTTGCTAAAAATATAAAGATTAATAAATTAAAGGAAATGTTTTGGAGAGATGATTTAAAAAAACATGAGAAATTACTTTTTCACGGAGCTAAAAGTAAAATTGATGGGAAGATAGATATTCACAGAGGCAGACATAATAATGATTTTGGTCAGGGTTTTTATGCAGGAGAAAGTTATGAACAGGCAATATCGTTTGTTTCAGGATTTGAGAATTCATCGGTATATTATATTTGTTTTAATGATGATGATCTTACATGTAAAAGATATGAAGTAAATCAAGAGTGGATGATGACAATTGCGTACTATAGAGGTGCGTTAGATGAGTATAAGAATCATCCAGTTATTAAAAAAAATATAGAACAGTCGAGAGCTTGTGATTACATAATTGCACCAATAGCAGATAATCGTATGTTTCAAATCATTAATTCATTTATTGAAGGAGAACTTACAGATGAACAATGTAAACACTGCCTTGCAGCAACAAATCTTGGAATGCAGTATATCTTTGTAAGCGAAAAAGCAGTATCGCAGGCAAAACTTATAGAACGTTGTTATATTTCGCAAAATGAAAGAAAATACTATAAGAATATACGACTTGAAGAGTCGAAGTTAGGAGCTAATAAAGTAAAATTGGCCAGAAAGCAATATAGGGGCAAAGGCCGGTACATTGATGAAATTTTGGTGTAAGGAAGTGGATAATGTATGAAAAAGATAGATAGGGATGGTTTGCTTTTATGTGAACTTCAGGCAACAGCCTTTGAAAATTCTATAGATAAAATGGATTCAAGTTCTGAGATTTTTATTAGAAGATTTATGAAAAGTAATATAGCCAAAAGAATGGATGACGAATCAATCCTTGAAAGTAATCTTCAGGCAAATGATATTTTACAGTTAGTGGATGAGGAATATGGAGTTTCACATTATGGAACGGTAAAATATACTCATAATGAGATGTACTGGATTGGATACATCTATAGATATTTTGCAATTACCTACGAATTCACATCAGCACGAGTTTATAAAATCATAAAACCTAAAGAATTACGGGAATTATTTTTGCCATATCATACATTAGACCCATCTCAGGCTATTGAAAGAATATTAGAAGCAAAAGGATTATTACTTGATGAAGAAGCAGAGCTACAGCGACAGTACGAGATATTCAGAAAAATAAGGATGGGTTCAAAATGATTTCATCTACTTTATTAGTAACTTGACTTTTGAAGAACCGCCAAGCTTATTTTGCCTGCTCCATTAGCAATTTGATTTTTGCCCCAACAAACAGAAACTAAAAAAGAAGCCCTTATAATAAGGGCTTCTTTTTAGGTTCGTCTGTCTGTTCACACAAAAACAAACTTATTTAGTAGTCATATCATCTGCCTTCTTACGAAGCTTAGCCATCATTCCCTTTTTCTCTGGTTTTGGAACCGGAGCTTTACGGAAGTTATTGATACTTGTGATGTAGATACCGCTGATCATTGCTTTAATCTCAGCTTTTACTGGAATTAAATCGTATACATTTTCATCAGCGATAAGGCTTGTAACCTTAGGTCCGATCTTAGCCTTTACTACAGGTACTTTTGCGCGGCGGGCTCTCTTTGGAGTCTGGTCAATTACAATCTGTGGAAGACCGGAATCTTTTAAAGGGAGTCTCTTTTTATCTATTACCAGCATAGTAACCGGAGTAGCGGCGCTAAATAACTGTTCTTTTTGTTCTTGTTGTTCTTTCTGAAGCTTGGAACCTTTGTAATAAAGGAATCCGAGAATGGCGAGTGCAACTAAAAGGATAATTGCAAAAACAATCCATGGGTTCATAATATTCCTCCTATTCTTTCTTTTTTTGATAACACAAATTTCATTCTAACATTATTTACGTTAATTGAAAAGAAAAAATTACGGTTTTATGCTACTTTTTCGTATAAATAAGCTTTTTAAAGCTGGTTACTACTGGGTAAGCATAATCTTTGATCGTTTTTTTAGTATTGCATCCAGATTAATATAATAATCTGGATGTGATTTGTTACTGTTGAGCTGCCAGCATATCCTCAATAGCTTTCTTAACATACTCGCCAGCAAATTTCTTCTCAGCCGCAGGAAGGTCAGAAAACTTGAATGGCTTGCCAAAAGAAATTGTTACATGCGAAGGATAAACACGAAGTCCCGGATTATTTTCAAAGATGTCGCGTGTGCCGGTGATGGCAACAGGAACAACAGGTGCTTTGGCTCTTTGTGCCATTTTCAGGCTGCCGCCCTTGAATTCTCCAAGTTCGCCGGTTGTACTTCTTGTGCCTTCTGGATAGATGCACATGGAGTACCCTTCTTTTAAATAGTCTACACCTTCAAGAATTGTCTGTAATCCTTTACGCACATCGCTGCGGTCTAAGAACAGACAGTGGATGCACTTCATCCAGGAAGAAAGTCCGGGAATCTTTCCGAGACTGTCTTTTGCAACGAAGCCTACACCGCCGGGAATAGTAGCACCTGTAACGATGATGTCAAAGTAACTGCTGTGGTTTCCGACAAAGAGTGAAGCTTCATCCGGGATATTTTCCAGTCCATTTACCTCTATGGTAACACCGGATATTTTCAAAAGATGCTTAAATACTTTCTGAACTTGCTCCTGTGCAATGCGAGAAGCTTCCTGTGGATCCGTCTTCTCCAGCTTTTTTAAACGAGCCCGCATTGGGGTCGTAAATATTAAATAGAAAAATACATAAACTGCAATGCAGATAGAACGAAAAGTCATAATTTCCCCCTTTCAAACACACTCTAGCGTCCGTAAAGTTTTGTCACATCATAAAGGCGTTTTGCAACATCGCTTGTAAGAAGTTCCTTCTTCATGCGGTAAGCCCAGTTGCCGTCTGCTTTTCCTGGTGTATTCATGCGACAGTCACTTCCCTGGCAGAATAAATCCTGAACAGGAATGATCGCAAAACGTGCAGGAGAACCGAAACAGGTGCGGATGAAGTCCCAGCTAACCTGCGAAGCGTCTGTATTCATGTAGCGGCGTACTTTATCGCGGGCTTTCTCAGATGCGGTTGCATACCAGCCTGTAGTTGTGTCGTTGTCGTGAGTTCCTGTATAGCATACGCAGTTATATGGCTGATTATAAGGAAGATAATTGCTGTCTTCGTCCTCAAATGCAAACTGAAGAATCTTCATGCCTGGTAATCCAAACTTGTCGCGTAATGCGCGTACATCATCGGTAATGATACCAAGATCTTCTGCGATAATTGGAGGTTCTTCTCCAAAAGTCTTAATTAATACTTCAAAGAATTCATCCTTTGGTCCGTCAACCCATTTACCATTTAAAGCAGTTTCAGAGTCGGCAGGAATCTCCCAGTAACTTTCTAAACCACGGAAATGATCAATGCGGACGATGTCGCTTAATAAGAACTGTGTTTTGAAACGTTCCATCCACCATTCGTAATTAGTCTTTTTGTGGTATTTCCAGTCATAAAGAGGATTGCCCCATAACTGACCTGTTGCGCTGAAATAGTCTGGTGGTACTCCGGCTACAACAGTAGGAAATCCATCGGAATCTACCTGGAACAGTCTTGGCTCAGCCCATACATCAGCACTATCGCCGGAAACAAAGATAGGAATATCTCCGATTAAAAGAATATCTCGCTCGTTAGCGTAGGCCTTTAACTGGCTCCACTGACGGCAAAATGTCCACTGAAGAAACTTCTCATAAAGAATCTCATCTTCAAACTCACGCTCAATAACAGCTTTCTGGGACTTTGTAGGTTTACGGTATTTCTTCTCCCACTCTAACCAGTGAGCGCCGCCTTTGGACTTCTTGATTGCCATAAACATTGCATAATCATCAAGCCAGTGTGCGCTCTTACAAAACAGTGCAAGCTCAGATTTTAACGGATTATCCTCTGGAAGTTCTTTAAAGCGGGCAAATGCTTTCTTAAAGAGTTCTTCTTTATATTCTCCTACAGCAGCGAAATCTACTTCCTCGTCTGAAAAGTGAGGAACATTACTTAAATCAGCGTCTGTGAGAAGTCCTTCATCTTTCAGAAGTTCAGGGCTGATTAACAATGGCTGTCCTGCAAAAGAGGAAAAGCACTGATAAGGACTGTTATGTCCGCCAGTAGGTCCAAGCGGAAGAGTCTGCCATAAATGCTGGCCGGATTCCTGTAAGAAATCTACGAAACGGTATGCTTCTGGGCCTAAGTCTCCAATACCAAACTTTCCTGGTAAAGAAGTTGGGTGAACTAAGATACCGGAAAGACGGCGCATTCTTTTTAAAAGTGAAAATTTATCGTTCATACGAACCTCCCTTAAACTAAGTAGTACTGATAAATATTATACTGAATTTTGACAAAAATCGCAATGATTGATGAATGGAATTTGTCAAAGGAAAAGAGACGCCTCCGAAGAGAGGATAACCCCTATATTTGTGACTTTAGTCGCGGCGGTTTGAATGTTCGCTTCACGCGCTTACATTCAAACCTTGCTTCGAGGCCACAAATATAGGGGCTATCCTCTCTTTGGAGGCTGACTTTGGCTGGGAAGGTGCAAATTGTCATTTGTGCTGGGAATTTGAGGGAGAGGGTAGAAGTCTTCTGCTTATAAGGGTTTGTTGGTTCGTCTGTTTATTTGCCAAACCTGCCAATTCCTTCAGTTAAATAAAACCCTAAAATTTTCAGAAAAACAGCATCTAAATGTTCATATAAAATATTTATATAAATATTTAGATGTCAAAATGTTTAAAAAGAATGAAATTGGAAAAAAGATGCAAAAATCATTGTGAAGTTGCATAAAATATGCATTCTACATATAGTTATATTTCACATATTTGATTTTTTCTACTTCTTTTTAACAAAAAGTTATTGAAAAAGTTATGTAAAAATTTTATAATGAACACAGCAAGGAGGAGTGAGACATGAAAGCCAGTATAAAACAGATTAGTGAGATTACAGGCTTTTCTCCGGCGACCATTTCGAATGCGCTGAATCACAAAAAAGGTGTGAATCAGAAGACCGCAGAAAGAATCTTTCAGGTAGCGAAGGAGATTGGATATATCTCAGAGAATAAAATTACAAAAATAAAACTGGTTATCTACAAGAGAAATGGGTTGATTATTGATGATTCCCCGTTCTTTCCTATTTTATTGAAGGGTGTAGAGAATGAGTGCCGGGTTTCTGGATATGAGATGGTTATATGTAATGTAGACCGTAACGATCCAGATTATGAGGAACAGGTAAAGCTGATTCTGAATGATACCTCTTCTGCGATACTTTTGCTTGGAACAGAGATGATGGATGAGGACTTTCCTCTATATATGAGTGGAAATTGTCCGATGGTGCTGTTGGATTGCTGGAGTTCGAATTACTCTGTGAATGCCGTACTTATTAATAATGCAGATTCTGCGGTGACGGCAGTTCAGTACCTTATTAATAAGGGACACAGAGAAATAGGATATCTCAGAGGAAGATTTCGAATCAAGGCATTTACTTCCCGGTGTGCGGGATACAGCAGAGCACTTTCCAAGAATAACATTGAGTTAAACAGCCAGTATATTTTCACAGTGAGTACCACGATGGATGGGGCTTACAAAGATATGAAGGAATATCTGGCAAAGGGAGCGAAGATGCCGACCGCATTTTTTGCAGATGATGACATGATAGCTCTTGGATGTATCAAGGCTTTTCAGGAAGCAGGATACAGAGTACCGGAAGATATTTCGGTCGCTTCATTTGATGATCTTCCGTTCTGCGAGATTTCTTCACCGCGACTGACGACGATCAAAGTATTTAAATACGAGATGGGCCAGATTGCAGTCAGACGATTGATAGAAGTCATGAAGGACGGCGGTAAAATAAATACAAAGACACAGGTATGTACGGAGTTTGTAGAGCGCGACAGCGTAATTGATTTAAACTCCGCCTCAAAAGAAGGAGGAAATTAGAGGATGGATAAGGTAGTACTTGGTTTTGCACCAACAAGAAGAGCAATTTTTTCAGCACCAGCAGCTGTAGTATATCGAGGATTAACAGCAAAGAGATTAAAAGAGTTAAATGTAGATTTCGTAGATATTGACGATGTAAATGATGAAGGTCTTCTCTATGATGACGCTGGAATGGAAAAAATCTACGAAAAGTTTAGAGATGCAAAAGTAGATGGTTTATTCGTTCCTCACTGTAACTTCGGTACAGAATACGAAGTATGCCGCCTGGCTAAGAAGTTAAATGTTCCTGTTTTATTATGGGGACCAAGAGACGAATGTCCAGATGAGAACGGTATGCGTCTTCGTGACAGCCAGTGTGGATTATTTGCAACAGGTAAAGTTTTAAGAAGATTCGGAATTCCATTTACATATTTAAAGAACTGCAACCTTGAAGATGAGTGCTTCGCAGAAGGAATTGACCGTTTCTTAAGAGTTTGTAACGTAGTAAAAGCGTTCCGTAACACAAGAGTTCTTCAGATTTCCACAAGACCATTTGATTTCTGGTCAACAATGTGCAACGAAGGCGAATTACTTGAGAAGTTTGGAATTCAGCTTTCCCCAATCCCAATGCCAGAATTAACTCAGGCAATGAAAGATGTAAAGGAGAATTCTCCAGAAGAGATTAAAGAAGTAACAGATTACTGCCGTGAGAAAATGTGCATCAAAGTTACACCAGAACAGCTTGATAACGTAGCAGCATTAAAGATTGCTATGACAAGATTAGGAAAGAAATACGGATGTAACTGTGGAGCGATTCAGTGCTGGAACGCACTTCAGGATGAAATCGGAATCATGCCATGTGCAGCAAATGCACTTTGCAATGATGAGGGATTCCCAATCGCATGCGAGACAGATATCCACGGAACAATCACTTCTGTATTAGTAGAGGCTGCAGCAATGGGAGAGACAAGATCTTTCTTCGCTGACTGGACAGTTCGTCATCCATATAATGACAACGCAGAGCTTTTACAGCACTGTGGTCCATGGCCAATCTCCATCGCCAAAGAAAAACCAACGATCGACACACCAGTTGCATTCGATTGTTCTGGTTCCTTAATGGCACAGGCAAAAGACGGAGAACACATTTCCTTAGTACGTTTTGACGGAGATAACGGAGAATACTCCTTACTTCTTGGAAACGCTAAGACAGTAGATGGTCCTTATACAAAAGGTACCTATATGTGGGTTGAAGTTGAGAACCTTGACCGCTTAGAAGATAAACTCGTTCAGGGACCTTACATCCACCACTGCGTAGGTGTTCATCAGGATGTTGTACCTGTATTATACGAAGCATGTAAGTACATCGGTGTTACACCAGACTTATATGACCCAATCGAGGAAAAAGTAAAAGCTATCATCCGCGGTGAAAAGGTAGAAAAATAATTAGTAGTTTAAGTTAACAATTGTAATTTGATAACTATTCAGATTCGGATAATTTTTGAATGATGTTTACATGAAAAATATATAAAAAATATATAGCGAAGCAAACTTATTTGCAAAAGAGCATAAAAGATGAACTCTGAATAGTTATCGCATTTATTTACATTTATATAGGAGGCATAAAAGTGAATTTAGAAGCATTATCCTTTGAATGCAGACAAAATGTCCTTGATATGATCATGGAAGGAAGAGCCGGTCATATCGGTGGAGACTTCAGTGTAATGGATATCCTCATTACTCTGTACTTTAAACAGATGAATATTAGTCCTGATAATCTTGACGATCCTGACAGGGATTTATTCGTTATGAGTAAAGGACATTCTGTAGAAGCATACTATGCTGTTCTTGCAGCAAAAGGCTTCCTAGATATCGAAGATGTAATTAAGAACTTCTCCAAATTTGGTTCTCCATACATCGGACATCCAAATAACAAACTTCCAGGAATCGAGATGAACTCCGGTTCTCTTGGACATGGACTTCCAGTTTGTGTTGGTATGGCACTTGCAAATAAGATGGATGGAAAGACAGGCCGTGTTTACACAGTTATGGGTGACGGCGAGCTGGCAGAAGGTTCTGTATGGGAAGGTGCTATGGCAGCCGGACATTACAAATTAGACAACCTTTGTGCAGTAGTTGACAGAAACCGTCTTCAGATTTCCGGTAACACAGAAGATGTTATGGCTGATGATGACTTAGATGCACGTTTCCGCGCATTTGGATGGAATTCCATTCATGCACAGGGTAACAACATCGAATCTTTAAATGAAGCATTTGAAGAAGCAAAGACCTGCAAAGGAAAACCAACGGTAATTATCGCAGATACAATTAAAGGTTACGGCGGTGGCGAGATCATGGAAAACAAAGCTGACTGGCACCACAAAGTACCTACACAGGAAATGTACGAGACAATTTCCGCTGAACTTTTAAAGAGGAGGGACGCAGCAAATGAATAAGATTGCAAACCGTCAGGTAATCTGTGAGACATTAATGGAACAGGTAAAAGAGGATAAGAGCATTGTTGCTTTATGTAGTGACTCTCGTGGTTCAGCATCCATGACACCATTTTTCAATGCTTATCCTGAAAATAGTGTAGAAATCGGTATTGCAGAGCAGAACTTAGTAAGTATTTCTGCTGGTATGGCAAAATGCGGCAAGAAGCCTTTCTGCTTCTCCCCGGCAAGTTTCATTTCTACAAGAAGTTACGAGCAGGCAAAAGTTGACGTTGCTTACTCTAACACAAACGTTAAGTTAGTTGGTATCAGTGGTGGTATCAGCTACGGTGAACTTGGAATGAGCCATCATTCCGCACAGGACATTGCAGCAATGAGCGCAATTCCTAACATGAGAGTGTATCTGCCAAGTGACAGATTTCAGACAAAACACCTCATCGAAGCGTTATTAAAAGATGAAAAACCAGCTTACATCCGTACAGGACGTAACCCGGTAGAAGATATTTACTCTGAAGACAACTGCCCATTTGAGATGGACAAAGCTACTGTGATTAAAGAAGGTACAGACGTTGTATTAATTGGCTGCGGCGAGATGGTAAGACCTTGCGTAGAAGCAGCGGAAATCCTTGAGAAAGAGGGAATCAGCGCAACAGTTCTTGATATGTACTGCGTAAAACCTTTAGATACAGAAGCAATCATCAAGGCAGCTACAAACGCCAAAGCAGTTGTAACAGCAGAAGAACATGCTCCATTTGGCGGACTTGGCTCCATGGTAGCACAGGTTGTTGGCGCAAACTGCCCTAAGAAAGTAGTTAACGTAGCACTGCCAGATGCACCAGTAATCACTGGTAATTCCAAAGCAGTATTTGATTACTACGGAATGAACGGCGAAGGCATTGCAGCAAAAGCAAAAGAGGCTTTAGCATAATTATGAAGAAATACGTATTGGGTATTGATCAGAGTACGCAGGGAACAAAAGGTATCATTTTTGACGGTTCAGGTAAGATTATTGCCCGAACCGACCTTGCACATGATCAGATTATCAACGAAAAGGGCTGGGTAGAACATAACCCGGATCAGATTATGAAAAATGTTATCCAGGTCGTAAAGAATGTTGTGGAGAAGGCGGGCATTGATAAAGAAGAGATTCTTACCCTGGGTATCAGTAATCAGCGTGAGACCGCAGTATGCTGGAACAAAAATACTGGCAGACCGGTTTACAACGCAATTGTATGGCAGTGTGCCCGTGGTGAAGCAATCTGTAACAAGATTGCAGAGGACGGTTACGCACAGATGGTACAGGAACATTCCGGAATTCCGCTGTCTCCATATTATTCTGCAGCAAAGATCGCATGGGTACTTCAGAACGTACCAGAAGCAAAAGAGGCAGCAGATAAGGGAGAACTTGCAGTAGGAACGATGGACAGTTACCTCGTATACCAGCTTACAAAAGACCATGCGTTTAAAACAGACTATTCAAACGCCTCCCGGACACAGATGTTTAATGTGTCTGCCCTTGACTGGGATGAAGAATTAATTTCCTTATTTGGAATTAAAAAAGAAATGTTAGCAGAAATCTGTGATTCCAATGCCTTATATGGCTATACAGATTTTGATGGATATCTTGAGGAAGCCATTCCGATTCATGGTGTGATGGGAGATTCCCACGGAGCCTTATATGGACAGGGATGTGTGAATCCAGGAATGATTAAAGCAACTTATGGAACAGGTTCTTCTATTATGATGAACGTTGGTGAGAAGCCTATTTTCAGTGACAAGGGAGTTGTTACTTCCCTTGCATGGTCTCTTTCCGGTAAAGTGAATTATGTTCTTGAAGGAAATATTAATTACACCGGAGCAGTTATCACATGGCTGCAAAAAGACCTCGGACTGATTGCCTCCGCAAAGGAAACAGAAGAACTGGCTAAGAGTGCCAATCCGGGAGATACTACCTATCTTGTACCAGCATTTACAGGTCTCGGCGCCCCTTACTGGGACAGTAAAGCGAAAGCTGTTGTCAGCGGAATCACCCGCACAACAGGTAAGGCAGAGCTGGTAAGAGCAGCACTTGACTGTATCGTTTATCAGATCAGCGATGTAGTTAATGCAATGGCAGAAGATTCTGGCATCAAGGTTGATGAGCTTCGCGTAGATGGCGGCCCAACTAAGAATGGTTATCTTATGCAGTTCCAGAGTGATATTTTAGATATTCCGGTACAGGTACCAGATGCAGAGGAATTATCTGCTATGGGCCCGGCATATGCCGCTGGAATCGCTATGGGAATTTACGAACAGACTGCATTATTTGAAAGTCTTAACCGCACCAGATTTACCCCTGAGATGGATGCGGAGACAAGATGCACAAAATATACAGGCTGGAAAGAGAGTGTTGGACTCGTATTAACAAAATAGTATAGGGGAATTCCCAATACTATGTTAAATTCATAGCAAAGTAAACAAAAAAATACAAGACTTTTTAATAAAATAGTATTGATTTCACAAAGAAATTGGAGTACACTTGTATTATCGCAAAACATCCTTGAGATTTGCGCAGAAGGGCTAACAGCTTCTGTGTTATCTAGCATATATTTTTCAAAATGAGGAGGAAATGAAAAATGAGAATGTTTAAGAAAGTTTTAGCTGGCTTCGTTGCAGCAGCAATGGTAGCTACAATGGCTGGATGTGGAAGCAGCAATAGTAGTACAAAAGATAGTGGATCAGATAAGGCAGCAGCAGAGGCTACAACAGAAGCAGCAGCTCCTGCAAAAGTTCTTAACACTAACGCAGCTAACAAGCTGATCTACTGTATCACACCATCTACTTCTAATCCTTACTTCGGTACTGTTCAGACAGCATGTAAAGAAGAAGGCGAGAAGTTAGGATACAAAGTTAAATGTGTATCTCATGATGATGATGCTACAAAACAGTCCGAATTATTCGATACAGCTATTTCCGAAGGCGCATCCGCAATCGTTTGTGATAACGCCGGAGCAGATGCTTCTATCGAAGCAGTTCAGAAAGCTTATGATGCTGGAATCCCTACATTCATGGTTGACCGTGAGATCAACAAAGAAGGTCTTTGCGTATCTCAGATCGTAGCTAACAATGACCAGGGTGCTCAGGCAGCAGCAGAAGCATTAGTAGAAGCTACAGGCGGAAAAGGTGACTACGCAGAATTATTAGGACTTGAGTCCGATACAAACTGCCAGGTTCGTTCTAACGCTTTCCACAGAGTTCTTGACCAGACAGACATGAAGATGGTTGCTCAGCAGTCCGCTAACTGGGATCAGACAGAAGGCCAGTCCAAAGCTGAAACAATCTTACAGCAGTATCCAGACATTACAGCGATCGTTTGTGGTAATGATACTATGGCTTGTGGTGCAGCAGCAGCAGTTGCAGCAGCAAACCTTGACCATGACGTATATATCATCGGTGTTGACGGATCTAACGATATGAGAGATAACATCAAAGATGGTAAAGCACTTGCAACAGCTCTTCAGCAGATTGATAAGATCACAAGAAATGCAGTTACTCAGGCTAACGATTACCTGACAAACGGAACTACAGGTCTTGAAGAGAAGCAGTTAGTTGACTGTGTTGTAATTACAAAGGATAACGCTGACAAGTTAGATAACTTTGTTTTCGCAGAATAAGAGAAGTTCGTAGTATAAATTTAATTGAATCTGTTAGGTCTGAAGGGGGTTAGGCTCTCTTCAGTGTGTGGAGGGGTGCCAATAAGTTATTCGGCACCCTTCTCACATGTAGGGACAGCAGGGAATAGAGAAAGGAAGAAAACCATGGCAAAACGTTTGATAAGTACTGTTTTAACAGTAGTAATGGCAGCCGTTTTATTAACAGGCTGTGTGAAGGTAGTAAAGATTGGTCATGAGGGAGATCTTACAGGGCAGAAAGAGTTCAATCCTGGTGACAGTGTAGAAGCAATCTGGGATTCAGAAGTAATTCCAGAATGTGAGAAAAAAGCAGTAGATGTATCTGACATTTTAGCAAAGTATGATGGCAAGCTCACAGAAATGGGCGAAGAATTTGATGGCTTAAAGACAAAAGCAGCTTCTTATTATAACTATGCAGTAAAATTAGAAGGTGCAAAGATTACAAAAGTAGATAAAGATTCTTTCTACGGAACAGTAACATTAGAAGTTCCTGGCTACACAGGAAAGACAGTAGTTACCTGTCAGATTGGTAAATATAAGAATTCATCTATTCGTGATGATATGAGTTTCATTAACTTCTCTGATTTTACAAACCAGACAGAATGGGGTCAGGTAAATACAAGTATGCTTGAAAAAGTTGAAGAAGCAGTTGTAAAACCTGTATACGATGACCTTGCAGAAGGAGCAACAGTAAACCTTGTTGGATGTTTCACTGCTGATTCCAATGATGCAATCGTAATTACTCCGGTTGTTCTTGAAGTAAAATAACAGACAGAACACAGTAAGAATCAGTTAGAGGAGGATGAATTGGATGGCTGAGAATAAAGATAAAGATATCGTAATGAAATGCCGGCACATGGAAAAGGTTTATCCTGGTACAAAGGCTCTTGACGATGTTGACTTTAACATTTACCGTGGAAAAGTTAACGTATTAATCGGAGAAAATGGTGCAGGCAAGTCCACATTAATGAAGCAGATTGCCGGAATCGAGCAGCCTTCTTCAGGAAAGATGTATCTTGACGGCGAAGAAGTAAGCTTCAAAAATACAACAGAGGCGAGAGCAAAGGGAGTAGGTATCATTCATCAGGAACTTTCCCTTTTTCCCAACTTAAACGTATACCAGAACATTTTTATGAACAACGAACAGAAAAAAGGTGTCGTTGTAAATAATGAAATACATAAACAGAAGACCAAAGAGGTTCTTGAAAGACTGGAGTATCCGATTGATCCGGAGGCGAAAGTCGGAGACCTTCGTGTAGGTCAGCAGCAGATGATCGAGATTGCCCGTAACTTAATTCAGGATGACTTAAAGATTCTCATCATGGATGAGCCTACATCTTCCTTAAGTCAGTCAGAGGTACAGGTACTTTTCAAGATCATGCGTGAGTTAAATGCCCAGGGCATTTCCATCGTATATATTTCCCATCGTCTTGAAGAGATTATGGAGATTGGTGACCATGTTACTATTCTTCGAGATGGTAAATATGTAGATGATGCAGCAGTTAAAGATATTGACGTTCCTTGGATCGTACAGAAGATGACAGGTAGTAACAAATCCTACCCTAAGAAAGAAAGAGATATTGACTGGGAGAAACAGGATACTGTTCTTGAAGTTAAAGACCTCTGTCTTCCAAAGAAAGGTGGCGGATGGCTGCTTGATCATGTAAGCTTTAAGTTAAAACGAGGAGAGATTCTCGGAATTTACGGCTTAATGGGAGCCGGACGTACAGAAGTATTTGAATGTCTGATGGGACTTCATCCAGAACACACTGGAGAGGTTTATGTTGACGGCAAGAAAATTAAGATTAAGAACATTGCAGAGCAGATCAAGAATGGTTTTGCCTTAGTTCCTGAAGACCGCCAGGCAGAAGGTCTTGTACAGACACTGGATATCGAAAAGAATATTTCCCTTTCCAGCTTAAAGACCTGCTGTAATAAGTTCGTTTTATCCAAACAAAAGGAAGACGAATATGTAGATGCACAGATTAAAGATATTCATATTAAAGTAGCAGATAAACATCTTCCGATTTTATCCCTTTCCGGTGGTAACCAGCAGAAATGTGTAATCGGTAAAGGTGTGTTGACAGATCCTAAGATTCTTCTTATGGATGAGCCGAGCCGTGGTATTGATATCGGTGCCAAGACAGAGGTATTTGATATTATCAACCAGTATGCAGACCGTGGACTTTCCATTATCTGTGTAAGTTCAGAGCTTAAGGAGATGCTGGCAATCGCCAACCGAGTTGTCGTTTTATCAAACGGTATTAAGACCGCAGAATTTACAGATGACGAGATCACAGAGGATAATCTGGTATTAGCATCCTACAAAGGTCATCACTAAAACTAATAATGTATTTTGGAATTTTTCTATGCCAGCTTAACAGAAGCCGGAAAAGTCTTCCGAAGTACATAACAAGGAAAAGGAGAAATCAAAATGAATAAGAAAAAAGATAATTCGAATCTTATGATGACACTTTTAAAGGGAAGAACATTATTCGTACTCATAATTTTATTTATATTCTTCTCTATTAAAGCCGATTCTTTCTGCACAGTTAACTCATTACTTTTAGTATGTAAGCACGTTGCACAGTATGGTATTCTTGGTATTGGTATGACCTACGTTATCATTACCGGCGGTATCGACCTTTCCGTTGGTTCCGTAGTAGGTTTAGTCGGAATGATCGCCGGTGGTCTTATCCAGGAAGGTCTTACTTTAAAATTTGCCGGAGTTACACTTTACTTCAGCGTTCCAGCTATCACAGTAATCTGTATCATTATCGGTATTATCATCGGTATTGTTAACGGTGCATTAATCGCAAAATGTAAATTAGCACCTTTTATCGTAACATTAGGTACAATGTACATCGGCCGTGGTCTTGCAAATATCCGTTCCGGCGGAAATACATTCTCAAGTATCAAAGGTCAGGAAGCACTCGGAAACGTAGGTATCATGCAGTTTGATAGCCGTGTATTCGCAGTTGGCGGATTTCCTGGTATTCCAATCGCAGCGATCCTCTTCCTTATCCTCGCAGTAATCGCAGCATTTGTACTTAAGAAAACTCCTTTTGGATGGCATATCCTTGCTATTGGTGGTAACGAAAAGGCAGCTCGTCTTTCCGGTATCAAAGTAGAGAAAAACATTATTCTTGTATACGCAATCTCCGGTGCATGTTCCGCATTGATCGGCCTTGTAACAATGGCACAGATTGCAGCTTCTCATCCAAATACAGGTGATACTTGGGAAATGAACGCCATTGCAGCCGTTGTACTCGGTGGTACATCTATGGCAGGTGGTGTTGGTACAATCGGTGGTACAGTAATCGGTGCATTCGTAATCGGTATCATCAATGATGGTATGACAATGTGTGGTGTATCCGAGTTCTGGCAGAAGGTAATCAAAGGTCTTGTAATCATTCTGGCTGTATTAATTGACCAGTTCCAGAGAAACTTACAGGCTAAGATGGCTCTTCAGGCAAGAAATGAGAATAAATAATTAATATTGTTGATAACTATTGCCATAGTTTTCATCCGGCAGACCAGTTGCCCGCTGGCCTGCCGGATTTTTGCTTTCAAATTATTTTCCTTTTAAATTAGGGGAAACAGTGTTATAATAATTTTTACTATATCTGTAATAATTTAAACTCAGAGAAATAGACAATGTATATTTCCTAATTGGGAGAAAGAAATGAAACGAGAAAAGAATATATCAAGAAGGGTCGCTCTGAATTTATGGTTGCCTATTATCGTGGTAGTCTTTATATTAGTAGCGGCCTTAGGTGTGATAGAAGTGAATCCCGGTCTTGGATATACAATCTTGGTAGGAGATGTTATTTATCTCATTGCGGCTGTTTTATGTTATGAATATACGGAGAAGATGATTAGCAAGGAATTTCTGGCGGCTGGTTTTGAGCAGAGTCAGATTCAGAAGCAGATTCTTAAAGAACTGCCAGTACCGTATGTAATGACGGACCAGGATGGTACGATTATCTGGCATAATGAACAGTTTTCAGAGATTGTAGGACAGAAGATCACAAAGAAAAGTATCACACAGATTTTTCCAGGACTTTATAAGAAGGTTTTCCCTCAGAATGGACAGATGAAGGAGTACTGTATCACACATGAGGAGCACAAGTATCATGTGGAATGTCGAAATATGGTATTTAAGAATTTGGAACAGACAGAGGGAGAGATACAGGAAGATAAAGAGACACAGGGAGATATTCTTCAGGTATTTTACTTTTTTGATGAGACGCAGCTTATTGGTTACAAAGAAGAGTCCAGGAAGAAGAGTCTGGTTGCTGGATTGATTTATATTGATAACTACGAAGAAGTTCTTGAAAACATGGAGGAAGTAAGACAGTCCCTTCTTCTTGCTTTAGTAGAGCGAAAGATCATGAAGTATATGCAGGGACTCGATGCGATCATTAAGGGATTTGAGAAGGACAAGTTTCTTTTTGTATTTGAAGAAGAAAAACTGGAACAGCTGATGGAATCTAAGTTTTCGATTCTTGATGAAGTCCGGCTTATCAATATCGGTAACGAGCTATCTATGACACTGAGTATTGGTGTTGGTGTGAATGGCGGAAGCTACACGGAGAATTATGAGAGTGCACGGGTAGCGATGGATCTCGCTCTTGGCCGCGGTGGTGATCAGGCTGTAGTAAGAGATGGAGATGCCATTTCCTATTATGGAGGTAAGACCCAGAAAGTCGAAAAGAGTACAAGAGTAAAAGCCAGAGTGAAGGCACATGCACTTCGGGAGATTATGCTGACACATGATAAGATTTTTGTTATGGGACATAAGAATCCAGATGCAGACTGTGTAGGCGCAGCGCTTGGTATATACCGCCTGTCGAAGGCACTAAACAAAAGCACATATATTGTTATGGACAAAGACTGTCCGGCAATTGAGCCAATCGTAGATGGCATTTACCGTGAGCGGGCAGATGAAGAGGAAGATATTTTTGTAACGAATGAGGAGGCAATGCTTCTTAAAGATAAGTCGGCAATGCTTATTGTTGTGGATGTGAATGTCCCGGCAATGACAGAATGTCCGGAATTATTGAAGTCCATCTCAACAATTGTTGTTCTTGACCATCACAGGCAGAGTAATGAGACGATTAAGAATGCGGTTGTTTCTTATGTAGAGCCGTATGCATCATCGACTTGTGAGATGGTAGCGGAGATTTTACAGTATATTGTAGATAAACCAAAGCTTAAGAATATTGAGGCTGATGCCATGTATTCAGGTATTTTGGTGGATACAGATAACTTTGTTATCAAAGCGGGTGTCAGAACATTTGAGGCGGCAGCCTACCTGCGGAGAGCAGGAGCAGATGTAACTCGTGTAAGAAAGATGTTCCGTGAAGATATGGAACATTGCCGTATACGAACAGCGATTATTAATAAAGCAGAAATTTACATGGATGAATTTGCTATTTCAACCTTTGATGGGGAAAATGTCTCCGGAGCGACTGTTGTCGGAGCCAAAGCGGCAAATGCATTGCTGAATATACAGGGAATCAGAGGAAGCTTTGTGCTGACTGCTTTGCAGGATTGTATATATGTCAGCGCGCGCTCTATTGATGAACTTAATGTACAGGTAATTATGGAGAAGTTTGGCGGTGGCGGACATCTGACGATGGCAGCAGCACAGCTAAAAGACGTATCCCTTTCTGATGCGGCAGAGATGTTAAAACATACATTGCGGAAAATGCATGAAGATGGGGATATATAGACGGTATTTATCTCCTTACAGCAAGAAGACTCCGACCTCTAAGGTGAGAGATGAATTGCGTCTGCTGCCTACTTGATATGATTATTTAGAATCAGAGGATGCTGGAGTATAGATTTTTAAAAATATATTTGCAGGAACACACTCTGAAGAGAATATCAGATATTAGTATGATAAAGATAGAGTAAAAATAGTGATTTAAAAAGATAGAGTTATATGAAAGAAGTTTTGTATGACCTATAAAAAAGAGTTAAAAACAGACTCGATATAGGAGGATTTAAAATGAAAGTTATTTTATTAGAAGACGTAAAGTCTCTCGGAAAAAAAGGTCAGTTAGTAGAAGTGAACGCAGGATACGCAAGAAACTTTATCCTTCCAAAGAAGCTTGGTATAGAAGCTACAAGTAAAAACATCAATGACTTAAAGCTTCAGAAAGCACACGAAGATAAAGTGGCAGCAGAACAGTTAGCCGCAGCCAAAGTTCTTGCAGAAGAACTCAAAAACAAGAGTGTAGAACTCAAAATGAAAGTCGGTGAAGGCGGACGTACATTTGGAGCAATCTCCACAAAAGAAATCGCAGCCGCAGCCAAAGAACAGCTCGGATACGAGCTCGACAAAAAGAAAATCTCCGTAGACGAACCAATCAAGAGCCTTGGCGTACACAATGTAAAGATTAAGTTACATCCTAAGGTAACTGCTGACTTAAAAGTAAAAGTAACTGAAAAGTAATATTAAAGTAGAAGACAGGCGAGAATTGAGATTATAATCTCAATTCTCGCTGTCATCCTCTCACGCTCTAGAAAGGATCATCAATGCCGACAGTAGACGAGAATTTTGTAAAAAGAATACAGCCTCACAGTGAGGAGGCGGAACGTTCAGTTTTAGGCTCTATGCTGATGGACAGAGACGCAATCGTTGAGGCAGAAGACATCCTCACTAAAGAGGACTTTTACCAGCGCCAGTACGGAATCGTATTTGAGGCTATGGTAGAACTTTACCGGGAGGGTAAAGCAGTTGACCTGATTACTCTTCAAAACAAATTAAAAGAAAAAGAAGTTCCAGAAGAACTAATGAGTCTTGACTTTTTCCGTGATTTAGTAGAAGTTGTACCAACGGCGGCCAATATCGGACAGTATGCAAAGATTGTTCACGATAAGGCAACACTCCGCGCTTTGATCAAAGTGACGGAGAACATTGGAAATGAATGTTATCTTGGCAAGGAAGACACAGAGACAATTCTTGAAAAGACAGAGAAAGACATTTTCGGGCTTCTTCAAAACAGAAACCGTATGTCCGACTTTGTTCCGATTCAGCAGATTGTTTTAAATTCTTTAAGTGCCATAGAAGAAGCATCAAAGACCAAGGGAAGAGTCACAGGAGTTGCTACCGGCTTTACCGAACTTGATTACAAGCTTACCGGACTGCATCCGGCAGAACTTATATTAGTAGCGGCCAGACCAGCGATGGGAAAGACAGCATTCGTCCTTAACATTGCACAGTATGCAGCATTTAAAGATAATCATGCCGTAGCGATGTTCAGTCTCGAGATGTCAAAGGAACAGCTCGTAACAAGACTTATGGCATCAGAATCTATGGTAGATTCCCAGCAGATGCGTACTGGTGATTTAAGAGATTCCGACTGGGAGAAGCTCTTAGAAGGAGCGGCCCTCATTGGTAACTCCAAGCTTATAATTGATGATACAGCAACGACTTTGGCAGAGATTCGTTCTAAATGCCGAAAGTACAAACAAACTTATGGAATTGAGCTTGTTGTAATCGATTACCTTCAGCTTATGAGTGGAAGTGAATCAAGACGAAACGAATCAAGACAGCAGGAAATTTCAGAAATTTCCCGAGCACTTAAAGTTTTAGCGAGAGAATTAGATGTTCCGATCATTGCACTCTCCCAGCTCTCCCGAGCGGTTGAGGCAAGACAGGACCACAAACCAATGCTTTCTGACCTTCGAGAATCAGGAGCAATCGAGCAGGATGCCGACGTTGTTATGTTCCTGTACAGAGATGAATATTATAATCCGGATTCAGAGAAAAAGAATCTGGCGGAAGTTATTGTAGCCAAACAAAGAAATGGTGCGACCGGAAGCGTCGAGCTGGTATGGCTCGGACAATACACGAAATTTGCAAACAAAGAGCGGGTTATGTAGAGTGGCTCGCTCTTTTCTTTTTTGTTTTACCGATATATGCTTTTGCTCAAATGAAATACAAATAATTTTGCCAGCATCTATTTTCATAAATAAAATCCGAATAATTTTGTCGTTATTTATCTTTATTTGAAAGAATTGAGAAGAATTTAGAATACGAATAGCGTTGAGACTGTTTTCTTAAAGTTGTTATAATAATACTGTAACCATCCGGACGCATTCACATAATGCTGTAACTATTTAGGCTCAATCGTATATCAATTGAGAATTTGTATGTTTCTGAATTGTTACATAATACTGTGTTTGAGTGTATTTTGCACGTAAATTCATCATGTGATTTACAATGAGATTCCGGTAAAATATTTGTGGAACAGGAGCGGATTATATTATGAAAGAAAACAAATATACCATCTCGGAAGCGGCCAGGCTTCTATCGGTGGAAAACCATGTTCTTCGTTACTGGGAAGAAGAACTCGAACTCAACATACCAAGAAATGAATTGGGACACCGCTATTACCGCGAAGAGGAAATACAGCTATTACACTGTATTAAAGAATTAAAGAATAAAGGATTTCAGCTAAAAGCAGTAAAAGAAGTACTGCCAGATTTAGAACAAAAAAAGCTGATTGATATACATAAACTACTGACAACACAGGAAGAACTTGAAAATCAGGAATTAGAAGAAGCACAAAAAGAAGCAGAGCAGCAAAGGGATTCTCAAACAGAACGGGAAATGCAGCGGGGAAAAGAGAGACAGAATGGAAAAGAAAATGAACAACAAAGAAATTCCAAAGTATATTTTTCCGAAGAAAATGACAGAGATACTTTTGAAAATAGTTCAGGCAACAACAAAAAAGGCAGGACAAACAATAGAAATTCTGACAGAAATCACAACAGTACCAACAGCAATGGAACTGTAAAAGAAGACCGAAACTGCAAAGTCGTAACCATCCACCAAAATGAAAAATCCGCCCTCGCTGAGCACGAAGAAAAAATGCAGCAATTTGAAGAAATCATGGGACGAATCGTAGGCAAAGCCCTCCGTGAACAGGCAGAAAACCTCGGAGATGCTATGGGAAACCATCTTTGCAATAAAATGCTCCGCGAAGTGGACGAGCTAATGGTAGAACAGGAACAGCGGGAAGAAGAACGCTACAAAAAACTCGATGAAGCCATACGAAGCACCCAAAAAGCAAGACAGGAAATCGCAGTTTCCAAAGATGGAATCTTCAAGAAAAAGAGTCGGTTCTTCCGAAAGAATAAACGGAAGGGTATTTGACAAACAGACGAAAACAGGAAAGGGATTTTACCGCATAAAAGAACTGTTTTGTTCCCTTGCGTTAAACGCTCTGTTCTGCCTGATAAAACAGCCTCGCTCAAAAACGAGCCCGCGAGGCTACAGTCAGAACGCCGCAACGCAAAAGTCACAAAATCAGTTCTTTTATGCGGTAAAATCCTTTTCCTGTTTTCTGTTCGTAGAAAACCCCTCCTAAATCCCCTGTTAATATTTGCCGAATATAAAAGAAAGACATAGAATAACGATGCCTTATTTTTATTGAGACAGCCGCGCAAAATAAAGAAACCTACATCAAGTCGGCTTAGAGCGGCGCCTGACCACAAAAAAAGAAGACACCGCAAACACGATGTCCTCTTATAATAGTTCGCCGTAAAATTAACGAATTATTCCTGGCTGATAGCACCTGCTGGGCAAGCACCTGCACAAGAACCGCAATCCATGCATGTATCAGCATCGATTTCGTATTTTCCATCACCTTCGCTGATTGCTCCTGCTGGGCATTCACCTTCACAAGTTCCACAACTAATACAATCGTCAGAAATTACATATGCCATTATAGTATCCTCCTTTAGATTAGATAAAATTGAACTTTATGTTCTGTATTCATTATTCTATACTAGATTCTCATTAATATCAAGCATAAACTGACAGAAAAATTGTATTAAATTTTGTAAGATATTAAATTAGTTTTAACTATTGACGTTTGGGCTTGTATAGAAATGGAAATTCTTTTATAATATTAACAAAAGCGATTCAGACAGGACATGGCTAATGCCCAAAGGAGGCTGAATAATGGGACGTAACGAAAAGAAATATGGAACGATAGGTTTGATGATTCTAACAGTGATCATCATTTTTTCTGTAGTTGGAATTGTAATTGCAGGCTTTCGTATGATTAAGAAGAATGAGGATGCCAGGCTGATTTCTGCTGCGGATACAGAATATAATAAGGATAAAGAGAAAAGGCAGGAGATAGAAGATCACCTGGAGTCTGATGGTACGCAGGAAGCGAACACAGAAACAGAAACGAAGGGAGAATCCGAAGAGGCAGCTTCAGACTCTGAGACGGATAATAAGGAAGAAGTCTTTAGTGCTGATGAGAATGAAAACGCTTCATCTGATGAAGAAGCAGATGGTGAGACAGAAGACAGGATTTACCTTATTCCAGGGGATGATAAGAGCTCAAACCGATATGAGAAGGCACAGCATTTGTCTTATACGACAACGGTTAAGTATACTATACAGAATCTTTCTGTACTTGATTCCTATGGACTGAAGATTACGAGGAATGAAATCTATGCGCGACACGGAAGAATTTTTAATGATCAGGAGTTACAGGAGTATTTCCAGAGACAGAACTGGTATGTGCCACAGACAGCATCGAATGACTTTGATGATTCTTGCCTGAATGAAGTGGAGAAGTACAATATACAGCTTATCAGTACATATGAACAGCAGGCAGGCGGAAACTAGAGCGTGTTTAAAAAATCATTCCTGCAATCTGCACGCCCCAATTTGCGGTATATTTTGCCTTCATTCAGTTGACGTAGCCCGCTACGCCGCCCTCATTCAGGCGAAATCTCCCACAAATTGTAACGCACATCTTACAGAAAGCATTTTTCAAACACGCTCTAGAGCGTGTTTAAAAACATAATAGTTTGATTTGTAACAAACTTTGAACAAGATTTATAATAAGGATTACATTTGCAAAAAAGTAGCGTTATTTAAGGTTGGATTGGAACTTTTGTACATATCTCATTGTGGAAAATGTATAAAAAACAGTTGAATAATATAGCATAATGCGATATAATACCGATGGAAATAAAATATTCTTCAGGGCAGGGTGTAATTCCCGACCGGCGGTAAGCGTTTTGAAGTTTTAGGAGGAAGCGTAAGCCCGCGAGCGATAGCATGATCCGGTGTGATTCCGGAGCCGACGGTACAGTCCGGATGTAAGAAGAAGAAAGAGACTATGTAAGTATATGAACGATTAAGATAAATTAAAGCCCTGGAATTTATAAACGTAGATTTCAGGGCGTTTTTTATTTCCAAGAAAGTGCTTTTATATAAGCTTATATAATTTCCAGGAAGTATTTTTATATAATGTAAAAAGCATTTTCTTATAGAAAGAGGAATCGCTTATATAGCTGTCTGATATTTAGATGGACGAATTTTTACTGGCTTCTTTCTGATCTGATTTTACTTGCAGGAGGTTTTAGATATGCCAGAAGAGAAGTATATGAGAAGAGCCATAGAGCTGGCGAAAAAAGGAAGCGGTCATGTGAACCCGAATCCATTAGTCGGAGCCGTTATTGTGAAGGATGGAGAGATTATAGGAGAGGGTTATCACGAATGTTACGGACAGCTTCATGCAGAACGTAATGCGATAGCGAATGCCAGGAAGAGAGGCAATAATATTGAGGGAAGTACCATTTATGTAACGTTAGAGCCTTGCTGCCATTACGGAAAGACACCTCCTTGTACAGAAGCAATTATTGAGGAGAAGATTGCAAGAGTTGTCGTTGGTTCTGATGATCCGAATCCGCTGGTATCCGGTAAGGGATTTAAGCTTCTTCGTGAAAAAGGAATCGAAGTTATCCCACATTTCCTCAAGGAAGAATGTGATGCCATGAATCATGTGTTTTTCCATTATATCAGTACAGGAACGCCTTATGTTGCAATGAAGTATGCGATGACTATGGACGGTAAGATTGCCTGCTATACTGGAGATTCCAAGTGGGTAACTGGAGAAGAGTCCAGAGCACATGTCCAGACACTTCGCAATCATTATAAAGGAATTATGGCTGGAATCGGAACAGTTCTTGCTGATGACCCGATGCTCAGCTGTCGTATCGAAGGTGGAAGAGACCCGGTTCGTATTATTGCAGACAGCCATTTGCGGATTCCGATGGATTCTCAGCTTGTACGAACAGCGAAGCAACAGCCTCTTATCGTAGCCTGCCTGCCAGATGCCGATGAGACAAAGGCGGTGCAGCTTGAAGAAAAGGGTGTGGAAGTGTTAAGGATTCCGGGAATTGCGGTGAATGACTTTTCAGGAAGCAGTTCAGATTCAGTTTTAAAATATAAGGACAGACTTTTGGCAGATAATTTAGCAGATAATAATATTAGCAGAGAAGTCGATAGTGATATTATAGAAGAGAAGCAAAAAGAAGTAATTTCTCTGCCAGTTCTCATGAAGGAACTTGGAAGCCGTAAGATTGACGGTATTCTTTTAGAAGGCGGCGGACAGCTTAACGAGAGTGCATTGCAGGCAGGAATCGTACAGAGAGTATATTGCTACATTGCTCCTAAGATTTTTGGAGGTGCACAGGCAAAGACTCCGGTAGAAGGTCAGGGACTTGCGAAAGCTGCCGATGCATGGCATTTTACCAGAATAGGAATGCAGGAATTTGGGCAGGATATTCTTTTAGAATATGAAAGAACAAAAGAAAATTAATAGAAAGGCAGGTTGTATGTTTACAGGAATTATTGAGGAAGTTGGAGAAATCCAGAGCATCAAAAAAGGTGCGAATTCCGCTGTCATTACAATTAAGGCAAATACTGTTTTAGGAGATCTGCATCTTGGTGACAGTGTGGCACTTAACGGTGTCTGTCTCACCGCAACATCCATCGGAAAAAATAATTATTCTGTAGATGTCATGCATGAGACATTAAGGCGAACCAATCTTGGCGAGTTGAAGAGTGGAAGTAAGGTTAATTTAGAGAGAGCGATGGCGGCAAATGGACGCTTTGGCGGACATATTGTGGCAGGTCATGTCGATGGAACCGGAACTATTTCTTCCATGAAAAAGGATGATAATGCTGTATGGATTACGATTGATACATCCGCAGCAATATTAAAATATATCATAAGTAAAGGCTCTATCACTATTGATGGAGTAAGTCTTACCGTAGCAAAGGTAGATAATAAGAGCTTTGCGGTTTCTGTCATTCCACATACGGGACAGAATACGACCCTTCTTGATAAAAAGCCGGGAGATACCGTAAATCTTGAGAATGATATGGTAGGCAAGTATGTTGAGAAGCTTCTTCAGTACGGAAGTATTCCTGCTGAGGAAGAAGAAGGCACGACTGAGAAAACAGGCATTACAATGGATTTTCTCATACAAAATGGATTCTAATTAAGGGAGGACCTAAGATAAATGAGCGACATTAAGTTTAACACAATCGAAGAAGCAATTGCTGATTTTAAAGCAGGCAAAATGGTTATCGCAGTAGATGACGATGATTTAGAGAATGAAGGTTCCCTTCTGGTAGCCGGCGAATTTGCCACACCAGAAGTTATCAACTTTATGGCAACCAATGCCAAAGGTTTGATCACTATGCCAATTTCTGAAGAAGTGGCAAGACAGCTTGGCTTAGAAGCCTTAATCTGGCAGGGTTCTGATGGAGAACCATCTGTATCTACAGTATCTTTTGACAAGGCAGATGCTCCTACTGGAATTTCCGCACAGGATCGTTCTGCAACAGTTATCGCTGCGACAAAAGCAGATGCTAAGCCAGAAGATTTCCGTATGCCAGGTCATATGTTCCCTAAGGTAGCAAGACAGGGAGGCGTGTTAAAGAGAACTGGTTTTACAGAAGCAGCTGTAGATTTAGCAGTAATGGCCGGTCTTCGTCCAGTAGGTCTTTGTTGTGATATCCTCGACGAAGACGGATTCGTAGGCAAGCTTCCAGATCTTGTAGAATTTGCAAAGAAATACGACTTAAAGCTTATCACAATCGCTGATATGATTCAGTACAGAAGAAAGACAGAATGTTTCGTAAGCCGTGAAGCAGAGGCAGATTTCCCAACACATTATGGACATTTCCGTATTTTCGGATACATCAATAAGTTAAATGGTGAGCATCATGTGGCCATCGTAAAAGGTGACGTATCAGACGGTAAGCCAGTATTATGCCGAGTTCATTCTGAATGTCTTACAGGTGATGCATTAGGTTCTCGCCGCTGTGACTGTGGTCAGCAGTACCGCGCAGCCATCCAGATGATTGAAAAAGAGGGCAGGGGCGTTCTTTTATACATGCGTCAGGAAGGTCGTGGAATCGGTCTTATCAATAAGTTAAAAGCATACCAGCTTCAGGATACAGGAATGGATACCGTAGAAGCAAACCTTGCATTAGGATTCCCAGAAGACTTAAGAGATTACGGAATCGGCGCACAGATTCTTGCGGACTTAGGAATCAAAGAACTTCGTCTTATGACAAATAATCCGGCCAAAGTAGTTGGATTATCCGGATACGGCATCGAAATCGTAGAACGTGTTCCAATTATCATCGAGCCAAACTCAGATGACTTATTCTACCTGAAGACAAAACAGGAGAAGATGGGACATTATACAAAATACTAAATAAAGCAGCTTGACCCGATCAGACTTTATAAAGAACAACTTGTTAAATATTTAAAATAAATGGAGGATAAAAAGATGGCTTATCATGTAATCGAAGGAAAAGTAGTAGGTAAAAAAGAGAAAATCGGAATCGTATGTGCACGTTTCAACGAATTTATCGTATCTAAATTATTAGGCGGAGCAGTCGATGGTCTTGTACGTCACGGAATCTCCGAAGAAAATATCGACGTAGCATGGGTACCAGGAGCATTCGAAATTCCATTAATCTGCGAGAAAATGGTTAAAACAGGAAAATACGATGCAGTAATCGCTCTTGGAACAGTAATCAGAGGTTCAACAAGCCACTATGATTATGTATGTAACGAAGTATCTAAAGGTGTTGCACAGGTTGGCTTACAGGCAGGCGTTCCAGTAATGTTCGGAATCCTTACAACAGAAAATATTGAGCAGGCAATCGAGCGTGCAGGAACAAAAGCAGGAAACAAAGGTTATGACTGTGCTGTAAGTGCAATCGAGATGATTAACCTTATTAAGGAAATTGAGAATTAATTATATCTGTTTAACTAGCAGTTGTTCCGTCTGATTTGTTTTTATAGCCTAGAGCATGTTTGAAAAATCATTCCTGCAATCTGCACATCCCAATTTGCGGTATATTTTGCCTTCATTCAGTTGACGTAGCCCGCTACGCCGCCCTCATTCAGGCGAAATCTCCCACAAATTGTAACGCACATCTTTCAGAAAGCATTTTTCAAACACGCTCTAACGGTAGTAAATTAAAATACGGATATAGAGATTTTGAGTGATTAGAAATTTTTCCTTAAAAATAGCTTTTTGAGAAATAATCAGGAATAACTGCAAATATAACAGTTGAACTTTTTTATTTCATGTATTATACTGAAATTCAGGCTTGCAAAAGTCAGAACAAAACAAGTAAAAACGCTTACCAATATTTTTAATATTTCTTTTAAAGAGCTTGAGGACATTAAAGACAGATATAATGAGACATAATATCAGTACAGCATACTTTAAAATGGTTAAGAATGCGTAGGCACGATATACGAACTGGAGGTATATATTATGGCACAGCAGATTACAAAACAGACATTAATTGGCGAAATGCTTCAGATGGATATGGGAATTGCAGCAATCTTAATGGCAGCAGGAATGCACTGTGTAGGATGCCCATCTTCTGCAATGGAAAGCTTAGAAGAAGCTTGCATGGTACACGGAATGGACGCTGATCAGGTATTAAAACGCGTAAATGATTACCTTGCAAATAAGGATAAATAATTCCTGATTTGCCGCAGGCAAGGTAAACGCTCCCAAAGAGAGAAGAAGCCCTATATTTGTGACTCTATCACTGCGGGTTGAATGTTCGCTTAACGGCTCGCATTCAATCCTCGCTCTAAGGCCACAAATATAGGGCTTCTTCTCTCTTTGGGAGCTGTTTTTTGGCTGTTGGAGGTTTATTAGCTGTTAGAAAATTAGTTTATTCAGTTGACGTAGCACATTACACCGTCCTCATTCAGGAAAAATTCTCCACAAATTGTAACATACATCTTACAAAAAGCATTTTTCAAAAACATTCTAAAAAACAAAACTCGGAAAGCAATACTTCCTCGAAAAATCCTCAAATCCCTTTCCTCAGCATTTTCAGCTATACTACAAGATAATACCGTTAAAATGCTGAAAAATCAGCTATAGATTTTTCAGTAACTTAAGCAACCCAAAAACAGAACTCCGAAAGATAAATAAAGCATATTTGTGGCCTGGGAGCAAGGTTTGGATGCGAGCGTTAAAGCGAACATTCAAACCGCCGCGACGAAAGTCACAAATATGCTTTATTTATCTTTCGGAGTTCGTCTATTTATAAGTCATTCCAAACCTAAGCCAATTCCCCCAGCATCTCAACTGCATTCTCCTCCAGTATCGTCTCAAAATGCTCCCTAAAATACGCTGGTGTCGCATAAGAAGCAGAGATTCTCACGCCAAAATCAGCTGCGATATTGCAAGCACGGTGGAAAGTATCATTTTCGCTTTGTGTTTTGCGAAGAATCATATAATAATTATTGGAAAAAGAATCTTTGTACAAAGAACTTTCTCCCTCAAAAAATGGAGCGAGGAAAGCGCCAAGCTGTGCTGCCTGTGAGAAATTCTGGAAAGAATAGTACTGGCAGTCCTGTACAGAAGAACGGTTCTCCTTTTTCTTTCTCATGGCTTCCTTTTTAGCCTGAGCGATTGCCTGGGTAAATGGGGCAATCAGGTCTAATGCATCATCAATAGCAGAACGTTCTTTGGAAGAAGTGGAAGCATCAGAATCAGCATTGTCAAAATCAGAAGAAGGGCTGAATGGAAGAGGTTCATCGTCCATATCTATATCGTCCTCATCGTCGAGGAAATCCATTTCTTCAAAATCGGTATCATCTATGTCAGAAAAATCTTCGTCAAATGAGTCATCCACATTTATTTTAGAGAATCTTGAAAAGCGAGTGTCAAGTTCGTCAGGATCCTCCACTTTAGTAACGACTAAAACAAGGCAGTCATTAGATATTGGAATAGCCTCTATCATAAGTGGAATATTATCTGCTTCGAAACCGAGCTCAATAGATGCCTGCTGCATCATATCACGGAATAATTCTTTTGCTTTTTCAGAACCGTAGGCAAGTTCAGAAAGGTGAAGCTGTCTCTGGCTTAAATCTTCTTTACTTAAAGTGCAGCGTATTTGTGTGTCACTTAATTTCTCTAACTTCATGAAATCACTTCCTTTTTCAAAAAATAATCTGTCAGCGGGTACAAATAAATGAATCTTAATCACAAATCTACTTTTCTTTCATTTTTAGAATGTTTTTAGAATAGCTATTGCCGTGTATAAACAAATGGCAGCTGATTACAAATTATATAGTAGATTATATGTGGGCTGTGTAATAAGACAGCCGTTTATGTGCTGACAGATATCTGTGTGTGTATAGTATAAACATTATTCCCTAAACTGTAAAGTGTTAAAATGTGCCGCAGACAGCGGATTCTTGCACTTTAAGAAAAAGGAAAGAAAATTTTAGAGGAAAATATTGTAAAATAAAAACAAAAATGGTATAGTGTATCTGCGCCAGTATTTTCAGGCGAAGAAGAGACAGTATAATAAGGCGGCAGTAAGATACGAGTATTTTTGATAATGAATATTCACAGGAGGATTGGTATACTATAACTACATTTTTTATGTAATCGGCAGGTATTATAAATTTTAAAAGCAGATTTCGGATGAAGCCTATTCCCAGATAATATTGTGAACCATAGTCATTAGAGCAGGTTTGAAGAATCATTCCTGCAGTATACACACCTCGTGGCAAGAATGCCGGGGCATTCTTGAATTTGCAGAAAGCTTTTTTCAAACATACTCTGGAATAATTATTATAAAAGAATAAATAATACAGAAGAGGAAGGTTTTAATTTAGCAGATATTTGCTTTAGTTTAGGAGATATTTACTGCGGATTAAAAGAAGGAGAATGTAGAAACTGCATGATTCCCATAGCAATTTGAAAGGCAGCTTTTTCTTGTATTGTCTCTTCTGTAATCATGGCAGCTTCTGATGGATTGGAAAGAAAGCAGACTTCTGCGATAACAGTTGGAGTATTATTATCACGAAGGAGGTAATAGTCAGTGTTTGCTTTAATTTTGCGATGGTTTTGGATGCCGGTAAGGTTTTGCATCTGTGCCTGAATAAGAGAAGCCAGACGCTTGCTGTCAGGGTTTTGCGGATGATAGAATACCTGAGCTCCATGTGAGGAAGTATCAGGAAAGCTGTTTTGGTGTATACTTACTGCACAGTTTATTTGGCTTTCTTTGATAAGTGCTTTTCGTTTTTTTAAGTCGCTGGCTTTTTTATTAGAGGCATTCGAATCTGCTAAGCTGCAATCACTATTTCGGGTCAGGATAACTTTTACACCATTTTGTTCAAGAACTGATTGACATTTTAAAGTGATGGCAAGGTTAATATCTTTTTCTTTTACACCGGAAGAACTGACCTTACCGGGATCATTTCCTCCGTGCCCGGCATCAAGAAGGACACAGAAGTTTTCTGCTGACTGGAACGTAGCGTAGGAAAGTGCCGCATGGCCGATAAAGAATGCCCCAGCACAGAAGCATAGTAAGAATACGGACAGAATGATGGGATGAGAGAGTAATTTCATAATGTTCATCCTTAATTTATCGTTTCTTTATTATGTATATGAAAGAGGTAAAAGCATCATAACCGATAAAAAGTGTCAAAATGCTGAAAAATGCCGATAAAAATGAGCCTATTTTTGACTTTATAGCCAAAACGTGATATGATGCAAGGGTCAATTAATCTGTTTTTTAGAAATTGACTTTATACATATTAAGTATGGGGACGCGGCCAGTCAGGCAGCGTTCGATTAATATATAAATATAATTACCAGAGGTGAACATTAGTGGAGACAGAATTATTAAATATAGAGAAAGTATCGCCAGAGGAAAAAGCAGCAGCACTGAAAAAAGCTGGAGAGATTATCCGGGAAGGAGGCTTGGTTGCCTTTCCGACAGAGACAGTCTATGGCTTAGGAGCAGATGCATTGAATGCGGAAGCGTCTGCGAAGATTTATGCGGCGAAGGGGAGACCGTCCGATAATCCTTTGATCGTTCATATTCATGATGTTGATCAGGTGTATGAGATTGCGTCAGAGGTACCGGAAGCGGCGAAGAAGGTCATGGAGAAGTTCTGGCCAGGTCCATTAACAGTTATTTTAAATAAAAAGAGCTGTGTTCCAGATGGAACAACGGGAGGGCTTAAGACTGTTGCGATTCGTATGCCATCCCATCCGCTTGCTCGTGATTTTATCCGGGAGAGTGGCCGAATGATTGCAGCACCGAGTGCGAATACTTCGGGAAGGCCAAGTCCAACATTGGCATCTCATGTGTATGAAGATATGCAGGGAAGAATTCCATTGATTCTTGATGGAGGGGCTGTTGGAATCGGAATTGAGTCCACGATTATTGATATGAGTACAGATACCCCGACTATTTTAAGACCGGGATATATTACAAAAGATATGTTAGAAGAAGTGCTGCCTAAAGTGAATATTGATCCGGCAGTTACCGGACGTACTATGAAGAAGAATGTGGTAGCGAAAGCGCCGGGAATGAAGTACCGTCATTATGCGCCAAAGGGACAGCTTACATTGGTAGAAGGCGATAGGGATAAGGTGATTGCCCGGATTAATGAACTTGTTAAGGAGAAAGAAGAAGAAGGACATAAGGTAGGAGTTATTGGAACAGATGAGACATTAGATTCCTATCATGCAGATATTTTAAGAAGTATAGGAAGTCGGCAGAAACCAGAAACTGTTGCGGCGAATCTTTACCGTATTCTTCGGGAATTTGACGATTTAGAATGTGATTATATGTATTCAGAGAGTTTTTTTGAGCAAGGTTTGGGGAATGCTATCATGAACCGTATGCTAAAGGCAGCCGGATATCATCTGATTACGCTATAGGAGGGATCAGTTTGGATTATCGTAAGATTATTATTGTGGGAGAGAACAATATTGGCCGGAGCTTTATGGCAGAATGTATTTTACGGGGTATATTACAGAAGAGAAACTGCCAGAATATAGAGGTAGTTTCCAGAGGACTGGTTGTACTTTTTTCAGAACCTGTTGCTCCGGGAGCAGCAAAGATTTTAAGGGAAAAAGGCTATAGGATAGAAGATTTTCGTTCTTCCCAGCTCACAGACGAGGATCTTGCATCAGCAGATTTAGTGCTGGCTATTACAAAAGGACTCGCAGAGGAGATAAAGGAATCATTTGACGAGGCAACAAGCTGTATGTCAATTGGGACATTTATAGATACAACAGAAACAGAAGAGAGAATACCGGAAGTGACGGAGGAGAATCAGGAGACCTATCAGACCTGCTTTGATATATTGGAGCCTTTGATGGAAGCCGTTGCAGACCGGATTATCGGAGAACTTCTGGTATGATTCGAAAGAAGAAAGACTATAGTTTTTTGAGGATGCTTGCATTGATTACCCAATTGGGAATCAGCATGTTGACCTGTATTTTTCTTTGTATGATTGCCGGGAAGTTTTTAGCTGAAAGGCTTCATGCAGATTGGATTTTTCTGGTATTTCTTATATTGGGAATACTGGCAGGATTTCGTTCCTGTTATACGATAATTTTGCGTTTTATAAAATAGATTGTTTTATACTTAATAATATAATGTGTATAATATTTTGGAGCTGATTTGTGATACAGTGAAGAAAGGGGAATCAGATAAAGGTGAACTGGAGAAGATGGATAAATAAAGATAATGAAACTTTATTTGATTTAATTTTCGGATGTATTGTGTACAGTATTGTTTTTGAAGCGATAGGGCTTCTTGTCGTGGAGAATAAAGAAAGCTACAGTCTGGGGCTGTTACTTGGGACAGCTGTAGCGATAGGACTTAGCGTGAGTATGTACAAGAGTCTGAACAATTGTCTTGTGATGACGGAACATCAGGCGAGGAGGAACATGGTATTTAGCACGCTTTTAAGGGCAGTGGTTATATTATTGGCTGCATGGATTGGAATGCGTTCAGGATATTTTAGTTTTCCGGGAATAATTATTGGAATTCTGGGACTGAAAATATCTGCATATTTTCATGCATATACTAATGTATATATAACAAAGAAATTATATAAGAAAGGAAGGTAAAGGTATGGGAAGCAGCGATGTGGATTTTTTTATCCATAGTTATTATGAATTTAAGCTGTTTGGGGTTACCCTCTCTATCAATACTACGATGGTCACGACAGTAATTGTTTGTCTGATATTATTGGCTTTGATATTATTTGCCAGACATGAGATCATGAAAGATTATGACGAACCGAATGTTGTGCAGAATGTAGTAGAGATGATAGTGGAGAAGATGGATGCCATGGTTGTGAGCAACATGGGTATTCACGCAAAGAAGTACCTGAATTATGTAGAGGCGCTGATGGCGTTTATCTTTTTATCCAATATTTCAGGACTTTTCGGATTACGGCCGCCAACGGCAGATTTTGGAACCACATTCGGTCTGGCACTGATTACATTTGTGATGATTGAGTATGCTTGGATAAAGACAAAGGGATTTGGAATCATAAAAGATTTATTAGATCCGTTTCCAGTCTTTCTCCCGATTAACATCATCAGTGAGTTTGCCACTCCGGTCTCCATGTCACTGCGTTTGTTTGGTAATGTAACAGCAGGAACGATTATGCTCGGCCTGTGGTACGCATTGATGCCGTGGTTTACAAAGATTGGAATACCGGCATTTCTACATGCATATTTCGATTTCTTTTCTGGAGCAATCCAGACATATGTATTTGGAATGTTAACAATGGTATTCATATCAAACCGTTATGATTAGGAGAGACTGTAACGGTTTGTTTACAGGTTTTCTGACAAAAGAAAGAGAATGTATTTAAGGAGGAGTTTATTATGACAGGAATTACAAACGAAGGTTTAGTTTTAGCTTGTTCCGCAATTGGTGCAGGTCTTGCGGTTATCGCAGGTATCGGACCTGGTGTTGGTCAGGGTATTGCAGCCGGTTATGGTGCTTCTGCAGTAGGACGTAATCCGGGAGCAAAGGGTGATGTTATGTCTACCATGCTTTTAGGACAGGCCGTAGCAGAGACAACAGGTCTTTACGGATTGGTTATCGCACTGATCCTTCTGTATGCTAACCCATTAATCGGAAAGCTGTAAGATGAGTCCTCGAGAATTCGAAAGGAGGCCATAAAGTGTTATTAGAGGCACTAAAGTATGATAACAGAATATTTGGCCTGGACCCACAGCTTGTATTTCAGGTAGCATTTCAGATGCTCGCCATCTTTATTTTATTTTTAGCTGCAAGTTATCTGCTTCTTGATCCGGTAAGAAAGATTTTGAATGACCGTAAAGAGCGGGTAATGAAGGAGCAAAAAGAGGCGAAGGAGAGTCGGGAACAGGCAATTCGTTTTAAGGATGAGTATGATACGAAGCTGAAACGGATTGATAAAGAGGCGGAACAGATTTTAAGTGATGCCAGAAAGAAGGCCATGCAGCGGGAGAATGAGATTATCGCAGACGCACGAGCGGAGGCAGCCCGTATCATGGAGAATGCAAAGAGTGAGGCAGAGCTTGAGAAGAAGCGTGTTAAAGATGAAGTAAAACAGGAGATTATTTCTGTTGCCGCGCTTATGTCAGAGAAGATTATTGCCGCATCTGTTGATGAGCAGACACAGAATGCTCTGTTTGAGCAGACATTAAAAGAGATGGGAGATAAAACATGGCTAAACGAGTAAGCAGTATTTACGGCAATGCTTTGTTTGAGCTGGCAGTCGAGGAGAAGAAGATGGATGCCCTTTTATCAGAGGTGCAGACATTGCAGCAGATTCTTCTTGAGAATGCGGACTTACTCTCTCTTTTAAATCATCCGGAAGTAAGCAAGATAGAGAAGTTAGACTTGCTGAAGAATATATTTTCCGGACGGGCATCGGATGAGGTGCTGGGATTTCTCAGCATTATTGTGGAGAAGGACAGACAGAAAGACATTCCAAAGATTTTTGAATTTTTCGTAGACAAGGCGAAGGAATATAAGGGAATTGGTAAGGTAAAGGTTGTTTCTGCCACAGAACTTTCTGCCCGCCAGAAGGAAAAACTTACAAAGCGTCTTTTAGAGACGACGAAATACACTTCCTTTGAAGTAGATTATCAGATAAACCCGGCATTGCTTGGAGGTCTGATCATCCGAATAGAAGACAGAGTGTTAGACAGCAGTCTTAAAACGCAGATTGAGAAGCTCAGCAAGGGATTATCAAAGTTGAGTTTGGAGAAAGAAGGTGTAGTTGGGGTTGGTTAATTTAAGACCGGAAGAAATCAGTTCCGTAATCAAGGAACAGATTAAGAATTATACGGCGAAGCTGGAAACCACCGATGTTGGTACTGTTATTCAGGTGGCGGATGGTATTGCGCGTATTCATGGTCTGGAGAATGCAATGCAGGGTGAACTTCTGGAATTCCCGGGAGAAGTATACGGCATGGTCATGAACTTAGAGGAAGACAACGTTGGTGTTGTACTTTTAGGTGATTCCCGTGCAGTTAACGAGGGAGACGTGGTAAAGACTACTGGAAGAGTAGTAGAAGTTCCTGTTGGAGATGCACTTACCGGCCGTGTTGTGAACGCATTAGGACAGCCGATTGACGAAAAAGGACCAATTGATACAGATAAATATCGTCCTGTAGAGAGAGTTGCCTACGGTGTTATTGACCGTCAGGCAGTAGATACTCCGGTACAGACCGGAATTAAGGCGATTGACTCCATGGTTCCAATTGGACGTGGACAGCGTGAGTTGATCATTGGTGACCGTCAGACAGGTAAGACGGCCATTGCCGTTGACACGATTATCAACCAGAAGGGTCAGAATATGCACTGTATTTATGTAGCCATCGGACAGAAGGCTTCTACAGTTGCAGGTATTGTAAAGACATTAAAAGAACATGATGCGATGGAATACACAACCGTTGTCGCTTCCACTGCCAGCGAGTTAGCACCATTACAATATATCGCACCATATGCAGGATGTGCAATCGGTGAAGAGTGGATGGAGCGTGGAGAGGATGTACTTATCATTTATGATGATTTAAGTAAGCATGCTACGTCATACCGTACCCTGTCCTTACTTCTTAGAAGACCACCAGGACGTGAGGCATATCCTGGAGACGTATTCTATCTTCATTCAAGATTATTAGAGAGAGCGTCAAGACTTTCTAAGGAACTTGGCGGTGGTTCACTTACAGCGATTCCGATTATCGAGACACAGGCAGGCGATGTTTCTGCTTATATCCCGACAAACGTTATCTCCATCACAGACGGACAGATTTATCTGGAAACGGAGATGTTCCACGCAGGTTTCCGTCCAGCGATTAATGCGGGTCTTTCCGTATCCCGAGTAGGTGGAGCGGCACAGATTAAGGCGATGAAGAAGATTGCAGGTCCAATTCGTACAGAACTTGCTCAGTATCGTGAACTTGCGTCCTTTGCCCAGTTTGGTTCCGAACTTGATGATGATACAAGAGAACGTCTTGCACAGGGTGAGCGTATTAAAGAAGTATTAAAACAGCCACAGTATCAGCCTCTTGCTGTAGAGAAACAGATTGTTATCATTTATGCGGTAACGAGAAAGTATCTTCTTGATGTACCAGTAGAGCGTATTGCAGAGTTTGAGAAGGGACTTTATGAATTTGTAGAGACAAAGTATCCAGAGATTTATAAGGCAATCCGTGAAACAGGAGAAATCAACAGTGAGACAGATGTGTTAATTCAGAAGGCCATTACAGAATTTAAGAATCAATTTTAAGGATGGTGATTGAATATGGCATCAATGCGAGATATTAAGAGGCGGAAAGAAAGTATTCAGAGTACGCAGCAGATTACCAAAGCAATGAAGCTCGTATCCACTGTTAAGCTTCAGAAAGCCAGAACCAGAGCGGAGAGTGCAAAGCCGTATTTCCAGAAAATGTACGATACGGTGCAGTCGATTCTCTCAAAATCAGGCAATATCGAACATCCTTACCTGACATTTAACGGCTCAGAAAAAAAAGCCGTAATCGTTGTAACCTCAAACCGTGGACTTGCAGGCGGCTATAACAATAACATTGTAAAGCTTGTCGCAGACAGCGGACTTCCAAAAGAGAGTGTAGAGATTTACGGAATCGGTAAAAAGGGTATCGAATCCTTTGAGCGAAGAGGATACTATATCGCATCCGATGATTCCGATATTATCAATGAACCCCTCTTTTCTGATGCAGTAGAGATTGGACGTAAAGTTCTTGATGCTTATGCAGCGGGAGAGATAGGCGAGATTTATCTGGCGTATACCGGATTTAAAAATACGGTAGTGCACACACCAGAATTTATCAAACTCCTCCCTGTGGAAGTGAAGGCAGAGGAAGAAAGCGAGAAAAAGAGCCAGGCACCGATGAACTATGAGCCGGAAGCAGAGGAATCTCTCGATTTGCTGATTCCAAAGTATATAAATAGTATTATATATGGGGCATTTATTGAGGCAGTAGCAAGTGAGAACGGAGCCAGAATGCAGGCGATGGATGCTGCTACAAGCAATGCGGAGGAGATGATTTCCACTCTGTCCCTCGCTTATAATAGAGCAAGACAGGGTGCAATCACGCAGGAATTAACCGAGATTATTTCAGGTGCGGAAGCTCTGAATTAACAAATATTAAAGGAGTAAATAAATGGCAGAACAGAATACAGGTAAAATCACCCAGGTTATCGGTGCAGTACTCGATATCCGATTCGACCAGGGTGTTCTTCCAGAAATTAACGATGCCGTTGAAATCCGTAGAAAAGATGGCTCCAAGCTGGTTGCAGAGACAGCACAGCATCTCGGTGACGATATTATCAGATGTATCGCAATGGGTCCAACAGACGGACTTGTAAGAGGAATGGAGGCCATTGCCACAGGCGGACCAATTACCGTACCTGTGGGGGAGGTTACTTTAGGACGTATCTTTAACGTTCTTGGAGAGCCAATTGACAAAAAGCCTGTGCCGGAAGGAGTAAAGAGAAATCCAATTCACCGTAAGGCACCGACTTTTGCGGAACAGGCAACAGAAACAGAAATCTTAGAGACTGGTATCAAAGTAGTAGACCTTCTCTGTCCTTACCAGAAAGGTGGAAAGATTGGTCTTTTCGGAGGTGCCGGTGTAGGTAAGACCGTACTCATTCAGGAATTAATCCGTAACGTAGCGACAGAGCATGGTGGATATTCCGTATTTACCGGTGTAGGAGAGCGTACCCGTGAAGGTAATGACCTCTATACAGAGATGAGTGAGTCCGGCGTTATTGATAAAACAGCGATGGTATTTGGACAGATGAACGAGCCGCCAGGAGCACGTATGCGAGTAGGTCTTACTGGACTGACAATCGCAGAGAATTTCCGTGATGAAGGTGGAAAGGATGTCCTTTTATTCATTGATAACATTTTCCGATTCACACAGGCAGGTTCCGAGGTATCCGCATTACTGGGACGAGTACCAAGTGCGGTAGGTTACCAGCCAACCTTACAGACAGAGATGGGAGCATTACAGGAACGTATCACATCCACAAAGAACGGTTCTATCACATCCGTACAGGCAGTATATGTACCGGCCGATGACTTAACTGACCCGGCTCCGGCTACAACATTCGCTCATCTGGATGCAACAACCGTACTTTCCCGTGCCATCGTAGAACAGGGTATTTATCCGGCTGTAGATCCACTAGAGTCTACTTCCCGAATTCTTGACCCTCGAATCGTAGGTGAAGAACATTACCAGGTAGCCCGTGGTGTACAGGAAATATTACAGCGTTATAAAGAACTGCAGGACATCATTGCCATCCTTGGTATGGACGAACTTTCCGAAGAAGAAAAGGTTCTCGTAGCCCGCGCAAGAAAGGTACAGAGATTCTTATCTCAGCCATTCTTCGTAGCAGAGCAGTTTACCGGAACAACAGGACGTTATGTTCCTCTTGGGGAGACTATTCAGGGATTCAAGGAGATTCTCGAGGGTAAATACGACGAGATTCCAGAGGGAATGTTCTTAAATGCAGGAAATATCGACGATGTATTAGCCAGATATAATAAGTAGGTGATTCTATGGCAGACAAAACATTCCGACTCGAAATCATCGCACCGGACAGGATTTTTTATTCCAATGACATCTACATGGTGGAATATAATACCGTAGAGGGAGAGGTGGGTATCTATGCCGACCATATCCCGATGACGCAGATCATTGCACCTGGCAGGCTCATCATTACCGAGAGGAATGAGGAGAAACAGGCTGCACTTCTTTCCGGCTTTGTGGAGATCACTCCTGAAAAGATGACTATTCTCGCAGAAGCAGTAGAATGGCCACAGAATATTGATGTCAATAGAGCCAAAGAAGCTAAGACCCGCGCGGAGAGGAGACTTTCTTCCGAACAGGGAGGAGTTGATATCGGTCGCGCAGAACTCGCCCTTAAGAGAGCAATTACCAGATTGGATGTGGCGGGGAAATAATTTTATAGTAAGATAGATGAAAACGAAGAACACCATATTCTCCTATCTGTGACTTTAGTCGCGGCACGTTGAATGCTCGCTTTAAGGCTCGCATCCAACGCTTGTTCCGAGGCCACAGATAGGAGAATATGGTGTTCTTCGCTTTCTGTCTATGAGCCCAGCAGAATTATTTCCGCCGCTTTGTTGTGGTAATTGCCTGTTGGGTGGAAGATAGAAATTAGCTGAAAACATGGAATGGCAGATAAAATTCAGAATAAGTAGAAGTCTCCATCCCCCCCCTTCCTCAAATACCACAGCAACGAAATCCCCTTTTTTGTTAAAAATGAACATTGAAATTTTGTAAAAGTAATTTATAATATGTTATAAAAGGTAAAATGAGTACCAAATGTGTATTACAAATATTAGATATTGTGATATTTTCGAAAGAAAATAAAAAGAAGATTACAAGATTATGATGAATGAGGAGCTTATTGTTATGGAACACATGCAGATTAGAATGGCAACGATGGAAGATTTAGATAAGATTGCTTTTGTGGAGTCAGAATGTTTTCCTTTTGAGGAGGCGGCGACAAAAGAAAAATTTGCAGAGAGAATTAAGGAATATGGAACCCATTTCTGGCTGATGTGTGAGGAAGAGAAAGTAATTGCGTTTGTAGATGGAATGGTAACGGATGAAAAAAATCTGACAGATGAAATGTATGAGAAGGCTTGCCTTCATGATGAAAAGGGAGCGTGGCAGATGATTTTCGGAGTAAATACATTGCCGAAATATCGAAGACAGGGCTATGCGGAAAAGCTGCTTCGCTACGCAATCAATGATGCAAGAGCACAGGACAGGGAAGGCCTGGTCCTGACCTGTAAGGATAAATTAGTTCATTATTATGAGAAATTTGGTTTTCAGAATGAAGGTGTTTCAGAATCAATACATGGTGGAGCTACGTGGTATCAGATGCGACTGACATTTTAATATTAATGAGCTGAGAGGGTTTGATAAATCATTCTTGCAATCTGCATGTTCTAATTTGCAGAAAGTATTTCAAACACGCTCTGGCATACTGAAGGTTTTCGCGCCATTTTCACTGGACAAATACTATAGAATGCTTATAATAAATAGTAAGAAATGATTTTGAATAATTCTGGAATTGTACACTGCGCGACACGAACCAGAGGAAGAGAGGAAACCGCTATGAATATGCAGGAATTGTTAACATATGTAGAAGAACTGACATTTAAAACATCTATGTTTGGTTATGATAAAGATGAAGTTGATATTCAGTTAGATAAAATTTGTGATGAAGCAGAAGCTATCATTTTAGCGAAAGAAAAAGAGATAGAAGAACTGAAAAAGGAGAGCAAGACAGCTCTTGGTATTGCGGCAGCAGCTACAGGAAAGACGATGGAAGAACTGGAAAAAGATACACAGGAAGACATCGTTGAGACAGAAGAAGATGAGCAAACTGTAACATTAGATGAGGCAGAAGAAACAGTACAGGAAACCGTATCTAATGAAGTACCAATATCAGCAGTAGCTGTAGCAGATGCAGATGAAGTACAGGATGAAATAGAGACTGTAAGGGCACAGTTAGCAGCAGCACAGAAGAAAGTAGCTGCCTTAGAGGCAGAAATTGCAGCAGAAAAAGAAAAAACAGAGAAAGCGATAGCGCGTGCCGAAGAAGCGGAGAAGTCTGCCGAGAATAATAAAGCACCAGAGACAACAGACCAGGCTTATGAGCGTTACATGAAGAATGCAGATTTACTTTGCAAGCAGCTGTCAGATTTAGAAGGAAGACAGAATGCAATTCTAGATGAAGCCAGAGAACAGGCAGAAAGAGAAAGAGAAAAGGCAAGACAGGATGCAGCCGATATTATCGGAGAAGCAAGAAAAACAGCCGAAAGACTCTTAAAAGATGCACAGGAAAATAAGGAAAATGCCATTGAAGAAGCTAAGAAAATTCATGAGGACAGCCTTCGTAAAGTGGAAGAAGAGAAGAAACAGTGCGATGAATTATCAGCACAGAAAGCTGCTATGGTTAATTCCTTAAAGAAATTGACAGAAGATACAGCACGTCTGATGGAAAAGATGCAGGGATAGCTATTTAATTTATGAGATAGGACAGACGCCCTTAAAGAGAGACGACATCCTATATTTGTGACTCTGTCACTGTGGGTTGAATGTTTGCGGGAACGCTCGCATTCAATCCCCGTTTTAAGGGTACAAATAGATGTAACAAAAGTATCTATTAAGAAAATGGATATTACAGGCAATAACGAAGTTGCCGGTGCCAGACTTCTTTTAAAAGATAAAGAAGGAAATGTAATCGAAAGCTGGATGTCTGCGACAGAAGCCCATGTATTTGAGCAGAAACTCATTGCGGGAGAAACGTATACACTTGCAGAGGTTACTGCGCCAAGCGGTTATGAAGTTGCAGCAGATATTACATTTACTGTAAATAAAGACGGAACGGTTTCTATTGATGGTAAAGCAGTGGATGGCAACGAAATTGTCATGAAAGATGATACAACACCAGCTGGTGAAGAGGGTAAACTTGTTGTAAGTAAGCTGGTTACATTCCAGGGGCAGGAATCAGGCAGTAAACAGAACTTTTTACGTTGCATTATTTAGTGATGCCGACTGCACACAGAAAGTTTCTAATGTAAAAGAATTGAAATGCGAGGGCGCATGGTCAGCATACACTGTATTTGAACATCTCAAAGACGGAACATACTATGTTGCAGAAACAGATGAGGATGGTAATAAGTTAGAATCTTCCGAAGCTTGCAAGATTGAGGGTAATGGAACAAAATGCCAGATTACTCCAACACAGAAAACAGCATATGCTGTCATTGAAAACCAGCTTCTTATTCCGGAGTATGACAAATATTTAAAAGAAGACGATGGTGATGACACCGATGGAAATGACGGCAAAGAGAAAAAGAAAACAAGCACCAGCAAGAATAACTCTTCTAACAAAACAACCAAAAAAGGTAAAAACTCAAAGACCGGAGATAACTCACATATCCTCTTTTACGCAGCATTAGCAGCCGCAGCCCTTGCAGCAGGAAGTGCAGAAGTATATCGTAGAAGACGCAGAGCAACAGGAAGAAATAAACACGACAGATAGAAAGATTTTGATTTAAATCAGGAGACGAACCCCGAAATAGTTATAGCTATCTCGGGGTTTTCTCCAGTTTCATCAAGAGGGATACATATGTTAAAATTAATAATTTTTGATATGGATGGTTTAATGTTTGCCACAGAACAGGTAAACTACAGAGCATTTACCGAAATAGTAAAGGAAGAGGGATATAATCCAACCTTTGAACAATATATAGGATTTTTGGGAATGAATGCAAAAGACATTCAGAAGAAATACTATGTTTATTATGGAGAAGATGTAGATGCGGAAGGCATTTACAAAAAAGTTGGTAACCGCTCCAAACAGATAATCAGAGAAGAAGGAGTTCCTGAAAAAGAAGGCCTGAGAGAGCTTTTGCAGGTTGTCCGGGAAAAAGGCTTGCAGACAGCCGTAGCGAGCGGCTCAGATACAGATGTTATTAAAGAATACCTGGACAGAACTGGGTTAAACGAATATTTTGATATGGTGCTTTCTTCAAAAGATGTGAAAAGGGGCAAGCCATTCCCAGATGTATTTTTGGAGATTTGCAAAGCATTTGATGTAAAGCCAGAAGAGACACTTGTATTAGAAGATTCCGCAAATGGCGTGCAGGCAGCTCTTGCAGGTAATCTGCCCGTTATAAACATTCCAGATTTGCTTCCAATACCAAAAGAACAGCAGGAAAAATGTGTAGCGGTAGTGGAAAATTTAAAAGAAGTAATTCCGTATATTTAATAACGGTATGAATCGAAAACAAGTTGTATCTGTCTGATAAAAATAATAGATAAGCACGAATCATTCTCATTTTGCATATGATAAATCAAACTGGGCGAAAGCAGGAAACCATTATATGAATAAAAAAGGAGACTTTGATTTTGAATGGCTGCCGGGATTTCGAGAGATGATGGCATGTCAAAATGAGGAACAAAATACACAGCAGGAAACTGACTGGGGCAATGAAAATCTTCAAATAGAGGCATTACTTCCTCCAGAGCAGTTACAACAGGAAGAACAGCGATACTGGAAAGACTACGAATATTTTATCCAGATGCTGCCGATGGTCGCGAGAGAGGTGTGGATTGTTGGAGATGCCCTGCTTGATCAATATGAGTACAAGGGAAGTCCGATTTATTCTGAATATCCAGACAAGGTAACTATTTTAAAAATTGCGGATATGGTGTATGATAAGTTAAAGTATCGCGAGGAACAGGAGATGATACAGGCTGATGATGAAGAGATGATAAGAAATCCATACTTTGTAGAAGTCTCTCTCCGGGATGCCATCACTCCATTTCGCACATTGATACAGGTAATATTACATTGGAATATTAATCACAGAAGACAGCGCTATTACCGCAGACAGAAAGTATTTTCAACACAATAATGCAAAAGATTCCTATGTCCGCAAGATGAATATTTTAAGAGATGTTCTGATATTTTCAGTATAATATTCAAGAATGCCCCGGCATTCTTGCTGCGAGATGCGCGTCTCTGCAAGTCTGCCGGGGAGAAATACCGAGTATAGATTGAAAATAAATAGTGGAAAAAGCGCTGGCAGTATAATGTGGTTACTGCTATAATATACATTTATTATCGAAATAAATAACAGGAGAATAAACATGGAGTTTTTACTCACCAAAATCAAAGAAAATTTAAATGAGCAGATGCTTCTTCTCACGATAAGTAATCCAAGAAAAGCAGAAGAAGTGAAAAAGTACAATATTCGCCCGATTCTAGTGAAGGACAAACTTGTTTTTCAGAGTGCGGCGTATACAAAGACGCAGGTTTTTCATAAGAATCTTAGTAAGAGAGAATTATTAGAAGAAGTGGAAAAGATACTTCCCTTATATAAACAGGTACAGTTGCAGACTTCTGGTGCAGAGCTTACTGCACTTATCAACAAAAAGGGAAAGGCAGCAATTAAAGTAAAGAAGCAGAATAATCCGGCTGTGGCAAAGCTGTCATCAGATAAAAGTCATTTGCTTCATAACCGCACAAAGAAATACATTTTACCAGAAGGAGTTGCTGTCCCATTTTTAAAAGATCTTGGAGTTATGACAGCAGAAGGAAAGATTGTGCGGACAAAGTACGATAAGTACCGCCAAATTAACCGCTTTTTAGAGTTTATAGAGGATGTGTTGCCGCATCTTCCGAAGGACAGGGAGATTACAATTCTTGACTTTGGGTGCGGAAAGTCCTATCTGACATTTGCTATGTACTACTATATTAAAGAGTTAAAAGGTTATGATATTCGTATTATCGGTTTGGATTTAAAGAAGGATGTTATAAAAAACTGCAGCCGTCTGGCTGTGAAGTATGGCTATGATAAGCTTAATTTCTATGAAGGTTCCATAGAAGAATTTGAAGGCGTTACACAGGTAGATATGGTAGTAACACTCCACGCCTGTGACACAGCGACGGACTATGCTTTGTATAAGGCATTACGCTGGGGCGCATCTGTTATTTTATCCGTCCCATGCTGCCAGCATGAACTTAATAAGCAGATTTCTGCATCAGAATTTGAGCCAATAACAGATTATGGCATTTTAAAAGAGCGCTTCTGTGCGCTTGCAACAGATGGTATCCGTGCCAAAATTTTAGAAGAACAGGGATACGATACACAGATTTTAGAATTTATTGATATGGAGCATACACCAAAGAACCTTTTAATTCGTGCCTTACATCGGAAAAAGCCGTCCGCAAAGAAGAGAGAAAAGGCTTCAAAAGAGGTAAATGCATTTTGTGAACAGTTTGGATTTGCCCCGACATTGTGGAAGCTTCTTCAGGAAGAGGGAGGGGTGAATAATGAGTAAAAATGTACAGTTGATAATCCTGCACATAGCAGTTGCCGTATTGTGTTTCATCGGCGCACTGGTCTTTTTTAATAATCGGATGGGCATGGAAAAGGGAAGTGCAGTAGCAGAGCTGGCTAATCCATCCTATCCTGTTCTTGAGATTGGAAATGATACGAGCAGCTATAATCTGATGGCTGGATATAAGGAAGACATTGATCTTTCTTTAGTCCGTAATCAGATTACCCTTACCAATAATAAAAATGCTGTAATTTTAAAGCTTCATGACTACGATTATGACATTACGGCAATTCAGTACACATTATTTGAAAAAACACCGGACAAACCGACAGAAACAGGAACACTGAATCAGCTTACCAAGAATAAAAAGAAAAATATAAAGCTGGGAACGCTGACATTTAAAAATACCTTATCAGAAAATAAAGTATATTATCTTAAAATGGCAGTCAGACTGAATGACAGCACACGAATTTATTTCTACACGAAGGTACAGAGTGGTTCTGGTTATCATTTAGATGACTACCTTGCATTTGTTTTAAAATTCCATAATAATTTATTTGATAAGGCAACAATGGATGAGAATGCCAGCTATCTTGAAACATCTGCAGATACGATAGATGATAATCTCGAATCAGTAAGTATCAACTCTGGAAGAGAAGCCGTTTCCTTTGGAAATATGGAAGTAAAACAGGAAACAAAGCCACGTATTACTCTTCAGGAAATGAACAACACATACACAGTAATTCGGGTGAATACAATCCTTTCTACAGAAATAAGCGATGGTGTTATTCAGTATTATGACCTGAGTGAGACCTACAAGCTGCGTTATACGGCAGACAGGATGTATCTTCTTGATTATGAGAGAACAATGGATGCTTATTATAATGAATCCATCATTGATTCGGCCAATAACCTTATCAGCCTGGGTATTCAGAATGAAAAGAATATCAGTTACATTTATTCTGATAAAGGGTACAGAGTGTGCTTTGCTGTGGAAGGCCAGCTCTGGTATTATGACTATCAGTCTTCTGATATGTACAAGATATACAGCCTTGCTTCAGAAAATATTTCTGATATAAGAAATGCAACAGGAAACCACGGAATCAAGCTGCTTAGCATGGATGATAAGGGAAATATTTTCTATCTTGTTTATGGATATATTAACCGTGGACGACATGAAGGAATGAATGGAATCCAAGTCATGAAATATGATGCAAAAACAAACTGTAACGAAGAGATTTCTTTCCTTTCCACATCTCTGCCGTATGACAGCATGAAGGAAGATTTAGAGAAGTTCTCCTATTTGAACTCTAAATCCGTATTTTATTGTATACTTGAGGGAGACCTTCATGAAATTGATTTAGAGAAGAAAAAGGATAAAATATTAGAATCCGGTCTTGTGAATGAGAGTCTGACTGCTTCCAAAGATCAGAGCATTATCGCAATTGAAAAAGAGCAAAATCTTTATAAAAATAAGCAGATAGAAATGATAGATCTCGAATCAGGAAAAAAACAGAACTTTACCGCAGGTTCTGATAAAAGAATCCGTGCCGTTGGCTTTTTATCCAATGATTTTATTTATGGAGAGGCAAATGCCGTAAATGTTTCAAAGAGCAGTAATGGAACCGTAAGCTTCCCGATTACCAAAATTCACATCGTTGATATTAACGGAAAGACAATCAAAGAATATCAAAAAGCCGGGCGCTATATTATGTCCACACAGATTAAGGGAAGCATCCTTGAAATGACACTCGGAAAAAGAACAGGAGGCAAAATTCAGAAAACAGGAACGAAGGATTACATTCGCTATAAAGAAAAAGAAGAATCTGACGCAGTAACCCTGACTTCCAAATATACAGATACCTACTGGACACAGCTTTATTTAAAATTCCCGAACTATGTATACATTCAGGTAGTTCCAGATCTTCTCTTAACAAAAATTATGGTAAATGAAGATGATGTTACATTGAAGCTTTCAAATAGCGGAGAACAGCTGGAGCAGTACTTTGTATATGCTTCCGGTACACAAAAAGCGGTTTATACGAACCTGACCGAAGCCATTGCGCGGGCTTACACAGAGCGAGGCAATGTAATAGACAGCAAAGAAAATGTTCTCTGGAAATGCATTTACGCAGACTATGCCCAGGTAGCCGGAATGGACAATGTTGTCAAAGTACAGTCTGATGCAAAGTCACTCGCAGGCTGTCTGTCTATGATTGCTGCTGTAAATGGAAAAGAAGCAGCACCAGACAGCATAGATATCGGAAAAGGCAGCATTGAACAATTAATGAAGAAATATAGCGGACACACAGCACGCAACCTTACAGGATGTACCGTAGATGAAATCCTCTACTATGTCAGTCAGGGAAGCCCGGTACTCGCTAAGTTAAACAGTAACCGATACGTTATCGTAATGAGCTACAATGCAACAAAAATAAGATACTTAGACCCTGTCACCGGTAAATCTACAGCCGCATCGAGAACAGATGTGACAAACCGCTTAGAAAAATCGGGAAAGGTATTTTATTCTTATATTGCTGATTAGACATTTTTAAATTATAGGTTTGATATATCTTCTTTTTCTTTCTGTTTTGAATTTACTGATTTCACTGGAGCCAAAGATAGCCCGAAGGGAAGGAAATACTGCCTATTTGTGGCCTGGGAGCAAGTGTTGGATGCGAGCGCGTAAGCGAGCATTCAACACGCCGCGACGAAAGTCACAAATAGGCAGTATTTCCTTCCCTTCGGGCGTCTCTTCCGCTAGTAAAATCAGAATATAAAGCTTAAAATCAGCAGATGCAAGGGATAGAAAAGATAGAAAAAGTATTTACTTCCCTGGCCCTTTTCTCCATTGTAGCAGTGAAGAAGCAAACTATCCGCAAGGGCAAATATCTGCACTGGAAACGGAGAGACATATGTTAGTAACGGTAATGCAGCGGGCAAAGTTCCGATGAAGCCTGCTTTGATTGGAAGTTCGGTAGAGCTTCCTCTTTTTTTATAGATTGAATAAAAGAAATAGATGCACAAAATACCGGCAGCCCCGCAGTCGGTCTGAAAAACTTCACTGAGGCAGCAGAAAATAATGAGAATATCAAAGTTTCTATAGAAAGCATTTTGGCGGTATTGTGAGGCGTTTTCCATTAAAATCATAGCGGTAAAGCCTAAAAATAAAGTGAATAATACATTTTGCTCTTGAAAGGCGGCTGAAAAGTCAGTAAGTGACAGTTTTTGTAAATGTAGAACGGAATTAAGTGTTGAAGCAGGTAAATAGTGGAATGCCAGGTCATAAGGTATTTCTGATAAAAGTGCAAAAATAAATAGTCTCTGCTGGTATTTTTTTCTGTTTTTTGTGTGGAAAAAGCCTTCTGCCAATATAAAGCAAAACAGGGGGAAAGAGAGCCTTCCAACAGCCCGCAGGAGAAAATATACGTTTTTTGACAGAAAAGCTCTGCCAATTACTCCAATGTGGTCAAGGAGCATTGAAAAAAGAGCTATATATTTTAAACGATATCCAGATATTTTTTTTAAGTTCATAATCTCTCCATTTCTTTGTGATATACTTTAATGATAGTCTGATTATAACTGGAAATAAAGCAAAAGAAAAGGGAAGGACAGATATAGTGCAAAAATTTCCGTAGAATGGGAAAGATAAAGAAAAGATGGTATAATAAACCTGTATAGAACTTATAAGACACGAAACCGCGGAGGTGACTATGAGTAAGAAACATAATGGATTATTATGGCGGGTGCTTAAGATCTGGGCAACCTGCCTGATATTGGCTTTTTGTGTACTTGGAGTAATTGCAGTAAAAAGAGTAGGAGTACCTGTAGTTACAATGTACAGGGAAGCAAGTAAAGATGTAGCAAAAAGCAGTAAAGACACATTTAAAGCAGAGCAGACCTCGCTTGTATATGACGCAGAAGGGAATGAGATAAAGAAGTTAAAGCAGGAAAAGGATGTTTCCTATCTTGATTATGAAGATATTCCAGATGCGGCAAAGCTGGCGATTATTTCGATAGAAGATAAGAATTTTACCACACATCATGGAATTGATGTGGAGGGAGTGGCGCGTGCAGGACTTTCCCTCATTTTAAATAGAGGAAATATCACAATGGGAGGAAGTACGATCACACAGCAGCTTGCGAGAAATATTTTCCTTGGTTATGAGAAGACTTACAGCCGTAAAATAAAAGAAATGTTTATTGCGGTAGCATTAGAGCAGAAGTATACAAAGCAGGAAATTCTCGAATTTTATCTGAATAATGTATATTTTGCAAATGGTTACTATGGAATAGAGTCTGCTTCAGAAGCGTATTTTAACAAAAATGCAAAAGATTTATCTATTTCACAGATTGCATTTTTATGTTCTATTCCAAATAGTCCGAACCGGTATGATCCTTATAAACATAAGGACTCGACATTAAAGCGTCGTGACCGCATTCTCAAAAATATGTATGAGGACGGCTATATCAGCGAGAGTCAGTATGAGAAGTCTGTCGCTGAAAAGATAACGATCATGCCGAAAAAAGAGACAACAACGAATGACTACGCGGAAACATACATTTTAAAATGTGCGACAGAAGCCTTGATGAAACAACAGGGATTTGAGATTAAGACAACATTTTCCAGTGATTCAGAAAAAGAAAAATATAACAATGAATACGATGAGCTGTATAACACTTGCAAAAAAAGCTTATATTCAGCAGGCTATCGTATTTATACTTCAATAGACATGGAGAAGCAGAAGCAGCTGCAGGATTCCGTATCTTCCCAGCTTTCCATGTTTACAGAAAAGACGGACGATGGTGTTTACAAGGTACAGGGAGCAGCTGTATCCATTGATAACTCCACAGGAAAAGTGGCAGCCATCGTAGGTGGCCGTGAGGAAGATCAGGAAGGTTACGGTTTAAACAGAGCCTACCAAAGCTTCCGTCAGCCAGGAAGTGCGATTAAGCCCCTCCTCGTATACACACCAGCACTCGAAAAAGGATATACACCAGATAGTACCTTAGATGACAGCCGTATGACAGGAAGCGATTCCGTATCGAATGCAGGCTACTCCTATTCTGGTTCCATTTCCTTGAGAAGAGCGGTAGAGAAGTCAAGTAATGTAGCGACCTATCGTCTGTACGAAGACCTTGGGCCACGCAGTTGTATGAAGTATCTTGAAGCATTGAATTTCAAGGGACTCGATAAAAGAGATTATGAATATAACTCAACCTGTATCGGTGGTTTTACAAATGGAACAACTGTTGTAGAAATGGCGGCAGGTTATGCGACAATCGCCAATGATGGCGAATACCATACACCGGATTGCATCATAAAAATTACAGATGCCAAGGGCAACGACATTGTACCAGAAGATAAATCGACAAAGTCTGTCTACTCCAGCAGTGCCTCAAGAATGATGACAAGTGTACTGCAAAGCTGTGTAACAGAATCAGAAGGAACCGCCCATGTCTGCCAGCTGGATGTAGATATGCCGGCAGCCTGTAAGACAGGAACAACCAATGACTATGTAGATGGATGGCTCTGTGGCTACACCCCATACTATACGACCGCAGTCTGGGTAGGAATGGACAAATATAAATCCGTAGATAACTTAAAAGGAAATACCTATCCAGCAAGCATCTGGAAAAATTACATGGACAAGATTCATCAGGGATTAACCCGCAAAGAATTTGAATCCTACTTAAGCGATACCGAAAGCACAACAGAAGCAACTACGGAATCTACCGAAGACGACACCGAAAGCACAACAGAAAGCACCACCGAATCAACCGAAGATAACACAGCCGCTGATACAACAGAGCCTGACACTTCTCAGGATTATTATAATCCGGATGATAACAATAACGACAATAATACCGAAAATAACAACAATGGCTATGGCGGCGGTAATAATGGCAACGGTGGTAACGGTGGAAACGATGCAAACAATGGAAACAATGAAAATAACAACGACTCCGGAATGGACAACGGAGGAAATAACGATGGAGGCGACAGCGGGAATAACGGAGACAGTGGAACCCCCGATAATGGAGAATAAATACCACTGAAGTGCTTTGAAGTCGGATTGTTGAAAAGTATCTGAAAAAGAAAAAAGAATACGAGGTTTGATTTTGTTTAGTTGTGCTAAACATTTCATTCTGCCCAGAAAAACAGGAACTTGGGAAAAATAAGTCCCAAGTTCCTATGGTCAGAATTCCACAGCGCAAAGGCACAAAATGCAATACTTATAACCATTCTTTTTTCTTTACCATAGTGTTCTTACAATTCAGCATAAAATTTTATTTCGGTGGCTGGATAGTTTTGGGAGTAAATAAAAAATAGCCGTCCTGCTCCCTGGAAAGAATAGAACGGCTATTTAACAAATAGTTTTAATTCGCCAGGACGGGTAAGTTGCGTTTACCTTCCAGCTTTCCTGTTAAGTATATTATGTTCTATGCTGCCGTCATTGTCAAATAGAACATAAATCTAAGTTTGTCTTTACGCAATCATAGGTAAAATACCTGTTTGACAATAGGAAAGGAATAGAATATACTATACTTAACAAGACAGCCGGAAGGTGTTGCGCCACCTGCCCCGGCAAATAAGTGTTAAACTAAAAGATAGCCGTCGACTTTCGCAGGGTCAGGACGGCTATTTTTTATGTATATTAATAGCTAGTGTGATTACAGCACATAACATTATCGTATAGGTGAATAAGTCCGTATATGTAACCATATGTATCACCCCTTCCGCAAGACTCGGAACAGGTGAAGCCGTCCCCCGGCTGTCCAATTAAGTATATTATATATCAAAATCATCCAGCCGCTGAAACAAAATTATATGCGGAATTGTAAGAAAACTATGGTAAAGAAAAAAGAATTTTTATAAGTATTGCATTTTGTGACTTTACGCTATGGAATTCTGACTGTAGGAACTTGGGACTCGTTTTTCTCAAGTTCCTGTTTTTCTGGGCAGAATGGAATGTTTAGCGCAACGGAACAAAATCAAACTTATAAAAATTCTTTTTTTCTTTAGAAGATTAACTACAATTCAGTTTAATATCTTCCTTTTCAGCGGTGTCTGTTTCTAGAACATTTTTCAAACACGCTCTAGCAAACTCCTATTTCTCTTCCTTAATAGTATGGAACTGCTTATATTCCTCTAATCTCTTTGTAATTCTGTCATGAGGATTCAGAATTGCACTGATAGAAGCCTCATGGTTGATAGAATCAATTAAGAGAGCAATGTACTTGGCAACATCACAGCTTACATACCATGGACGCTCAAAGAGGTCTGGGCGCTGGTAAGTACAGTTCGTAGTGATTACCTTATAAATAAGCCCTTCTTCGTAAGCTTTATCGAAAGATTCCAGTCCGTTAGTGAACATACCAAAAGTAGAGATGCAGAATACACGACGTGCCTTTCTTCTCTTTAACTCTCTTGCAACGTCTAACATACTTTCACCGGAAGAAATCATATCATCGATGATCATTACGTCCTTACCTTCAACAGAAGAACCTAAGAACTCGTGAGCAACGATTGGGTTGCGTCCGTCAACGACAACAGAATAATCTCTTCTTTTATAGAACATTCCGATATCTACACCAAGAACGCTGGAGAAGTACATTGTACGGTTCATAGCACCTTCATCCGGGCTGATTACCATTAAATGTTCGTTATCAATCTCAAGATCGCTTGTAGAGCGAAGTAAAGCTTTGATGAACTGGTAAGTAGGCATGATATTGTCAAAACCTTTCAGTGGGATCGCGTTCTGTACACGAGGGTCATGTGCATCAAATGTAAGAACGTTATCAACACCGATTGCTGTAAGTTCCTGCAATGCGTAAGCACAGTCTAAAGACTCTCTGGAGCTTCTCTTATGCTGACGGCTCTCATAAAGGAACGGCATGATAACAGTAATGCTCTTTGGCTTACCTGAAGCAGCGCCGATGATACGCTTAACATCTGCGTAAATATCATCAGGAGACATATGGTTTTCATGGCCACATACTTTATATTTTAAACTATAATTAAGAACATCTGCAAGGATATAAAGATCTACGCCACGAACAGAATCGGAGATGAGTGCCTTTGCTTCACCGGTTCCGAAACGGGAACAGGTTGCATCGATAATATAAGTATCCTGCTCGTAATCCTTAAATACAACATTCTCTTTGTGTTCATGTTCACGCTCTTTACGCCAGTTCACAATATACTGGTCGATTCTCTTTCCAAGCTCTGCACAGCTAGGGTGAACAATAATTCCAAGCTTACCTACAGGAACGGTTGCAAATTTGCTATCATCTGGTCTCATGTGTTTTACTCCTTTAATCATATAATTATTATTATGTGAGATAAATCATATTACAATTCCTTTATAACATCCATTCTCTTATTCGTCAAGGGAGGAGAAAGCCTTTTTAATGCGAATGTCTTCTCCGTAAATATGTAAAAGGGTGTAGGACTGTATGATTCTTGAAAAAACTCTTTCTGTGTAAGAACGGTTAATCTGTTCTAAAGAAAGATTTGTACTTATAATAGTAGATTTTTTATTGAGAATTCTTTCATTAATACATAAAAAAAGCTGAGAATTAATGAAAGAATTATTAAGTTCTGTGCCGAGATCATCAATGATGAGAAGGTCACAATGCAGGAAAGCAGGCAATGTCTGTGCATTATTTGCTCCCCGGCGAAATGTATAGTCAGCTAGCTGGTCAAAAAACTGATAGGCAGTCAGGTAAATAACACCTTTTCCACGATTCAGAAGTTCTCCCGCGATACAATTTGAAAGGAATGTCTTGCCAACACCTGCATTTCCATAAATCAAGAGATTCTGCCCCGGTTTTGAGTCAAAACTTTCAATAAAAGAATGGCTTGCCGATAAGACATTTTCTATATTCTCACGAGGGGAAAGCTTCTCTCTGCCGCTTCTTTGTGTAGAATAATACTCTCTGCGAAAAGCAGAAAAACTTTCTGTACCAGCCACATCCTCTATATTAGACTGGCTGTAAAGAATATGGCGAATCTTCTGCTGAAAACAGCGGCATTTTTTATCGCCTATATAGCCGGTGTCCTTACATTCCGGACAATCGTAAATCGGGTCAAGATAATCTGCCGGGTAATCATGGATCGCCAGCAGGTTGACCTTTTCCATAGAAAGATCATAAATCGTGTTCTGCAAAGACTTCTTTGCCTCAGCATTAGATACCTGCTTAAGAAGGAGTGCCTTTGCCTTTTCCACAGAAATATGAGCAATCTGTTCGTCAATCTGACGAATTTCAGGAATCAGAGCATAAACACGCTCTTTGCGTTCCTGTTCCGCCATATAATTGCGGCGGCGTACTGCATCATATTCATTCATAATATCCTGGTATTGTCTTGTGGAAATGCCCATAGCTTACCTCCTGGTCTTATCAAGAAGACGAGATTCCAAATCATTAAAGTCATACGTTCTCTGTTCAAAGTTGTGGAACTGGTTCGTAGCAGTATTTTTTCTGGCAGCTGCCCCAATACTTCCTTTACGAGGCTGTCCCTGTGTATATCCGGCAGCAGAACCTGAAGAAGACGAAGCAGTAGAACGATGCTTATCATCTAAATGCTTAATATCTGAAGTATTCCGGACACCGAGCCGTTTCCAATCTTCAAGAATTTTGTTTGCATACGGAAAACTTGCCTGATGCGTTGCCAGAAGTGTCCGGCTGCACGCCTCGATAATAATATCCGTACCAAGTCCAAGAGAATTCCACTTCTTTATGTAGTCAAGCTCGGCAGACCCCGGATCACGATTCGAAATGCCAAATGCCTTCATAATAGGAAAAACATTCTGTGAATACAGCGTACTTTGTTCCTTTGCTTCCTGAACACTTGTGATGCCCTGCTGATACCAGTTAATCGCAACACTCTCGATATAGCGGACACTCTTCTTTCCACGAGTAACACAGTACTCAATTAAATATTCCAGCAAATCAGAAGAGAAATGCAGCTGGTCATTAATATAGCAAAAACTATTCAGTTCCGTTGTGGAAAATGGCCGTCCAATATAAGTCTCCGCCATATAAATCGTCCGTTCTAAATCCTTATTCGTCATTGAAGCCTGTACTTCCGTAGGACTTAACGTATTCTTATCTGGTACAGGAGTGATTGTTGGTGAAAGAGAAGCTCCAGTTTGTCCTGTAGATTCAGAAGCCATAGTATTTCCATCAGAACCAGAAGTTCCAGAGGTTATAATATTTCCATCAGAACCAGAAGTTCCAACAGTTTGAGCAGTTCCTGTATCACCAGAGATTCCATTTGCCATAGATTCAGAGCCAGTCACCGTAGCAGCCGTCTCAGAAGCAGCTCCTGTCCGTAAAATACCAGCTTTCTCCCAATAAGAAAGTGCTCTCAAAACATCTTTTCGTGTCAGTTCTAAATAATCTGCAATACGTTCCACATCAACAGGCAATCCCATACCCTGCAGACGAAGAATCAGAAGATAAATCTTAACATATTCTCCATCCGCTTTTATCATATATTCATCAATAAATTTGTTTGGCAGAACAGTAACTTCATTCTGTACGTTGTAAAGTAAAGTAATCTTATCGCTCATTATACCCCTTATTTCTATCATCTGTAGTTTATCGGTTATCATCGTGCGTTTTAATAAATTGTAAATGTAAATTCTATAGAATAAATAGTTATCCAAATATCAAATGCCAGAAAATAGCATCAGTATATTCTGAATAATTCGTAATATAGAATAGCACACCCTCCAAAAAAAATACAGTTTCGAATCTGGGGAGAATGTGGATAGAATTGGGGATAACTCCTGTATAAAACCTTGATGGATAATGTGGACACTTTTGTGGATAATGTGGATAACTTTGTGGATAGGTGGGTGGAATTCGATATTTTGGGGAGAAAACTGGTCAAAAAGGGTGATAAGTTCCAAGATATAGGTGTGAACGAACAAAAATACAATGTGGACAAAATGTAAACAACATGGGGAAAGACTCAGAATACTCCCAAAAAATTTTTTAAAATTGTGGATAATGTGGATAACTTTCTGGGTTACTGCAGAGACAGATATGCTCTCTTTGGCTGATGAAGCAAAATCAGAAGTTGGTATCCACAATTTTTGTTTGCCCTGCGGGATGCTTATAGGAGTGTTATAAAATTGCAAAAAAAGAACCGTCTATTCAACGGTTCAAAGAGAGGAAAGTATGAAAAAATCTATCAAAAAAATAATTCGTTGTTTTTTTGATGGCTTTATCATACTGAAAATTTGTGAACAGTTTCTTTTATTTAATGAGGGCATCTTTTGTCTGTGGCAACCCAGAACTTATTTTTCAGCCAGAAGTTCTTCTCCAATCTCCACAACATTACCTGCGCCCATCGTAATCAGGAGGTCATGTCCTTTTACGTGAGCCTTTACGAAATCTTTGATTTCTTCGAAGCTTGGGAAATAATGTACATCCTGTCCATCTTCCTGTAAAAGTTTCATTACATCTTTAGAAGAAACTTCTCCGGTATCTACCTCACGGGCAGCGTAAATATCAGCCAGAACAATGTGGTCTGCCTGTTCTAATGCTTTCGCAAACTCAGGGAGAAACGCCTTTGTACGGGTGTATGTATGAGGCTGGAAGATAACCCAGAGTTCATCATGCGGATAATCCTTTGCAGCAGATAAAGTAGCGCGGATTTCTGTTGGATGATGAGCGTAGTCATCAATGACAGTTACATCACCGAGAGAACCCTTGTACTCAAAACGGCGGTGTGTTCCACCAAAAGATAAAAGTCCTTTACGGATTGCATCTAAAGGAAGTCCAATTGCTTCTGTACAAGCAATAGCTGCCAGAGAATTCATAACATTGTGGCGGCCTTTTACTTTTAAAGTGATACGGCCCTTTTCCTGTCCATGTGCGATAAGGTTATAAGAAGCATTTCCCTCTTTATCAAATGTAATATCTGCTGCAGTGTAATCATTGTCAGGGTTTAAACCAAAAGTAACGTGCTTCTGGCTAAGACCGTTTAAGATGAAGTCTGTGTGGCCCATATCGCCATTAATAATGATAAGACCATCATCAGCAGTCTGAGAAGCAAACTTGTGGAAAGAATTCTTAATATCCTCAATATCCTTAAAGAAATCCATATGGTCTTCTTCTACATTTAAGATAATAGAATATAAAGGATAGAATTCTAAGAAACTGTTCGTATATTCACATGCTTCTGTAAGGAAGAGGTCAGAATGGCCGACACGAATATTTCCGCCGATACGGTCTAACATACCTCCGACACTGACCGTAGGATCGGTATCTGCCTGAAGAAGAATGTGAGTAAGCATAGAAGTTGTTGTTGTCTTTCCATGTGTTCCGGCAACAGCGATAGACTTCGCAAAGTTTGCCATGATCTGTCCGAGAAGAGCTGCGCGGGTCATCATAGGGATTCCTTTATTCTTTGCAGCAGCAAATTCTTCGTTAGATTCGTGAATGGCAGCAGTATAAACAACAAGATCGATATCATCGGTAATATTCTCTGCTTTCTGTCCAATAACAACCTTTGCACCTGTTTCTTCAAGATGCTTTGTCATGTCGGAAGCCTGCATATCAGAACCGGTCACTGTGAAATGTCTGTTTAATAAAATTTCGGCAAGACCGCTCATGCTAATGCCGCCAATACCGATAAAATGAACATGAATCGGCTTTTGAAAATCAATTGTATACATATTTCCCTCCAGTGCCACAAGATGTGTCTCAGAAAATCCGTCATATGGGACTTAGTGAGTACATATAAATAAATATGGCGAAAAAAATCAGTTTAATTATTAAAAAGTCGTTTATAGTATAGCGCACAGATAAACGAGATTCAAGAAAGAATTGCGATACTTAAGGTCTCTTCTGTACACATCTTATAGTAAGGGTGCCAGGGTACCTTGAAAAATTCCTAAAACAGCCAGTAATAGGGCACTTTTCATTATAATGTCCTATTGTTTTCGTGGGATTTCTACATTTAAATGTAAAAGATAACCATATGGACGATACAAAATATATAAAAAAATAAAAAATATATTTTGTTTTTTGTGCTAAACTGCTTTCCATTTGGGAATTTCAGTGCTATAATAAGTATTATGTGACAAAGGGGTGATTATTATGATAAAAAAAGAAATGATAGCAATGCTCTTAGCTGGTGGACAAGGAAGCCGTCTTGGCGTACTAACCTCAAAATTAGCGAAACCGGCAGTAGCATTCGGCGGAAAGTACAAAATCATTGATTTTCCGTTAAGTAACTGTATTAACTCTGGAATCGACACAGTAGGTGTTCTTACCCAGTATCAGCCATTAAGACTGAACCAGCACATCGGTATCGGTATTCCTTGGGATTTGGATCGTAATATAGGTGGTGTTTCTATTCTGCCTCCATACGAGAAGAGCCAGAATACTGACTGGTACACGGGAACAGCGAACGCGATTTATCAGAACATGGAATTCATGGAGTATTATCATCCAGATTATGTAATTATTCTTGGTGGTGACCATATTTATAAGATGGACTATGAACTGATGCTTGAGTTCCATAAGAAGAACAACGCCCAGATTACACTGGCTACATATGAAGTACCATGGGAAGATGCCAGCCGTTTTGGTCTGGTAATTACAGATGAGAATAATCAGATTCTCGAATTCGAAGAGAAACCAGCGAACCCAAGAAGTAATAAAGCATCCATGGGTATTTACATCTTTAACTGGGAAGTATTAAAGGAAGCTCTGGAAACTTTATCCGAACAGCCTGGCTGTGACTTCGGTATGCATGTAATTCCTTACTGCCACCAGCGCGGTGATAAGATTATGGCTTACAATTACCAGGGTTACTGGAAGGACGTAGGAACACTTTCCGCATATTGGGAAGCGAACATGGAATTAATCGATATTATCCCAGAATTTAACCTTTACGAAGAGTTCTGGAGAATATATACAAAGACAGACGTTATTCCACCACAGTATTTCTCAGCAGACTCTAAGGTAAATGCCTGCATCGTCGGAGACGGAACAGAAGTTTACGGTGAGATTTCCAACTCTGTAATCGGAGCTGGTGTTGTCATTGAGGAAGGTGCTGTAGTTACGAACTCTATTATTATGAATAATACCGTGATTAAGAAGGGTGCTAAGATTGAGAAGTCTATCATTGCAGAGAGCGTAGAAGTCGGAGAGAACGCAGAGCTTGGTGTATTTGAAGAAGCAGAGAACAAGTATAAACCTAAGGTTTATAGTGGCGGCTTAGTTACTATAGGTGAAGGTTCTGTTATCCCGGCCAACGTTAAGATCGGTAAGAATGTCGCAATCGTAGGAAAGACAACAGCAGAAGATTATCCAGACGGAATTCTGGCAAGCGGCGAATCCATTATCAGATAGTAGAGGGCAGGTGACATAAATGAAGTCTATAGGTATTATTTTAGCAGGTGGTAATAATAACAGAATTGGAAGATTATCCGATAAACGTGCGATTGCAGCCCTGCCAGTAGCAGGAAGCTATCGTGCAATTGATTTTACATTAAGTAATATGAGTAATTCCCGCGTATCTAAAGTAGCGGTATTACCTCAGTTTAATGCTCGTTCTTTAAATGAACATTTAAGCTCAAGTAAATGGTGGGATTTCGGAAGAAAGCAGGGAGGACTCTATGTCTTCACTCCTACTGTTACAAAGAACAATAACTCATGGTATCAGGGAACAGCAGATGCTCTTTATCAGAACATTGATTTCCTTAAGAAGAGCCATGAGCCTTATGTAATCATCGCAACAGGTGATGGTGTATACAAGATGGATTACGGCAAGGTTCTTGAAGCTCATATCGCTAAGAATGCAGATATCACGGTAGTTTACACAACATTAAAAGATACAGATGACGATTTAACACGTTTTGGTGTTCTTAAGTTAGATGAGAACGAAAGAATCGTAGAATTTGAAGAGAAGCCACTCGTTGCTTCCTCTAATAACGTATCTATCGGTGTTTATGTAATCAGAAGACGCCATTTAATTGAGATTCTTGAGCGTTGTGCAAGAGAAGACAGACATGACTTTGTACAGGATGTACTTGTTCGTTACAGAAATGTTCGTAAGATTTACGGTTACAAACTCGATACATACTGGAGAAATATTGCAACAGTAGATTCCTATTTTAAGACAAACATGGACTTCCTTAAGAAAGACGTAAGAGATTACTTCTTCAAACAGTATCCAGACGTATACTCTAAAGTAGATGACCTTCCGCCGGCAAAATACAATACAGGAGCAGAAGTAAAGAACAGTATTATTTCCTCTGGATGTATTGTTAACGGTAAGGTTGAAAACTCTATTATCTTTAAAGATGTATACATTGGAAACAACTGTACTATCAAGAACTCCATCATTTTGAATGATGTATATATTGGAGATGACTCCTATATTGAGAACTGTATCGTAGAGAGCAGAGATACTCTCCGTCCAGGAACGAACTACGTCGGAACCGATGATGAGGTTAAGATAGTAATTGAGAAGAATGTACGGTACATTCTGTAATTAGTAACAACATTATTGGGAGGACAGGTCATGCAGATTACCGATATAAGAATCAGAAAAATAGCAAAAGAAGGAAAGATGAAAGCGGTCGTATCCGTAACTTTTGATAATGCATTTGTTGTGCACGATATCAAAGTAATTGACGGAGAAAAAGGTTTATTTATCGCAATGCCAAGCCGCAAAGCATCCGATGGCGAGTATCGTGATATCGCACATCCGATTAACTCTGATACTCGTGACATCATCCAGAAAAGTATTCTTCAGGAATACGAAGCAATCATGGCCTCGGGGGAAGAGGAAACAGTCGGAGAAGCAGAGGTAGCGTTATAAATATAACTGTAGCAAAACTTAGAAGATAAAGGGGCTGACGTAAAACAGCTCTTAACCTTATAGCAGGAATTTCTGTATAATATATGGAATTCCTGCTATATTTTTATGAAGATTTTTGAAGATTGCAAGAGTCATTTTGCTATTCGAAAATTTTTCTTTTTAGAAAATGCATAATCTATGATATACTAAAAAACATATGTTGTTTATGCTGTTATGGAAAAATATCAAGTAGAACTTCGAGAATTGATTTTTAACAATATCTTACAGAACGGCACAAAAAGATTCCGAGAGTACATTAGATGTACAGTGGAGGTTAGATACATTGAATACAAATAAAATATTCGCAGGGTGCTTTAATTTCTTTCGCAAATGGAAAGTGAAAAAGAATCAGATTACCCTGATAGAGAAATTAAATACCGGGGGTACAGGAAGCCTGTTTGAGATAAAAAACGAATGTGAAAAAAGAGGGTTACCTTTTCATTTTAATATCATTACGCATGCAGATTATGAAGTGAGTCTACGTAATCTGGGAGGCTTGCTAAAGCTTTTTACTATAAAGGCTTTTCGAATGGCGACTTCATCCCATATTTTTTTGAATGACAATTTTTTGCCGCTTGGATATATGAAGCTGTCGGATGAGACAAAGGTAGTTCAGCTTTGGCATGGGATGGGATCTTTTAAGAAGTTTGGCGGTTCATCGGAGACGAACCCGGAAGTTTTAAAGGAGCTTAAAGCGGCAACGAAAAATACAGACCACATACTGGCAAGTTCAGAAAATATCAGGGACAACTATGCAGAGGCTTTTATAGCACCGAAAGAAAAGGTGATCTGTATCGGATGTCCACAGGTGGACTATTTTTTCAGAGATCATGATATTGCTGCGTGGAAGGAAGAGCTTAGTGAACAATATCCGGAAATGAAAGGAAAGAAGCTTGTTCTTTATGCGCCGACTTTTCGTGGGGAGGAAGAACATGATAAAAAGCTTTTAGAAGCGTTTGATTTTGATGCATTTCAGAAAGAACTTGGGAAAGACTATTTCTTAATGGTACGTCTTCATCCGCAGATTCAGTCTGCAAAAGTGCCGGATACCGTAGCAAATATGACCGATTATCCGAATGTCCGCAAACTTCTTTGCATGACGGACATTTTAATTGCGGATTATTCTTCGATTGCAGTAGAATATTCTCTTTTAAACCGTCAGATCATCCTTTATGCATTTGACAAAGAATGGTATTTAAGTAAAGACCGAGGTTTTTATTTTGATTATGAAAAGACGGCACCCGGTCCGATCGTAGAAAATATGCAGGATTTGATTGACTGTATTAAAAATAAACAGTGGGATATTGCGAAAGTAGAGAAATTTGCACATCTTCACAACGATTATTTTGATGACAAATCTGCGGAGAGAGTGGTAGACTATTATTTCGGCAATGGCAAAAAGCTGCCGAATTCTGCGTCAGAACCGGAACCATTCTATGAAGAGTGGAATCAATATCGCCCAAAACACCGCAGAAAGAGAAATCCTGACAGCATCAGCCAGAATATTTTTGATAATGCTTCCGGCAAAAGCCAGAACGGAAAACTCCCCGAAAAATGGGCAACACAGGATGCCGAAGAAGCCGTAAACTCCTGGGAGTCTGAGCGCAAAAAGCAAAGAAAAAGACAGCAGCAAAAGGCGAGAATGCAGGAAAAGTTAAAACAGCAGACAGCAAACGTAACTAAGCAAAAGAATAAGAAAAATAACAATTTTATATCGGGTATAGATAAGTTAACATCAAAAAAAGAAAAAGATATAAATAAACAAAAACAATTAAAGTTACAAAATCAAGAAGAAAAAAGTACAAAAGAAACCTCAGAAGAAATAAAATCACGAAAGGAACATAGAATGAAAGTAATCGTAGGATTGGGTAATCCAACAGACCAGTATAAAGGAACAAGACACAATGTAGGATATATGGCGATTGACCGTATCGCAGAGGCAAATCGAATCAATATTAATCAGCATAAGTTCAAGGCAATGGTAGGAAGTGGTATCATCGGTGGCAGCAAAGTTCTTCTCGTAAAACCATTAACTTATATGAACTTAAGCGGCGAAAGCATTAGGCCAATCATGGATTTCTATAAGCTGGATTTAAGCGACATCCTCGTAATTTATGATGATATCAGTTTAGAGCCTGGAATGCTTCGTCTTCGCACGAAAGGAAGTGCCGGCGGACATAATGGAATGAAGAGCATTATCAAACATTTAGGAGGAGACACTTTTCCACGAATCCGTGTCGGTATCGGCGGCGAAAAACATCCGGGACAGGATCTCGCAGATTATGTTCTTGGACATTTCAAAGACGACGAAAAAGAACTGCTCTCCGATGCATTAGACAAAGCTGAAAAAGCAGCAGAACTTTTTGCACAGGATGAATTTTCAGAAGCTATGAACAAATATAGCGTAGGAAAGAAGAAGAGAAAAACTTTGGAATAGGAGAAAATATTTTTCCGTTGCGCTATAAATAATAGTAAAAGCAAGCATGCAACAGAAAAGTGCAACAACCAAAATAAAAGGAGGTATCATGAAAACTTTATCAAACCCTCTTTTAAAATTCGATACTTATATTGATATAAAAACCGCAATGAGCCAACAGGCTTATCCCATCGTCCTGAATGGTTGTGTTGATTCTCAAAAAGCACACTTTATTCCAAATTTGGGGGAGGATTTTCCTTGTCGGTTTGTGTTGACGTATAAAGAAGAGAAGGCGAAGGAGCTGTATCAGGATTTGAGTTTTTTTGATCCGAATACGGTGCTGTATCCTTCGAGAGATGTGCTGTTTTACAGTGCAGATGTGCATAGTAATCACATTGAGCGGCAGCGAATGGACATTTTAAAAAAGATTGTGGAGGGAAAGCCTCTCACGATTGTTGCCTGTCTTGATGTGTTTATGGAGAAAATGATTCCGTTTGAGGAGTTTAAGGAGCATTGCCTGACGATTGATTTTGAATCAATTATTGATACAGATGCATTAAAACTCAAGCTTTCAGAGCTTGGATATGAAAACAGTGGCCTGGTGGAAGCGCCAGGGCAGTTCGGTATCCGAGGGGGAATCATTGACATTTTCCCGTTGACGGAGGAACTTCCGGTTCGAATTGAGCTGTGGGGGGATGAAGTGGATTCCATCCGCTCTTTTGATACGGAAACGCAGCGAAGTGTGGAAAAGCTGGACGAGGTTCAGGTATACCCTGCGACAGAAATGATTCTTTCAAGAAATAAGATTGGTGAGGCAGTTCGCCGAATGAAGGAAGAGTATAAGAAGCAGGAAGAAGCATTTAAGAAGAGAAAGCGTTTTGCGGAAAAAGAACGTCTTCGGAAGATGACGGTAAGGACAGAGGAGGAACTTCTTTCTTTTGGAACAGCAGAGGGAAGTGAGGCATTATTGTCCTATTTTTATGAGAAAACGGTTTCATTTCTTGAATATTTACCAGAAAATACACTCTTTTTCATTGATGAACCGCATCGTGTTCTGGAAAAAGGAAAGACATATGAGGAAGAATTTTTCCTTTGTATGCAGAGTCGATTAGAAGGTGGATATGTGCTGCCGGGACAGGCGGATTTGCTGTTTGGATATGAGGAGATTCTGTCAAAAGTGATGGTGGGACCGCTTATTTTGCTCAGTTCTGTTATTCAGGATTACGCTTTTTACAAGCCGAAAACCACTTGTGATATCGAGGCAAAGTCCATTTTTTCATATAATAATAGTTTTGACCAGCTTATCAAGGATTTAGAACACTGGAAAAAGCAAAATTACAGGATTTTGCTGCTTTCTTCTTCAACAACAAGGGCGAAGCGTCTTGCAGAAAATATCAGGGATTATGGTCTGCTTGCGTATTTTGCAGCTGATTTTGACCGCACGATTGCACCGGGGGAGATTATGGTGGCGAGTGGCCGACTTGGAAATGGTTTTGAGTACCCGACGCTTAAATTTGTCGTTTTGTCCGAAAAAGACATTTTCAAGGAAAGAAAGGCCAAAAAGCCGAAGAAGAAAAGCCAGTACAGTGGCCAGAAAATCAATTCTCTTTCGGAGATTTCAGTCGGTGATTATGTTGTCCATGAAAAATATGGACTCGGTATTTACCGTGGCATGGAAAAAATTGAGTCCGATGGAATTACGAAAGATTACATCAATATTGAATACAAAGATGCGAGTAATCTTTTTGTTCCGGCATCACAGCTTGAACTCATTCAGAAATATTCGAATTTAAGTGCAAGAAAGCCAAAACTGAATAAGCTTGGCGGCACAGAATGGGAAAAGACGAAAAGCCGGGTGCGCTCACAGGTGCAGATTGCGGCACAGGATCTGGTAAAACTTTATGCCGAGAGGCAGGCAAAAGAAGGCTACGCTTACGGCAAAGATACCGTCTGGCAAAAAGAATTTGAAGAATTATTTCCATATGAGGAAACAGAAGATCAGTTAAGCGCGATTGAAGATACCAAGCGTGACATGGAAAGTCATCGAATTATGGACCGTCTTATCTGCGGAGACGTTGGATATGGAAAGACCGAGGTCGCAATCCGAGCGGCATTTAAGGCAGTTATGGACAGCAAACAGGTAGTTTATCTTGTACCGACAACCATTTTAGCACAGCAGCATTACAATTCATTTAAAGAAAGAATGGAACATTATCCAGTCGAGATTGCCATGCTTTCTCGTTTTTGCACGCCAAAAGAACAAAAACGTATTTTTGATGGACTGAAAAACGGAACGATTGACATTGTCATCGGCACACATAAAGTTCTTTCAAAAAATATCAAATACAAGAATCTCGGACTCCTTATTATTGATGAGGAACAGCGTTTTGGCGTAAAACAGAAAGAAAAAATCAAGCAGCTGAAGAAAGATGTTGACGTTCTGGCATTGTCCGCAACCCCAATTCCAAGAACCCTGCACATGAGTCTTGCCGGAATCCGTGACATGAGTGTTCTTGAAGTTCCACCAGTGGACCGCCGGGCAATTCAGACATACGTTATGGAGTACAACGAGGAACTTGTCCGCGAAGCAATCGAACGAGAACTTGGCAGAGGCGGACAGGTATACTATGTATACAATCGAGTCAACAATATCGATGAAGTAGCAGCAGGCTTACAACGGCTTTTACCAAATGCCACAGTAGAGTATGCACACGGGCAAATGGGCGAGCGCCAGCTTGAAACGATTATGTCCGGCTTTATCAATAAAGAAATAGATGTTTTAGTCTCCACGACCATCATCGAAACTGGACTCGACATCCCAAATGTTAACACGATGATTATTCAGGATGCACAGTTATTTGGCCTTTCCCAGCTTTATCAGCTAAGAGGCCGTGTCGGCCGTTCCAACCGAACTGCATACGCATTCTTAATGTATAGAAGAAACTCTATCTTAAAAGAAGAAGCCGAAAAACGATTAAAAGCTATCCGTGAATTCACTGACTTAGGAAGTGGTTTCAAAATCGCTATGCGTGACCTCGAAATCCGTGGGGCCGGGAATCTTCTTGGTGCAGAACAATCCGGTCATATGGAATCCGTCGGATACGATCTTTACTGCAAAATGCTCAACGAGGCCGTATTAACAATGAAAGGCGAACAGCAGGAAGTCGATACATTTACCACATCCATCGACCTGTCCATCGATGCTTACATTCCGGAAACCTACATCAAGAGCGAATCCGAAAAACTCTCCTGGTATAAACGAATCGCAACTATCGAGACGCAGGAAGAATCCGAGGACATGATCGAAGAAATGACCGACCGTTACGGTGATACACCAGCACCACTCATCCGCCTCATGGACGTTGCACTCCTTAGAGAAGAAGCCCATCAGGCATGGCTTCTTTCCATCGAGCAGAAAGGAAGCAAAATCCTGTTTACCATGAACCCACGGGCGAAAGTTCGCGTTGAAGAAATTGACGGTTTCCTCAAACAGTACCGCAACAAGATGAAAATAAAACCAGAAGCGAATCCGGTGTTTGTGTTCGAATCTACAGGGATACCGAAAAAAGACTTACTGGCAAAAGTCAGGGAAATCATTGGGGAAATCCAAAAACTACAGGATAAATCCTGATTGCCGCAGGCAAGGAGACGCACCCAAAGAGAGCCGATACCCTATATTTGTGACTTTAGTCGCAGCAGGTTGAATGTTCGCTTAAAGCGCTCGCATCCAACCTTTGCTCCCAGGCCACAAATATAGGGTATCGGCTCTCTTTGGGTACTGTTCGTTGGCTGTAGAAGCAAAATCAGAACTTATCTTAGAGGATTTGGGGATTCTCTAATAGGTTGTGGCTTCCCGTAAAATGAGATATTAAAGATTAACATTCAAACTATGGTTACAATATCTCAACAATTTTACGATAATAATCCGGATCATAAATAACTAATATCAAAATCTGTATGGTAATGTAGCTAAAAATTAGCATTTTCCTGTTAATTCAAAGGAATTACTAAGTTGCTTCAAGTGTCAATCCCTCTGAAAAATAATTTACCAGAGTTCCTGTTTCTTTCTCTAACCCTACAAACCAGAATTTACTTGTTGTATTCTTCCTTTTGTACTATAATAGAAAAATGTAGTGTAAAATTATAGGAGGTTCAAATGAAAGCGAAATTAACAAAAGTTCTTTCCCTCGTTCTTGTAGTAATCATGGCCCTGAGTCTCATGACCGGCTGTTCTACATCAAGCAGTGGAAAAGGAACAAAAACACAGGATGGAAATAAAGTTTTATTCAGCTATGACGGAACAGATGTCACATTAAAAGAAGCATGGTTGTATGCTAAGATGCTTAGCGCACAGTATGAGCAGACTTATAGCAGTTACTATGGAAGTGACTTCTGGAGTATGTCCATGGGTAAAGACGATGATGGGAATGACCAGACATTTGAAGAGTATGTAAAAAAGCAAGTTATTTCCCAGATGAAACAGAACATCATCCTTATCAAAAAGGCAGATAAGTATGACTGTAAGTTAACTCATTCAGAAAAACAGCAGTGCAGTGATTCTGCACTTTCCTATTATCAGGATAAGACTGGTAAAAAGGTTATGAAAGAATGTGGTGCTACTCGTGAAGATGTAGAAAAAATCTATGAAGACAGTACACTTGCTTCTAAGGTTCAGAAGAAGATTGAAAGCAAAGAAAAAGTTACAGTAACAGACGATGAAGCAAGAAAGTCCACAATCTACAGAGTTGTATTTGCCACAACAAAGACAGGTGATAACGGCCAGACAACAGAAATGAGTAAAAAAGAGAAAAAGGCCGTGAAAGCAAAAGCAGAAAAAGCTCTCAAAGAAATCCAGAGCGGCAAGAAGACAATTAAGAAAGTTGCCAAAGAACAGAATTACTCCAACACAGATGAATCCTATGCAGCAGGCGAATCCGAAGAGGGAGAAGCTTTCGAAAAAGTAATGAAGAGCATGAAAGATGGCGATATTGCAGATAAAGTCTTAGAATGTGACAACGGATACGTTATCGCTAAACTTGTTGCTTACACAGATAAAGAAGAAACAGCAAGCAATAAGAAAACTTTAAAAGAAAAGAAACAGTCCGAAGCTTTCCAGAAGAAATATGACAACTGGACTAAGAAACTTGAGAAGAAATGGGACTATAATAAAGATGTAGACCAGAAACTCTGGGCACAGGTATCTTTAAAGAGTGCGGATTCCACAGCTACAGAGACATCAACAGAGACAACAGCAGCTTCCAGTGAAGCTTCTACAACAGAAGCCTCTAGTGAAGCTACAACAGCAGCTAAATCTAAATAGGAATTTGCCGCAGGCAAAGGAGACA
>NZ_ACEP01000105.1 GCF_000173975.1 Anaerobutyricum hallii DSM 3353
AGTGTGTTTGAGTAATGATTTGGAATAGATTTACAGGTGTACATAAATTTTTGTAGCTTTTCCACATGAATTGATATAAAAAATAATAACTTTTCACAAGAGGAAATATATTTTTTGCATATTTCCTCTTTTTTTTTGTTACTTTTGTATTAAAATAAAGAAAGATTGTTGCGTGCGATAGCAAAATGCGATGAGAGGGAAAGACAGGAGTGATACGATGATTTCAAATCAGATTTTACAGGACACCATTGACGGCATTAAGGCGATTACGAGAATTGACTTATGTGTCATGGATACGGAAGGTAAACCGCTTGCCTCCACATTAGATGCAGTCGAAGAATATAAGGAAGCGGTACTGGTATTTGCAGAATCTCTGGCAGAGAGTCAGGCATTGCAGGGATATCAGTTTTTTAAAGTATTTGATGAGAACCAGTTAGAGTATATTATTCTCGTTAAGGGTGAGACAGATGACGTATATATGGTTGGAAAGATGGCTGCTTTCCAGGTACAGAATCTTTTAATTGCCTATAAAGAGCGCTTTGACAAAGATAACTTTATTAAAAACCTGCTCTTAGATAACTTACTTTTGGTTGATATTTATAACCGGGCGAAAAAGCTCCATATTGAAACGGAAGTAAGAAGATGTGTATTTATTGTCGAGACAAAGAATGACAGAGATAATAATGCATTTGAGACAGTTCGTAATATTTTTTCTGCGAAAACGAGAGATTTTATTACTGCGGTAGACGAGAAGAACATTATTCTTGTTAAGGAAGTGAAGAATGGAGAGGGATACGATGAACTGACTAAGACAGCACAGGTTATCGTTGATATGCTTAACACAGAAGCGATGACAAAGGTTCATGTTGCCTTTGGTACTATTGTGAATGAGATCAAGGAGGTATCCCGTTCTTATAAAGAAGCGAAGATGGCGATGGATGTTGGTAAGATTTTCTATCCAGATAAGAATGTGATTGCATACAGCCGACTTGGTATTGGCCGTCTGATTTATCAGCTTCCATTACCACTTTGTAAGATGTTCATCAAAGAGATTTTTGACGGACGTTCTCCAGATGAATTTGATGAAGAGACCTTACAGACAATTAATAAGTTCTTTGAGAATAACCTGAATGTGTCAGAGACTTCCAGACAGCTCTACATTCACCGAAATACTTTAGTATATCGTCTGGATAAGCTTCAGAAGAGTACAGGGCTTGATCTTAGAGTATTTGAAGATGCGATTACTTTTAAGATTGCACTGATGGTAGTAAAATACATGAAGTACATGGAAAGTATCGAATATTAATAAGAACGCCTTCTGTCGGAGAAGATATACACCGTCAGAAGGCGTTTTTGATTTTTTAAACACGCTCTAGAGCGTGTTTGAAAAATCATTCCAGCAATCTGCACACCCCAATTTACGATATATTTTGCCTTCATTCGGTTGCCGTAGCCCGCTACGCCGCCCTCATTCAGGCGAAATCTCCCGCAAATTGTGATGTACATCTTGCAGAAAGCATTTCTCAAACACGCTCTGGCAAGAAGTAATATTGTTCTTTAAACGAAACGAAGAGTCAGTAATGCAGACACATTTTCATAGGAAGAGAGAAAGGAAGACAGAATGGATTTTAAGGAAAAAGAAATGAATCTTGAGTTAAAGGAACAGGATTCAGAACATAATAAAAAAAAGAAAGAGGAAGGCAGCCCAAAAAGAAAAAAAGGCTGCTTTAAACGTGTTTTAAGTGTGCTTGTTCTTGTCGTTATCATCGGTTTCAGTTTCTTTGCAGGAAGACAAAGTGTTATGACTTCAAATGCTTATGGAACCGGCCTTAATAATGGGAAGATTTTGCGCAAACTAAGTATGTTAGAAGCTTTTGCGGGTAACTATTATCTCAACAAAATAGATGCTGAGAATGTGGAGAACAATATTTATAAGGGGTTTGCTAAGGGCTTACAAGACCCCTATGCAGAATATTATACCCCATCAGAATATCAGCAATTGTCGGAAGAAGATGCGGGAAAATATAATGGAATTGGAATTTCTATTGCAAAAGACACAGATACGAATTATCCAGAGGTCGTTTCTGTATTTAAAGATCAGCCGGCATATAAAGCAGGTATTAAGAATGGAGATCTCATTACGGCAATTGATCAAAAAAGTACTGCCGATATGGAACTGCAGGATGTTGTTTCTGCCATTAGAAGCGAAGATAATGATAAAGTCGTTTTGACTATTTACAGAGATAAAAAAACAAAAGATTATACAGTAGAAAAAACTTCTGTAGAATTAGATAGTGTTACTTATAAAATGCGGAAGAATAAGATAGGCTATATTGCAGTAAGCCAGTTCCATGAAAATACGGACGAACAGTTTGATAAGGCAGTAACAGACCTTGAAAGCCAGGGAATGAAGAGTCTGATTATTGATTTAAGAGATGATGGAGGCGGACTGTTAACTACCTGTACCAATATGCTGTCCCGTCTGGTTGCAAAGGATAAAATGCTTGTTTATACAAAAGATAAAAAGGGGAAAAAAGAAGAGTTCAAGAGTGATTCGGGTAAAACAGTAGATGTACCGATGGTTGTATTGGTAAACGGAAATACAGCGAGCGCTTCCGAGATTATGACAGGATGCTTAAAAGATTACAAAAAAGCAACGGTTGTAGGTACAACAACTTATGGAAAGGGAATTGTACAAACTATTCTGCCTCTTACAGATGGTTCAGCCTTTAAGTTTACCATTGCCAAATATTACACACCAAAAGGTACAGATATTCATGAAAAAGGAATCGAGCCGGATGTGGAAGTGAAAATGAGCGATAAGCAGTGGAAAAAAGCCCAGACAGATGAGAAGGCAGATAAACAGTTGAAGAAGGCGATAGAGATTTTGAAAAAATAAGAATGGGATTTTCTTGATAGAGCGTGTTTGAAAAATTATTCCTGCAGCCGGCATGCCCCAATTTACAGTATATTTTGCCTTCATTCAGTTGACGTAGCCCGCTACGCACCATCATTCAGGCGAAATCTCTAACAAATTGTGGTACACATCTCGCAGAAAGTATTTTTCAAACACGCTTTAGATTATTATACTATATAACTGCTTTTTCCTTTAAAAACTTCGCCAGATATTCATCAAAAGCATACTCTAACGACTTATCGAGAGAGAAATTTTTATAGGAAATTCCAGTTGTGATAAGAAGATTTTTCGGGTCATATAAGATATTTACGTAGATTCCCTCAATATCTTCTTCGCGGAAGGAACTGTTATTATGCGCAATCAAATAGGAAATGGATTGCTTTGAAAGTCCGAGAACGATTTTGCAGGAGAGAGGGAGCCGTTTCCCTTTAATAATATCAAAAATGCGGTGGCGGATTTCTTTCCAATAGCAGAATTCACGATTCAGTGTCTGTTCTACGCTGGTATCATAAAAACCTTCGTTAATACGCCCCTGAATCTGATAACTTACCCCCATTTTGATAGAGGCTTCGATAAAGTAAAAGTGGTCGAATGTATCTTTGGATAAAAGATGAGACATAAAGTCTTTAATATCGGAAATTTGTATTGATAACATGAATAACTCCTCCATAAGTTTAGCTATTAAGACAAAATCTTATGATTGATGATAACATGAATTATTTTTTTTGAAAAGGAGATTGAGAATGAATGTTTTAACAGAATGTTTAGCACAGGGAACTTCCCCGGTGGGAGTCGTTTCTTTTGCTAAGGAATATTTAAAACAACAGGGATTTGAAGAGTTATATTACAATAAAATGATTTCACCAAAAGAAAATAGCAAATATTATATTGCCCCATTTCCAGATGTATTATTTGCCTTTACAACAGGTGCTGGAAAAGAAATGATTCAGTCTTTGCGTATGGCATTTGCACATGTGGATCAGCCTTGTTTTAAGGTGAAGGGAAAACCAGATTTTAAGAGCATGGGGTGTGCGATGCTTAATGTAGAAGTTTACGGCGGAATGATGGATCATACCTGGTTTGACCGTCCACTTGGACTGGCGGGAACTATTGTGCTAAAAGGAGAGGATGTATTTAATCCGATAGAGGTAACGTATGATAGTAAGAGACCGGTTGCGTTGATTCCGGGACTTGCGATTCATATGCAAAGAGAGGCAAATAATGGCTGGAAGATTGACCGGCAAAAAGAGTTAATGCCGCTTATGGGGCTTGCCAATGGCCGGTGGACAGAAGATGCTTTTCTTCATTTTCTGGCAGAAGAACTTTCTGTGGATGAGAGTGAAATTTTAAGTTATGATCTTAATTTATACAACTATGATCAGCCACAGCTTTGTGGGGTGAAAGAAGAAATTTTATGCAGTCCGCGAATTGATAATCTGGCCTCTGTCAGTGCGTTGTTAGAGTCTCTTACAGATGGAGAGAGGGAAAGTGGCATTAATCTTATTGGGCTTTTTAATCATGAGGAAGTTGGAAGTTTTACAAAGTCAGGAGCAGATTCTGCCTTACTTCCGGGAATTCTTGAACGTATTCTTTCAGGAATGGGCTGTTCAAAAGAACAGATAGATATTTCACTTGCACAGAGCTATTATCTTTCTGTTGACGGCGCACATGCCGCACATCCGAATTATACAGACCGTTGTGATATGACAACGAGAGCATATATGGGGCAGGGAGTTACTGTGAAGGTGAGCGGTACACAGAAATATGCTTCTGACTGCAAAATGTATGCGATTTTAAAAGGATTATCTGAAAAGTATGATATATTACTACAGGAGATTAATGACAGAAACACGATTCGCGGAGGCACAACATTAGGTCCGATGATTGGTTCACATCTGCCGATGGCAGGCTGTGATCTGGGCATACCGATGCTTGCGATGCATTCAGCCAGAGAGACGATGGCTATGGCGGATTATGTTAGTTTGTGTCAGTTAGTGACCGCATTTTTTGCAGAGTAAATTCTGGCAGCGATGTGATACATCATTTTTTAAATACGCTATGGAATCTTTTTCAAGTATACTAAGGCAAAATAGTCTATTTTTCTATTCCCTTGCATATACTAAATTAGTATTGGGGAGGGATTTTCATGGAAAAACAAAATATATATCAGGATATTTCAGCCAGAACAGGCGGAGAGATTTATCTTGGCGTTGTTGGGCCTGTCCGAAGTGGCAAATCAACATTTATTAAACGTTTTATGGAACTTCTTGTACTTCCTGAAATAAAAGATGAGAATGAACGCAAGAGAACGATGGATGAACTTCCGCAAAGTGGAACAGGGAAAATGGTTATGACAACCGAGCCGAAGTTTATTCCAAAAGAAGCGGCAGAACTTCCGATGGAAGATATGAAAATAAAAATACGTCTGATTGACTGTGTTGGCTTTATGATTCCCGGTGCGGGCGGTAATTTGGAAAACGGACAGGAACGTCTTGTAAAAACGCCGTGGTTTGATTATGAGGTTCCATTTACGAAAGCAGCAGAATTTGGCACAAGAAAGGTAATCAGAGATCATTCTACGATAGGGATTTTAGTGACAGCAGATGGGTCGTTTGGAGAAATTCCGCGAGATTCTTATGTAGAAGCAGAAAAGAAAACAGTTGCAGAATTAAATGAAATCGGAAAGCCCTTTTTGGTTCTGGTAAATAGTGAACGGCCATATTCAAAGGCAACACAGGCATTAACAGAAAAGCTTTCTAAAGAATATAATACCAGTGTAATGGCGGTGAATTGTGACCAGCTCAGGCAGGAGGATATTTTAGAAATCTTAAAAAATGTACTGCTTGAATTTCCATTATCTTCTGTTGGATTTTATTTGCCGAAATGGGTGGAAACATTAAGAGATGATCATTGGATGAAGAAGTCGGTCTTAGATCTTGTAAAAGAATTTATGACGGATAAAAATAAGATGAAAGATCTGTATCAGAAAGTATTTCCATCGAATGATTATATAGAGTCCGGGAAAATAGAAAAAATTCATATGGATACAGGAAAAGTGGATGTTAAGATTCAGATAAGGGATTCGTACTATTATGATATTTTGTCGGATCTTACAGGACTGCCAATTAAGAGTGAATATCATCTTATTCGCCTGATGAAAGAATTATCGGCAAAAAAGAGAGAATTTGAAGAAGTGTCGCAGGCGTTAAAGGATGCCAGAGAACGAGGATATGGCGTTATGAAACCGGTACTTTCAGAAATTACACTTTCTGAACCGGAAGTAGTAAAACATGGAAACAAATATGGCGTAAAAATTCGTGCCGAGGCACCGTCCATTCATTTGATTCGAGCCAATCTTACAACAGAAGTGGCCCCGATTGTAGGGACACAGCTTCAGGCAGAAGATCTTATTACATACATAAAAGAACAGGCGGGCGAAGAACCAAGAGAAATATGGAATGTCAATATTTTTGGAAAAACATTAGAACAGCTTGTTGATGATGGCATATCTGGCAAAGTTACAAAAATTAACGATGACAGCCAGGAAAAACTTCAAAACGCCATGGAAAAGATCGTAAACGAAAGCAGTGGCGGATTGATTTGTATTATTATATAATATAGCAAGAAAGTGAAAAGCACAAATTGTAAAACACATCTTGCAGAAAGCATTTTTCAAACATGTTCTTAACCTAAGTCATTTTTACTTGCACAAAATGGAAAAAAATGGTATAATAATTTGGGGGTGATTATATGGAGATACAGCTTTGGAGAGAACTGCTTGACCCATACCAGCTTGCGGTTGATGAGCTAACCGTAAAGTTTCATCATATTATAGAAGAACATCGGAATCAGGGTTTATATTCACCGATTGAGTCCGTGGACGGACGAGTGAAGAGTATTGTCAGTATTTTAGATAAGATGCAGCGTAAGAATGTATCAATGAATGATATTGAGAAGAAGATAGAAGATCTGGCGGGAATCCGTATTATCTGTCAGTTTGTAGAGGACATAGACAGAGTGGTGAATCTTATAAAGAACCGGACAGATATGAAGGTAAAGTGTGAGAAGGACTATGTAAGCCACATGAAGACGAGCGGCTACCGTAGTTATCACATGATCATTTTATATACGGTGAATACGATTCATGGACCAAAGGAGCTGAGTGCGGAGATTCAGATTCGCACGATGGCGATGAATTTCTGGGCGACGATAGAACATTCTTTACAGTATAAGTATAAGGAGAACATTCCAGAGTATATTCAGCAGAAGCTTCTTGATGCATCGGAGGCCATTATCGAAGTGGACCATGAGATGTCGGATGTAAGAGATGAGATTATGGATGCGCAGAATTCTCACAGAAAGAAGGAGACCTTAGTCAAGGATATTTTGAATAATATCCAGAACTTATATAAAGTGGCGAATCAGAGAGAAGTAACGAAGATTCAGGATGAGTTTTATAAGGTGTATGTACTTGATGATATGTTACAGTTAAAACACTTTGCAAGACAGCTTGATATTATTTCAGAAGGATATCGCGCACAGAGTCTGTAGGGTGAGAGTGCAGTGTATGGGGGCAGATAATAGCCATATAGAACATAGACAGTGAGATAGAACCACAGATAGATACAGGAGGAATGGATGAATTTACCAGAAGATTATCAGAACAAGATGCAAAAGATGCTTGGCGGAGATGAGTATTTGCAGTATCTGGATAGTTTTAATTATAGTTATGGACAGACGCTTCGGGTGAATCAGTTAAAAAAGGAACCGGCGGATTTTATCCGCCGGTTCCTTTTGGACGGACAAGTTTCCTGGTGTAGTACAGGATTTTATTATGAGGGCGAACAGAAATTATCCGCCCATCCGTATTATTATGCAGGAGTGTATTATTTACAGGAACCGAGTGCGATGGCACCTGCCGCTTTTTTACCAGTAGAACCAGGAGATAAGGTACTTGATCTTTGTGCTGCGCCAGGAGGGAAGTCCACTGCATTAGCAGCGAAGCTTCAGGGAGAGGGCTTTTTATTATCGAACGATATCAGTGCTTCCCGATGTAAACCTCTCCTTAAAAATATGGAGATGGCAGGAGTAAAGAATAGTGTTATTACCTGTGAATCACCGGAAAAATTAGCAGGGCGTTTTGCGGGGTATTTTGATAAAATACTAGTGGATGCGCCATGTTCTGGTGAGGGAATGTTTCGGCGGGAGCCTTCTATGGTAAAGAGCTGGTCACCAGAGGAGGTAGAACGCTATGCTAAGCTGCAAAGAGAGATTCTTACAAGTGCAGCGCAGATGATAAAGCCAGGCGGTTATCTTTTATATTCGACTTGTACCTTTGCGAAGGAAGAAGACGAGCAGACAGTGGAATATTTCTTAGAGCAACATAGAGATTTCTCTTTGCAGGAATTACCTCTTTGTGATGGTATCGAGGAGGGAAAACCAGAGTGGACGATTCGTGGCAGAGAAGATGTGAAGAACTGTCGCCGCTTTTTACCGCATAAAGTAAAGGGAGAGGGACATTTTGCTGCTCTCTTTAGGAAAGCAGATGGTGTGGAATCTGTGGATAAACAGTGTATAAAGGAAGATGACATATCAAAATCTGTGCATAAAGAAACAAAAGATAAAGAAAAGATGTGCAAAGATGGAAAGACACAGAATATTTCTAAGGTTAAAAATGTTAAGATTCCCGAAGCGATGGACGAATTTATGCGGGAGATTCCAGAATGGGAGCAGTGGAAGAATCGAATTATTTTTATAAAAGAGAGAGCCTTTTTACTGCCAGAGAATTGCCCGGACTTTAAGGGACTGCGAGTAGTCCGTTCTGGTCTTTATCTTGGAGATTGTTTAAAGAAGCGTTTTGAACCAAGCCAGGCGCTTGCAATGGCACTTAAGCCAGAAGAATATAAGAGAAGTGTTTCATTTAAAGCAGAAGACATCTGCGTGGAAAAGTATCTCCGCGGGGAGACAGTAGATATAGAAGATGCCGGACTGAATGGATGGACACTTTTTTGTGTAGATGAATTTCCACTTGGCTGGGGCAAATGCAATCGTGGCCGATTAAAGAATAAATATAATCCAAACTGGCGTAAATTATAATTACAGGAATACTGTAAAATCGTGCAAAAGACAGAGATTCAGGATATAGAACAGATAAAGGTAGATAAAATGGCTGGAACAGCTAGAGTATGTTTGCAAAAAGTATTTTTCAAACACGCTCTAGAAAGTAAGTTAGAAAGGAACAAGTAAGATGCCGGAAACTCTAAAAAAGATGAGACTGGATAAGTTTCTGACACAGGCAGCGGAGCTTACCAGGAGTGAAGCAAAGCAAAAGATAAAAAAAGGCAGTGTTACTGTCGATGGAGAAGTTGTGAAAAAGGCAGAGATGAAGGTTTCATCTGAAGATGCAATTTGCCTTGATGGGGAAGTGGTAACTTACGAAAAATATCGTTATATTATGCTTCATAAACCGGCAGGAGTTGTCAGTGCTACGGAAGATGCACAGTGCCAGACCGTTCTTGATTTGATAACAGAGGGACGAAAGGGACTTTTTCCTGTTGGAAGACTAGATAAAGATACGGAGGGGTTACTACTTCTTACAAACGATGGAGCGTTGGCCCATAATCTGCTCTCACCGAGAAAGCATGTAGATAAAACATATTTTGCGATTCTTGACGGAGAGGTAGGAGAAAAAGAACAGGAACTTTTTTTGCAGGGATTAGATATTGGAGATGAGAAAAAGACACTTCCGGCAAAACTTGAAATAACGGACAAGGCAAATGAAGTTTTCATTACAGTGCAGGAAGGCCGTTTTCATCAGGTAAAGAGAATGGCAGAGGCAGTAGGAAGAAAAGTAGAATATTTAAAGAGAATTTCCATGGGGCCATTGGTACTTGATAAAGAACTGAAAAAAGGGGAGTACAGACCACTTTTTGAGGAGGAACTTGCAAAATTAAAAGAAAGTACAGCTTCAAAATGATAAGACAAAAATAATAAAAACAATAAGAAAAAGATATAAGCAATAAAAATAGATGATGAAATATAGAAGATTAGAGCGTGTTTGAAAAATTTCTACAATCTGCACGCCCCAATTTGCAGAAAGCATTTTTCAAACCGGCTTTGGGAAAGGAACAGCAGGGAACAGGAAAGGAAGAACTTTATGATAAAAAAACATGGCTTTTTACCTATGAATAAAAAAGAGATGAAAGAGCGTGGCTGGGAACAGGCAGACTTTGTTTATATTTGTGGAGATGCCTATGTAGATCACCCCTCATTTGGAGCGGCAATCATTACCAGGCTGTTAGAAGATGCCGGATATAAAGTAGCATTTATCGCACAGCCGGACTGGAATGATGAGAGCAGCATTGCCGTATGCGGAGAGCCAAGACTGGCATTTATTGTATCTGCCGGAAACATGGATTCTATGGTGAACCATTATACATCCTTTAAAAAGAGGAGACACCAGGATGCCTACACGCCAGGCGGAGGATTTTCCGGGCGGCCGAATCGTCCGACAATTGTATATAGTAACCTGATACGAAAGACCTATAAAAAGACGCCGATTCTTTTAGGAGGAATAGAAGCGTCTCTTCGAAGACTGGCACATTATGATTACTGGAGCGACAAAGTAAAGCGTTCTGTACTCTTGGATTCTGGGGCAGATTTACTCATGTATGGAATGGGAGAACATTCTATTCTTGAGATTGCGGAAGCCTTAGATTCTGGAATTGCGGTGCAGGATATCACTTATATCAGAGGAACCGTATTTAAATGTAGGGATTTAGAAGAACTTTCCGGTGATTATGAACTTCTGCCGTCCTATGAAGAGATTACAGAGTCCAAAGAGACTTTTGCCAAAAGTTATTATCGCCAGTATGTGAATACGGATGCGATTACGGCAAAAAGACTGGTGGAACCGTATAAAAAGAAGGAATATCTTGTACAGAATCCACCATCATTGCCGCTTACGCAAGAGGAAATGGATCATGTATATGAACTTCCCTATATGAGAGCATGGCATCCATCTTATGATAAGCTTGGAGGTGTTCCGGCATTAAAGGAAATTAAGTTTTCTCTCACAAGTAACAGGGGATGTTTTGGCGGATGCAGTTTCTGTGCGCTGACATTTCATCAGGGAAGAAGGATTCAGGTGCGCAGTCAGGAATCCATTATAAAAGAGGCGGAGCTGATTATAAAAGATCCGGATTTTAAAGGATATATTCATGACGTTGGCGGCCCTACTGCTGATTTTAGACATACTGCATGTGAAAAACAGTTAAAGTATGGTGTGTGTGCGAATAAGCAGTGTCTTTTTCCAAAGCCTTGTGCGAATATGAATGCAGATCACAGTGATTATATTACTCTTTTGCGAAGACTTCGGGCATTGCCGGGTGTAAAAAAGGTATTTATCCGTTCTGGAATTCGATTCGACTATGTATTAGCAGATAAAAAGGATCATTTCTTAGAGGAACTTTGTAAGTATCATGTCAGCGGACAGTTAAAAGTAGCTCCAGAGCATATTTGTGACAGTGTATTAAAACTGATGGGCAAACCGGAGAATCAGGTGTATGAGAAGTTCGCAAAAGCGTACAGGAACATGAATAAAAAGCTTGGAAAGAAGCAGTATATGGTTCCGTATCTTATGTCCTCTCATCCGGGTTCCCATTTAAAAGAGGCGATTGCGCTGGCAGAATATATCAGAGATCTTGGATATATGCCAGAACAGGTACAGGACTTTTATCCGACACCGGGAACCATTTCTACTTGTATGTATTATACGGGACTTGACCCAAGAACAATGAAAGAAGTCTACGTTCCGGTAACGTTAAAGGAAAAACAGATGCAGAGAGCATTAATTCAGTATCGAAATCCCGAAAATTATGATATTGTAAAAGCAGCTCTGATTAAAGCGGGAAGAGAAGATTTGATTGGTTTTGATGAGCATTGTCTGATTCCGCCAAGAAAAATGGGACATAATTATCACCCTGGTAAAAAGGTATCTGCGGACAATACAGCAAAGTCTAAAGATGGCAGGGCGGATACCAGAAAGTATACAAAGCCAAAATCAGGCAAGCCTCAAAATATGAAGTCGAAGCAATTTAAGACGGATAAATATAAGACAGGTAAAGACAGGCCAGAAGACTTTAAAGCAGGGAGACAAAAGAACGAGAAATATAAGACAGACAGATTTACCGGAAAGACGCAAGAGAGAGGAAAGTCAAAGAAGAAAACAATCCGTAACGTTCATACAAGGAAGAAGTACAGATAGAAACGTGGATAGGAGGAATCCAGATGAATATAGGAATCATCACCGGTGCATCATCGGGAATGGGTAAGGAATTTGTGAAACTCACAATGCAAAATCATCTTGATTTAGATGAAATATGGGTAATTGCCAGGCGAAAAGAACGCTTAGAAGCATGGCCGAGCCTTTATAAAGAACAGAAATTTCGGATACTTCCACTGGATTTGCAGAAGAAAGAAGATGTAGAGTGTCTGAAACAGACATTAGAAGAGACACAGCCACATATTGAATTATTTGTTCATTGTGCCGGCTTTGGAATTATGGGAAAGATTCAGGATATTTCCATGGAAGAACAGGCAGAGATGGTCGATGTGAACTGTAGAGGTGTTGTGGAGATCTCCTCTTTGCTACTTCCCTATATGAAATACAGAGGACGCATGATTTATATGGCTTCCGCAGCAGCATTTCTTCCACAGCCAGGATTTGCTGTTTACGCGGCAAGTAAGGCATTTGTACTAAGTTATGTCAGGGCTTTACGGGCAGAGAACAGGGAAAGACAGCTTCGGGTGACGGCGGTGTGTCCGGGAGCAGTAAAGACAGAATTTTTTAATCGTGCACTGACAAAGAAGCATTTGCCAGCTTATAAGAAACTTGTTATGGCGGACCCGAAGAAAGTGATTAAAAAAGCATGGAAGGATAATGAACAGAATAAGGAGATTTCTATATATGGAAAGGCAATCAAACTCACGCATCTTGTGACAAAGATACTGCCGCACAGCCTTTTCCTGCAATTTATCGGAAGGAAATAAAGAGACGATGAAGGAAATAACAATTACAAAAAGAGAAGAGGGACAGCGTTTTGATAAGTTCCTTATAAAGTATCTTCCTGGCGCATCTTCTGGCTTCTTACACAAGATGCTTCGCAAAAAGAACATTAAGTTAAACGGGAAAAAAGCAGAAGGCAGGGAGAAGCTTACAGCGGGAGATCTGATTCAGATTTTTTTCTCAGATGAGACTTTAGAAAAGTTTCAAAATCCGCAATCAGGAAGAGATGATTCTTATGAGGCAGACAGCAGTATGGAAAATCATAAAAGTGATAGAGGGTTTGGACAGTCAGGACGGAATAGACAGCCTGACAGAGAACAGGCAAAAGTTTATACGAAAGACAGAGCGGGCAATGGAGGACAAGAACGAAAACTTACGAAAGAAGAACGAGAACTTCGTAAGCAGGTGCGTGTGCTTTATTCTTCAGAAGATATTCTTGTATTCCATAAGCCTGCCGGAATGCTTTCTCAAAGAGCCAAAGCCAGTGATGATTCCTTAAATGATTATCTGATTGATTACTGTATTCAGACTGGAATCATTTCAAAAGAAGAACTTGCAGGCTTCCGTCCGTCTATTGCCAACCGCCTTGACCGAAATACAAGTGGAATTGTTCTTGCGGGAATTTCCATCAAAGGACTTCAGCGTCTGGCCTCTATGTTGAGAGAACGTACACTTGGAAAGTATTATCTTTGTCTTGTAGAAGGGAAAGTGAAAGAAGATGCCCGCATCGCAGGCTATCTTACAAAAGAAGAGAAAAATAATAAAGTTTCCCTTCATAAAGAAAAGGCAGAAGGTGCTTCTTATATTGAGACAGAATATAAGGTTTTAAAAAGTACTGATAAAGCAAGCCTCTTAAAAATCCGTCTTATCACAGGAAAGAGCCATCAGATCAGGGGACATCTGGCATCTGTCGGACATCCAGTATTTGGTGATTACAAATATGGAAATCGTGATTTTAACAACCAGATCAAGTGGAAAGATGGTGTGAATTATCAGCTCTTGCATAGTTATGAACTGGTTGTTCCAGAAGGAACAGGAGAACTTTTCGGCTTGCATATCATTGACCCGGTACCAGAAGTTTTTCATAAGGTGCAGACAAGATGGGGACTGGAAGTTCCTGAACTTTCTTATGAGAACGAGGCTAAGAACCGAGAAACTGATAATAAAAGAGCTGGGAATACACGAACAGGAAGGACAACTAATAAGAAAACTGAAAATGCACGAACAGAGAAAATAAGAAAGAGCAGAAGGGAAAAATAAAATGGCTACCTGGAACTCAAGAGGACTTCGAGGTTCGGTATTAGAAGAACTGATCAATTACGCAAACCAAAAGTACAAAGACAAAGGCTTAGCTCTTATCCAGAAGATTCCGACACCGATAACTCCTGTCCGCTTTGACAAGGAATCTCGTCATATTACCTTAGCTTACTTTGAGAAAAAAAGTACTGTTGACTATATCGGGGCGGTACAGGGAATTCCAGTTTGTTTTGATGCAAAGGAATGTGCAGTGGATACCTTTTCCCTGCAGAATCTTCATCCACATCAGGTAGAGTTCATGAAGAACTTTGAAAAGCAGAATGGAATCAGCTTTTTGCTCATTTATTATACCCATCGGCAAAAATGCTATTATCTGCGGTTTTCAGAAATGATAAAGTACTGGGAGCGGATGGAAGCAGGCGGACAAAAGAACTTTAAATATGAAGAATTATCCCCGAAGTTTTTTGTCCCGGCAGCAGGAGGTATTGCCCTTCATTATCTTGTGGCGATGCAGGAAGATTTAAAGGAAAGAAATACAGATAAGAAATAAATCATAAAACACAAAAAGAATCCTGGAGCATTTTCAGACACGCTTCTAGATTGACGAACTTTCATTTTTCATATATAATAAGACTTTGTAAAATTTTAAGAATGACAATGTTTTTAGATATGAGGTGAGAGAAAAGTGATTAAGAGCATGACAGGATTCGGACGTGGCGAGAGCGTGTCAGAGGACTGTAAAGTAACTGTGGAGATTAAGGCAGTAAACCACAGATATTGCGATCTGAATATGAAGCTTCCAAGAAAGCTTAATTATTTAGAGGCAGATATCCGAAGTTTTTTAAAACAGTCTATCCAGCGAGGTAAGGTAGATGTTTTCATAAATTATGAAGATTTATCTGCAAAGGATGTGAATGTCCGCCTGAATGAAGAATTAGGTAAGGAATATTATGCAGCCCTCACAAAGCTTGGAGAGACACTTGGAATCTCCAGTGATGTGACAGCTTTACAGATTGGAAGATTCCCTGACGTACTTTCTTTAGAAGATGTGGCAGTCAATCAGGAATCCATAAAGGAACAGCTTATGAAAGCTCTCTCAGAGGCAGCAGGTCACTTTTCTGACAGCAGAGAAAAAGAAGGCGAAAATCTTAAGACGGATATTCTTGCCAAGTTAGAAGGAATGAAGGAAAATGTTGCTTTTATTGAGGAGCGTTATCCATCAATTGTCAGCGAATACCGCAAAAAACTTGAAGATAAAGTTGCAGAACTTTTAGGAGATACGAATGTAGATGAGAACCGAATCGCCGCAGAAGTTGTCATTTATTCTGATAAAATCTGCGTGGACGAGGAGACGGTCCGATTAAAGAGCCACATTGACGGAATGAGAGATGAACTTTTAAAAGGCGGCAATGTTGGACGTAAACTTGACTTTATTGCACAGGAAATGAACCGGGAAGCTAACACGATTTTATCAAAGGCGAACGACATTGAAGTCTCTGATCATGCAATTGATTTAAAAACAGAGATTGAAAAAATCAGAGAACAGGTGCAGAATATAGAGTAGACGGAGAGAAAATGGCAGATTTTATTAATGTAGGTTTTGGAAATATGGTGAATGGAGATAAGATTATTTCCATGGTCAGTACAGACGCTGCACCAATCAAGCGAATGATTCAGAATGCAAGAGACGAGGGTAAGGCAGTTGATGCCACCTGTGGACGGCGTACAAGAGCAGTACTTGTCATGGAAAGCGGACATCTTATTTTATCTGCCCTCACGACAGATACATTATCTTCGAGATGCCATAGCAAACGCAATGATGAGGATGAGGAAAATGAAAGATAAGGGAACATTAGTTGTAATTTCCGGATTTTCCGGTGCAGGCAAGGGAACTGTTTCAAAGGCTCTCGTTGAAAAGTTTGGCTACAGCCTTTCTGTTTCAGCGACCACCCGTCAGCCAAGAGAAGGCGAACAGGACGGAAGAGAGTACTATTTTAAATCAGAAGATGACTTTTTGCGTCTGATTGATTATAATGGTTTTATCGAATATGCACAGTATGTAGACCATTATTATGGAACTCCACGTAAGTTTGTGGAAGATGAACTTGCCGCAGGTCATGTCGTAATCCTTGAGATTGAAGTACAGGGTGCGATGAAGATTAAAGAGCAGTATCCAGAAGCGATTCTGTTATTTATTACTGCACCATCTATTGATGTACTTAAGAACAGGCTTATCGGACGTGGAACAGAGACCGCGGAAGTAGTAGAAAAGCGTATGCGAAGAGCTGCAGAAGAAGCAGAAAGCATTGATCAGTATGAATTCATTGTCAGCAATGAAGAAGGAAAGCTTGAAGATTGCATGAATACGATTCATTCAATCATCGAGAGTGAGTCCTGTCGTATTACAAAGAGACAGGAGTTTGTAGAAAGCCTTCGAGAAGGTTTGCAGCAATATAAAGAAAATACAGAAAAAGACAAATAGAACCTTAAAAAGGACAAATAGAAAGGAGAATCACTTATGTTACATCCATCTTATACAGAATTAATGGAAAAGATTAATAAAGAGGGCGAGACAGGAGAAGAACCAGTTATCAACAGCCGTTATTCCATCGTTATTGCAACTTCTAAGAGAGCAAGAGAGATTATTGGAGGAGATGAACCTTTAGTTAATGGAATGGAAGGAGAGAAGCCTTTATCCATCGCCGTTAAGGAATTATACGATTCTAAGATTAAGATTCTTCCAGGAGATGAAGAGAATATGGAAGATGAAGAACATCTTTCCAGTGAAGAGTTTGAAGAATTAGGAGAAGTTGATCCGGCATTTACAAATGTGGAGTAAGAGGGAGGCAGACACCAGTATGCGGGGTCTGCCTTTTTATGTAAAGAGGGAGGCTTTTGCCAGGGCAGATGCCAGACAAAGAGTAGCATACATTTTATCAGTGGTACTGGTAATTACTATGCTGTGTGTGATTTTTCGGTTTTCTGCCGCGGATGCCACACATTCCTCACATTTAAGCGAGGGGGTATGTATCCGATTAGTCCGTGAATTAAACTCGGTTTTTCCAGAACAGTTTCCAAAAGAGAAGCTGGTGAAAGTGGCAGAAGCAATCGAGTATCCGATAAGAAAATGCGCGCATTTTACAGAATATGCAGTGCTTGGTATTACGGTGAATCTCTATTTGTGGATGTGTTATCGAATGGAGATGCTTTTGAGCAGAAAGAAAAAAGCAAAAGATATACAACGGACAGAGGAAAAATTACAAAAAACTGTAAAACAGAAAGCTGTAGTACAGGAGAATGTACTGCCGGAAATAAGAAATATCAAAGAGAAAGTTACAGCACAGGAATCAGCAACACAGGAAACAGAAATTGCCAGACAGACAGTAGAAAACACTGAACAAAAGATGGAGCTATCCATCTGGAATTTCATCATAAGGGCAGAAATCTTTTGCGCCTTATATGCCTGCAGTGATGAGTTTCATCAGTACTTTGTGCCAGGAAGAAGCTGCAAGTTCTTTGATGTCTGTGTGGACAGTACCGGCACATTTTTCGGTGCGTTGCTGTTCTGGGGAATTTTTCATCTGCGAGAACAAAAAAGAGAACGAAAAAGACAGGAAATTTCTAAAAAGAGTAAAAGTTGACGCTTTTTTAGAAAACAGATACAATAAAAAACATAGAATTCTGCGATTGAAGGGAGGAATTGGAATGAAGTGTAGTCAGTTATTAGAACATTTAGAATATACATGTTTACAGGGAAGTACCGATGTAAAGGTTACTGCGGTAGTGAACGATTCAAGAAAGATAGAAGAAGGATGCCTTTTCTTATGTATTAAGGGAGCAGCTTTTGATGGACATAAGTTTGCAGCAGAGGCTGCTGAAAAGGGAGCCGCTGTTTTAGTCGTAGAGGATGAAGTAGAGGTACCGGACAGTGTGACTGTCATTAAGGTAGACAACACCCGCTATGCGATGGCATTGATTTCTGCCGCATGGTTTGGTTATCCAGCAGAGGAACTTACCACAATCGCTGTTACCGGAACAAAGGGCAAGACAACAACAACCTATATGGTGAAGTCTCTCTTAGAGGAGGCTGGACATAAGGTTGGTGTGATTGGAACAATCGAGGTTGTGATCGGACAGGAACATATCCCAGTGAATAACACAACACCGGAATCTTATGACATCCACAGCTATTTCAGAAAGATGGCAGAGGAAGACTGTGACGTTGTTGTTATGGAAGCGTCCTCTCAGGGATTTAAGCTTGACAGAACTGCTGGAATTATGTTTGATTACGGCTTATTTACGAACCTTTCTCCAGACCATATCGGACCGAACGAGCATAAGGACTTTGCAGAATACCTTTCCTGCAAGGCAAAGTTATTTAACCAGTGCCGCTATGGTTATGCGAATATTGATGATGAGCATTTTGCAGAGATTACAAAGAATGCGACCTGCCCGATTGAGACATTTGGTTTAAATGAAAACGCAGATTTAGTAGCGTATGATGTGGAACTGACAAGAGACAGAGACTTCCTCGGCGTAGACTTTGGTTTAAAGGGAACCTGCGAAGGTAAGATTTCCTGTGGTGTGCCGGGAACATTTAACGTACATAATGCGTTAGGTGCGATCAGTATTGCCGGTCATATGGGTGTTACCGTAGAGCAGATGAACAAGGCACTTCGCCACTTCAGCGTAAAGGGAAGAGTACAGATTGTTCCGACAGGATATGACTATACATTAATTATTGACTACGCACATAATGCCGTAGCCTTAGAGAGCATTTTAAATACATTACGAGCTTATGATCCACCAAGATTGATCAGTTTATTTGGCTGTGGTGGTAACCGTTCCAAACTCCGCCGTTATGAGATGGGTGAGGTATCCGGAAAGCTTGCGGACTTTACGATTATTACTTCCGATAACCCAAGATTTGAAGAGCCACAGGCAATCATTGATGATATTTTAATTGGAATGAAGAAGACAGACGGAGAATATATTTCTATTATTGACCGTCATGAGGCAATCTCTTACGCTATGCATCATGCACAGCCAGGAGACATCGTTGTTCTCGCCGGAAAAGGACATGAGACCTATCAGGAGATTGAAGGCAAGAAGTATCATATGAGCGAAGAAGAAATCGTTCAGGATGTTTTAGATGGCAAATATTAAAGAAAAGGAAGGATTATGGGAGACAGTAATACAAGATATGCTGATATAATCATTGATATTTCCCATGAGGCACTCGACAGGGTATTCCAGTACAGGGTGCCTCTTTCCTTATGGAAAGAAGTGCGGCCAGGCAGCAGAGTTTTTGTTCCGTTTGGAAGAGGAAACCGGGAGACGGAGGGCTATGTTGTCGCGATTCGCCCGGAAGCAGATTATGAAGAAAGTAAGATTAAAGAAATTCTCCGGGTAAATACAGAGGGAGTTTCTGTGGAGTCAGAACTTATCAAGGTTGCTTCTTTCTTAAAAGAACAATATGGTTCCACGATGATACAGGCCCTTCGCACTGTGCTTCCGGTAAAAGCAAAAATGAAACCCAAAGAAGAAGTATTTATTACTCTTTCTGCAGATATAGAAGCTGCACAGAAGCTTCTTGCCGAATGGGAGCAGAAGCATTATGTGGCGAGGGCAAGATTTCTTTTCCTGTTAATAGAAAAGGGAAGAATCACGAAGGAAGAAGCAGTAAAAGGCTGTAACTTTCCGCTAAAAGAGATACGAAGACTCGCAGAGCAGGGCATTGTAAAGTTAGAGTCAAGGATTAAGTACAGGAATCCATTCCCAGAGCTTACAAAGAGAAGTACAGGATGGCCGCTCAATGAAGAACAGCAGGCGGTCGCAGACAACTTTCAGAAAGACTATGACAATGGAAAGCGGGGGACTTATCTCCTTTACGGTGTGACGGGAAGTGGAAAGACAGAAGTGTATCTTGCACTAATTGAACAGGTACTTGCAAAGAAAAAGCAAGTAATTGTACTGATTCCAGAGATTTCGTTAACGTATCAGACGGTGAGACGTTTTTATGAACGGTTTGGAGAGCGGATTGCTGTCATTAATTCGAGAATGTCAAAGGGAGAAAAGTCCGATGCCTGTGAGCGGATAAGGGCAGGAGAAGCCGATGTGATTATCGGGGCACGCTCCGCACTGTTTGCTCCGACGGAGAGACTTGGACTGATTATCATTGACGAGGAACATGACGGAGCGTATAAGAGTGATACTTCTCCGAAATATCATGCAAGAGAGACGGCAGTTTACCGGGCAGGTCTTTGCGGGGCAAGTGTTGTCTTAGGTTCAGCCACCCCGTCAGTAGAAGCGTATGCGAGAGCATTAAGTGGAGAATATAAACTGTGGACCCTGAAAAAGCGAGCGGGAAATGCGATGCTTCCAACTACGCAGATTATTGACCTGAGAGAAGAATTTAAAAAAGGAAACCGCTCGATTTTCAGCGGGGAATTACACAAAAAAATAGAAGAACGTCTGGCAAAAAAGGAACAGATTATGCTATTTTTAAATCGGCGTGGTTTTGCAGGATTTGTTTCCTGTCGTGCCTGTGGACAGGTTATCAAGTGCCCACACTGTGATGTGACACTTACTTACCATAGGAATGGAAAGCTACGCTGCCATTACTGTGGTTATGAAGAAACTTTTATAAAGCAGTGTCCGATTTGCAAAAGCTCACATGTAGCCACATTTGGTCTTGGAACAGAAAAGGTAGAGGCGGCACTCCATGCAGAGTTTCCGACAGCCAGAGTGCTCCGTATGGATATGGATACGACAAGAAGAAAGCATGCCCATGAGGAGATGCTTGCCGCATTTTCTAAGGGTGAGGCAGATATTCTTTTAGGAACACAGATGATCGTAAAGGGGCATGATTATGCTAATGTAACGCTGGTAGGGATTCTAGCGGCAGATTTATCCCTTCATGAACAGGATTTCCGAAGTGGAGAGAAAACATTTCAGCTTCTCTGTCAGGCAGCAGGAAGGGCAGGAAGAGGAGACAAAAGAGGGGATGTTATCATCCAGACCTATTCGCCGGAGCATTATTCAATTACAACAGCAGCGGAGCATTCGTATGAGAACTTTTTTAAGGAAGAGTACACTTACCGTCAGTTAATGGGATACCCACCGTGTGCACACATGCTTGTAATCCTGGTACAGTCAGGAGATGAATCACAGTCCGTCGTTGCGAGACTCCGCATTGAGAAAATGATTGAGCAAAGCCAGGTAGGACAGGAAGTACCCGTACAGATTTTAGCACCAGGACAGGCAAGCCTTTCCAAGTTAAAAGATGTGTATAGACAGGTGCTTTACTTAAAACATAAAGATAAAGAGACATTACTGGATTTAAAAAGAAGATTAGAGCCTGTTTTAGAGAAGCATCCAATGTTTGCAGGAATAACGATTCAGTTTGATTTTGACCCACTGTCGCATTACTAGAAAGCATTTTTCAAACACGCTCTAAGTGACTTTACGGCAGGCGTTTGCAATGTTATAATTAAAGATACAGCTTTTTGTATAACCATTATAAAAAGATAGAATAAAAGATAAAATAAGAAAGATAAAGGAATACCAGGAGGAAAAGAAATGGCAATTCGTAAAATCCGCTTTATTGGCGACCCATGTTTAAATAAAGTATGTAAACCAGTACAGAAAATCACACCATCCATTGAGACGTTGATTGAGGATATGTTTGATACTATGTATGAGGCAAGAGGTGTTGGTCTTGCAGCACCACAGGTAGGAATTTTAAGAAGAATCTGTGTCATTGACGTTATGGACGAAGATCCTATCATCCTTATCAATCCAGAAATCATTGAAACAGCTGGTGAGCAGACAGATGAGGAAGGATGCTTAAGCATTCCGGGTAAATGTGCCAGCGTAACAAGAGCTGATTATGTAAAAGTGAAGTCTTTTGATATGGAGTTAAATCCAGTAATTATCGAGGGAGAGGGACTTCGTGCAAGAGCATTACAACATGAGATAGACCATCTTGACGGTGTGCTTTACGGCGAGAGAGCGAATGAGCCATATCATGATGTGGAGGAAGAAGAATGCGAGTAGTATTTATGGGAACACCGGACTTTGCGGTCCCTACGTTAGCAGCTCTTATAGAGAACCATGAAGTTGTCGGTGTAGTAACACAGCCGGATAAGAGAAAAGGTCGCGGTAAGGCGATGGCATTTACTCCGGTAAAAGAGAAGGCTTTAGAGTATGACATTCCTGTTTATCAGCCAGTAAAGGTAGGAGAAGAAGAATTTATCGAGATTCTTCGCGGACTCAATCCTGAAGTTATCGTTGTAGCTGCTTTTGGACAGATTCTCCCAGAAAGCATTTTAAATATGCCAAAGTATGGATGTATTAACGTACATGCTTCCTTACTTCCAAAGTACCGTGGAGCTGCCCCGATTCAGTGGTCCATCATTGATGGGGAAAAAGAAACGGGTGTAACAATCATGTACATGGAAAAAGGGCTTGATACCGGAGATATGATTGACAAAGTTGTTGTACCGATTGATACAAAAGAAACAGGAGAGTCACTTCATGATAAGTTAGCAGCGGCAGGCGGCCCGTTATTATTAGAAGTACTTGATAAGTTAGAAGCAGGAACTGCAGTACGCACTCGGCAAAATGATGAGGAGAGCTGCTATGCAAAGATGCTTACAAAAGATTTAGGTAAGATTGACTGGAATAAAGATGCCGCTTCAATTGAACGTCTGATCCGCGGGCTTAACTCCTGGCCAAGTGCCTATACCGCTTTCCACGATAAAACTTTGAAAATCTGGGATGCTGATGTGGAGAAGGAAAATGGAAGCGCACAGCCGGGAGCTGTTGCAAAAGTGACTTCCGATGCTATTTATGTACAGACAGGAGAGGGACTTCTTAAAATCAATGAAGTACAGATTCAGGGTAAAAAGAGAATGCCGGTTAAAGCTTTTCTTCTTGGACATAAGGTAGAGGAAGGTACTCTTCTGGGAGAGAATGCTTAATACAATATTAAAAATTATTTTGTAATATTGAGTTATAATATATCTAGTAGGTTGCATTTATTGCATGAATTGTAGCAGAACAAAACAGACACGAAGAAAGGAAATGCAGATGGAGAAGCGGACAGATATGAGGGCAGAGGCTCTTGATACGCTGATTGATATTGAAAGAAATAAAAAGCTTTCCCACATCGCAATCGGGGAGACACTGATGCGGAACCAGTTTGAAAAAAAGGCAGACAGGGCTTTTTATACCAGACTTTGTGAGGGAGTGACCGAGAGAAAGATTTATCTCGATTATATTCTAGACCACTATTCAAAAACACCGATGAAGAAATGTAAGCCACTCATCCGTTCTCTTCTGCGAATGGGAGCTTATCAGATTCTCTTTATGGATGTAAGAGATGCGGCAGCCTGTTCGGAGGCGGTATCTCTTGCAAAGAAAAGAGGATTTGGCAGACTGAGCGGCTTTGTAAATGGAGTGCTCCGCACTCTTGTAAGAGAAAAGGAAAACCTTCCGGTTCCAGATAAAAAAGACGATGTAAAGTATGTAAGTATTATCTATTCCGTACCCGAATGGCTGAGTAAGCTCATCATAGAACAGTATGGGAAGGAAAGTGCAGAGAAGATTTTTGCTTCTTTCCTGGAGGCAAGACCGCTCACAATCCGTACCAATTTAAGCAAGACAACACCGGAAGAACTGGAAAAAGAATTGGAAGAGGCAGGAGTAAAAGTAGAAAAAGGGAATTATCTCCCGTATGCCTTTACCATTTCTAATCTCAATTATCTTGGAAAGATTGCCGCTTTCCGCCAGGGAAAGTTTGCTGTACAGGATGAGAGTTCCCAGCTTGCAGTAGCAATCGCAGATATAAATGAGGGCGATTTTGTTCTTGATGTCTGTGCAGCGCCGGGTGGAAAGACATTCCATGCGGCGGACAGATTAAAGGGAGCAGGAAAGGTCCTTTCCAGAGATTTGACAGAATATAAAACAGAACTCATTGAGGAGAATAAAGACCGGATGCACTACGAGAATGTAGAGGTGCAGCAATGGGATGCGTTAGAGGAAGATGAAAGTCTGTTAGAAAGTGTAGATGTGCTTCTTGCAGACCTGCCTTGCAGCGGACTTGGCATTATGGGCAGAAAGAACGATATTAAATACCAGATGACAGAGGAACAGCTTGGCGAACTTGCCGCTTTGCAAAGGCAGATACTTTCTGTCGTATGGAAGTATGTAAAGCCGGGCGGCCAGATGATATTTTCTACCTGTACTTTGAATAAAGGGGAGAATGCAGAGAACATAAAGTGGATTGAGGAAAATACACCATTACATCTGGTATCTATCGAGGAGTATCTGCCACAGAATCTTAAAAACCGAACAGGAAGTCAGGGATATTTACAGCTCATACCGGGAGAAGATACCTGCGACGGCTTCTTTATTTCTAAATTTAAAAGACCGGAGGCGAAGTAGTATGGATTCTAGTATGGATTTAAAGTCCATGACATTAGAGGAACTGACCGATTGTGTCATGGAACTTGGTGAGAAAAAGTTCCGGGCAAAGCAGATTTATGGATGGCTTCATCAAAAACTCGTAAGAAGTCCGGAAGAGATGAAGAATGTTCCAGCCAAATGTATTGAAAAGCTTTTAAAAGAGCATCCATTCTATGGAGTAGAAGAAGTAGAACATTACGAGTCGAAGATAGACGGCACACAGAAGTTTTTATTTTCGCTCCACGATGGTAACATGGTAGAGAGCGTACTTATGAAGTATAAGCATGGTAATTCTGTCTGTATTTCTTCACAGGCGGGCTGCCGGATGGGCTGCCGGTTTTGTGCATCTACCTTGCTGGGACTTTCAAGAAATCTGTATCCATCCGAAATGCTTGATCAGATTTATGCGATTCAGAAGGCAACAGGAGAGAGAGTTTCCCATCTGGTTGTTATGGGAACAGGAGAACCTTTTGATAACTTTGAGTCTTTATGCCGGATGATTGAATTACTTTGTTCGCCAGATGGCTTAAATATCAGTCACAGAAATATTACCGTATCTACTTGTGGAATTGTGCCAAAGATTTATGAATTTGCAGACAGAAATCCACAGGTAACATTGGCAATTTCCTTACATTCACCGAATGATACGATGCGAAGAGAGCTTATGCCAATCGCCAATAAATATTCGATGGATGAATTGATGGAAGCTGCCAGATATTATACCAGAACAACTGGAAGAAGAATTACATTTGAATACAGCCTCGTAAAAGGGGTTAATGATAAAAAGGAACACGCACAGGAACTCATTTCCAGAGTAAAAGGAATGAACTGTCATATTAATCTGATTCCGGTTAACCCGATTAAGGAAAGAGATTTTGAGCAGTCAACGCAGAATAATGTAGCAGCATTTAAACATATATTGGAGAGACAACATATTCAGGTAACTGTGCGCCGGGAGATGGGAAGAGATATCCAGGCAGCCTGCGGACAGTTAAGAAAGAGCTATAAAGAAAGGAGTGGGGACGAATGAAATCTTTCGGCATGACGGACATCGGAAGAAAGCGAAAAGTAAATCAGGACTATTTGTTTTTTTCCGATGAGCCGGTAGGATGCTTTCCGAACCTCTATATTGTAGCGGACGGAATGGGTGGACATAAAGCTGGAGATAAAGCGTCATCCTATGCAGTAAACCGATTTGTGGAGCTGGCAAGGAAAGAGACAAAAGAGCTTCCTTTCCTTGTTATGGAACGGCTTCTCAATGAAGTGAATGAGGAAGTGTATACGCTGTCTTGTAAAGAAGAACAGTATTCTGGAATGGGAACAACATTTGTTGCGGCAACCGTAGTAGATGGGACAGCATATATTATGAATATAGGGGATAGCCGTCTGTACTATTTTGATGAAAAGATTCATCAGGTGACGATGGATCATTCTCTTGTAGAAGAACTGGTACGGGCAGGAGAACTTGACCGGGCAGAAAGCCGGAATCATCCACAAAAGAATATTATTACAAAGGCCGTGGGAGTGGCAGAAGATGTCCAGCCGGATTTCTTTATCGTAGATATGAAGGAGAATAGCCGGATTTTGCTCTGCTCCGACGGTTTGTCTAACATGGTAGACGATGAAAAACTGGAAGAGATTTTATCAGGGGAAGGAACAGAGGAAGAACTGGCAGAAAAATGTATAGAAGAAGCTTTGTTTTATGGCGGCCTTGATAATATCGCAGTTGTCATCGCCCAGAATAGAAATGGGAGGTGAAGATATTGCTGCAAAAGGGTACTTTTTTAGGTGGAAGATATGAGATACTCGAGCATATTGGCTCAGGAGGAATGGCAGATGTATATAAAGCCAGATGCCATAAGTTAAACCGTTATGTAGCAATAAAGGTTCTGCGCCGGGAATATTGTGATAATGAGAGCTTTGTAAGAAAGTTTACAGTAGAAGCACAGTCAACCGCAGGATTAACACACCCGAATATCGTAAATATTTATGATGCGGGAAATGAAGAGGGTGTACATTATATCGTAATGGAACTTGCAGAAGGCATGACTCTCAAACGATATATCAGACGTTACGGAAGACTCAGTGCCAGAGAGACTGTAGACTTTGCAATTCAGATTGCAAGCGGATTGCAGGCAGCGCATGAACATCACATTATTCACAGAGATATTAAGCCGCAGAATATTTTGGTATCAGATAGTGGTACGATAAAAGTGACAGATTTTGGAATTGCCAGAGCAGCAACTGGGGATGATACGATTTCTTCCAGTGCGATGGGATCTGTGCGCTACCTTTCGCCGGAGCAGGCAAGGGGCGGCTACGCAGACGAAAGAAGCGATATTTATTCTCTGGGAATTACTATTTATGAGATGGCAACTGGAAAGGTTCCGTTTGATGGAGAGAATACAGTAGCAATCGCACTCATGCATTTAAGAGATGAAATTACACCACCAAGATGTTATTTCCCGGATATTCCGGCAAGTCTTGAAAAGATTATCTTAAAATGTACGATGAAACAGCCAGAACAGCGTTATCAGAGTGCGGCAGAACTGATTCTTGATTTACAGAAAGTATTTCTTTCTCCAGATGGAAGTTATGTGTATGTGAATCCGCTCGTAGATGATTCTCCAACAATTCAGAGAAATAAAGAGGATATTACAAAGATAAGAAAGTCATTAAATAAGTCTGGCAACCGAAGAAAAGAGGATAACACAAAAGACAGAATACGAATTAATGAAGAAAATGAAGAGGATGAGGATTATAAAGACGATAAAGAAATGAATCCAAAGCTCGAAAAGATGATTCTTTTAATTACGGTTCTGTTTGGTGTTTTAGTTGCCTGTGTTGTATTTTATTTTATAGGAAATTCATTGCATTTATTCCAGCCATCTTCTGGAACAACACAGCAGAGTACAGAACAGACAACGCAGGACAGAACAAAAGCAACGACAACGGAAGAGAAAAAGACAGAATATGTTAAGATGCCAAAATTACTTGATCTGACGAAGAATGCAGCAGAGGATGAGATGAAGGCAATTGGTTTGAAGGCAGACTTTGCATATGAAAAGGGAAGCAGCAGCGATGACAGCGATCTTATTGTTGTGAAGCAGCAGTATAAAAAAGGAGAATCTCTCGCCGTTGGAACGAAAGTGAAGCTTACGCTTGGCAAAAAGGAATCTTCCACTACTGCAGCAGAAAAGGTGGAAGTACCGGCTTTGGTGAATTATACAGAAAAGAAAGCAGAGCAGGAGTTAAAGAAGCTTGGCCTTAAGGTGAAGAAAGCATATGCTAATAGCGATACGGTCAAAGAAGGCTATGTGATTAAGCAGAGTCCAAAAGGCGGAAGTATCGTAAACACAGGATTTGCAGTAACAATTACTATCAGCAAAGGCGTGAGCAAGACAACAGTGCCATCCTTAATTGGAGTTTCTCAGAGTGTTGCCGAAAGAGAGCTAAACAGAGTGGGATTAAAGCTTGGTTCTGTCAGCTACGATTACAGTGGTGAAGTTGGCGAAGGCGATGTCATTTCCCAGGGAATCGAGTCAGGAACATCTGTAGACAAAGGTACTAAAGTACCGATTGTGCTCAGTCTTGGTGAGCAGGAAAGTTACCGCTACGAAGGCAGCGTGACAATTGATGAACAGCCATTTGATGACGGAGCAAACGGAAGTGTAAAACTTGTGCTCAAACAGGACTCCTGGGAAAGCACGATTTATTCAAAGAGCAGTGTAAGCAATGATGATTTTCCTTTAAATGTTACATTTGAGGGCGACAGAGAAGGCTCAGGAAGCGTGATTATGTATATTGATGGAAAAGAGTATAATACTTACGATGTAAGTTTAAATGCTATTTCAGATTAAGGGAGAGCGTCGCAGTAACGGCTGATTGGCTGTTACTGCCGACGCTTTTGTTTCAATATGTACTACTTTTACGGAGGAAAGAATGACAGGAAAAATAATGAAAGGAATCGGAGGATTTTACTATGTATATGTAGAGGGCAGCGGACTGTATGAGTGTCGTGCCAGAGGAATCTTTCGTAACAAGAAAATGAAACCGAATGTCGGAGACGTTGTGGATATTGATATTTTATCAGAAGAAGAAAAAACAGGAAATCTAGTGAAGATTCACAAAAGAAAAAATCAGCTCATCCGTCCGATGGCAGCAAATGTAGACCAGGCGCTTGTTATATTTGCAGTTCATGAACCCGAACCTAACTTTCACTTGCTGAATCGATTTCTGATCACAATGGAACAGCAGGAAATACCGGTAATTATCTGCTTTAATAAGACAGACTTAGCAACAACAGAGCAAATGCAACAGCTTGAAAAAGATTATGAAAACAGTGGATGTCAGGTGATTTTCCAGGCAGCAGCAACAGGAGAAGGGATTACACAGATAGAAGAACTCCTTCGTGGCAGGACAACAATTATGGCAGGTCCGTCTGGTGTCGGGAAATCTTCTACTTTAAACTGTATTAGTAAAGAAAAACAGATGGAAACCGGTGCAGTCAGTGAAAAAATCAAGCGGGGAAAACACACAACAAGACATTCCGAATTAATTCACATTGGAGAGGATACCTACTTGATGGACACACCAGGATTTAGCTCCCTCTTTCTCGAAAATATCGAAAAAGAAGACCTGAAATATTATTTCCCAGAATTTGAACCTTACGAAAATACCTGCCGCTTTAATGGATGCTGTCATATCCATGAACCAGGATGTGAAGTAAAAAAAGCCTTAGAAGAAGGTAAAATCAGCAAACTCCGCTATGATGATTACTGTATGTTTTATGAAGAATTAGCACAGCAAAAGAAATGGTAATGACTGATGAAACTTGTTTTTCTTCATGGTAGAAAAATCTTTTGAGAAAGTAAGTTATTTATCCTCTTACAGCAAGAAGACTCCGACCTCTAAGGTGGGAGATGAATTGCCAAAAGATTAGAAGAACAAATAAGATAGATTGCTTTGATTAGATGCAGTTAGATATAAAAAGTGAAATATAATATCAGAAGGGAATGAAATATACCATGCAAAACGGAAAGACATTATTAATCGTCAGTGGGGGAAGTATTGATATAAACTTTAGTAAAGAATATATAAAAGATAAAAAATATGACCGAATCATCGCTGCCGATTCCGGACTGGCACACTGTAAAGAAATCGGCATAGAACCAACCGACATTCTCGGTGATTTCGACAGCCTTAAAAATAAGGAACTTCTTGAAGAATATAGAAAAAAAGGTATCCCTCTTCGTGAATTCCCAACAAGAAAAGATTACACAGACACCCATCTTGCAGTAAAATACGCAGTAGATTTAAAACCTCAGAAAGTAACAATTCTCGGCGCAACCGGAACGAGATATGACCATGCATTAGCAAATATCAGCCTGCTCGCATTCCTGAAAGATAATGGAATCGAAGCCAAAATTGTTGATGCACACAATGAAATCGAAATGCTTCACGGCCCCGAAGAACGAAAATATCTCCGTTCCGATATCAAAAATCCACAAAATCCTGGAAAAGAATACTTCTCCATAATTGCTTTTTCCCCAGAAGTAACAGGAATAGACGAAGAAGGATTCTCCTACTCACTGAAAAATGGCACACTGTACAACAAAGAAAGCGTGGGGGTAAGCAATGAGATTATGGCGAAAGAAGCAACACTTCGCGTCAAAAAAGGCTATCTCTTAGTTCTAATCACAAGGGATTGATTGCTATTTAATTCATTAAGCAAACTACAGACGAAGCCATTGCCCCCAATAAGGCATATTTGTGGTCTCGGAGCAAGGTTTGGATGCGAGCGCATGAGCGAACATTCAAACCGCCGCGACTAAAATCACAAATATGCCTTATTGGGGGCAATGGCTTCGTCTGTAGTTTTCCTAGTGAATTAAATAGAAAACTGTGCTATAATGGTGGGGTTTTAATATATCTACAGGAGGAATGTTATAATGAGAAAACAATTTAAAACATTATCTGCCCTGATGTTATCAGCAGTACTTGCTGTATCAGCCCTCCCTTTTTCAAAGGTAGAAGCAAAATCAAAATGGGTAGAAATCAACGGAGTTAACTACGAGATAAACAGAATTACAGGAGAATGTGAGGCAAGCCTGAATGTGAAAAAAGGAAAAAGCGAAGTCCGCATTCCAAATAAGGTAAAGTATCAGGGAGATACTTATAAAGTAACTTTCTTTAGCTGGGATGACTGGGATCAGGATTGGAAAGAGGAAACAAATCGCTCTTATAAACCGGCAGCAGGTTCTTATCAGGCAGTATTAGAGAAGATTACTATCGCAAAAGGTGTTCGTGTTTCTGAACCAGCCTGTCATTACCAGAAGCTGAAAAAAATTGTGTTTGAAGAACCAGCTGGTGTATCTGGAACAGAATTCTATGACTGCCCACAGCTTCAAAGTCTTTACATCCCGAAAAAAGTAAAATACTGGCCTACAGTAAGAAAATGTCCAAAAGTAAAGATTACGATTTCTTCTTCCAATCCTTATTTAAAGGTAATCAACAACGATATCTATTCTAAAAATGGTAAAACACTTTACAGTGTTGCAAGCACAAAGGCAAACTATAAAGTAAAAAAATCTGTAAAAGTAATTGATGATGGTGCTTTTTATAAGAACGACAATATTAAAAGCATTTATCTTCCAGATTCCGTAAAAAAAATCGGAGATGAAGCATTTGGTGACATGAAGAATCTTCAATCTATTCGTTTCAGCAATTCCATCAAAGAATTAGACTACGCTATATTTAACAAATGCAAAAAATTAACAACTGTTAAGCTTCCAAAAAAAATCCAGACGATACGTGGAACTTTCGGTGGAAAGAAAAATTGTTATCTGAAAAAAGTATACATCAATGCAACAAGCTTAAAAAAATGCAATTTAAAAAGTATTCCAAAAACCTGCAAAATATATGTAAAAAACAAAAAAGTAAAACAACAGGTGAAAGGTGCTGGTTTTAAGGGCAAGATTTTAATTCGTTAAGTAACAGACGCCCTCGAAGAAAGAAGTGGGCTGTCTTTGGCTGGAGTTAGTTGAATTGTTGAATTAAGATGAGATGCATTAAAATCATTTCTGCTCACGGCATTCATCCCCAAATCCTTTCAAGATTCTGGGTTTAATTCATCTTGGCTAGCCAAAGACAGAAAATGGAAAGATAATGACTTGCTATTTGTGGCCTCGGAGCAAAGGTTGGATGCGAGCGGGCAAGCGAACATTCAACCTGCAGCGACTAAAGTCACAAATAGCAAGTCATTATCTTTCCATTTTCGTCTACCTAGCTAATAAATTAACCCAGAACCCCCTGTTTTTTTTTTAGGTTCTATGCTAAAATATTAGATTGAAATTATGAACTTAAATACCACAGGAGGAATTTTTTATGAAATTAGGTATCGTTGGCCTTCCTAATGTCGGAAAGAGTACATTATTTAACTCTTTGACAAAGGCAGGAGCAGAGTCAGCCAATTATCCATTCTGTACTATAGACCCTAACATCGGTATTGTTGCCGTTCCAGATCAGCGTCTTAAGGTGCTGTCAGATATGTATGATTCTGCAAAGATTGTTCCGGCTACTATCGAATTTGTTGATATTGCAGGTCTTGTAAAAGGTGCGTCCAAAGGAGAGGGACTTGGTAACCAGTTCCTTGCCAATATCCGTGAAGTAGACGCTATCGTTCACGTTGTACGCTGTTTTGAGGATACCAATGTAATCCATGTTGACGGAAGTGTTGATCCACTTCGTGATATTGAGACAATTAACTTTGAGCTTATTTTCTCTGATATCGAAGTATTAGACCGCCGTATTTCCAAATCTGCCCGCGCAGCACACAATGATAAAAAGATTGCTGCAGAAGTAGAATTCTTAAAGAAAGTAAAAGCACATCTTGAAGATGGACAGCTTGCTAAAACTTTCGTAACAGAAGATGAGGATGAGCAGGCATTATTAAACGAATGTAATCTTCTTACTGCAAAGCCAGTTATTTTTGCCGCTAACGTTTCCGAAGATGACTTAGCAGATGACGGTGCAGAAAATGATTATGTACAGAAAGTAAGAGAATATGCAAAGAGTTGCGAAGCAGAAGTATTTGTTGTATGCGCGCAGATTGAGCAGGAAATCGCTGAACTTGATGATGATGAAAAGGCAATGTTCTTAGAGGACTTAGGATTAAAAGAATCCGGTCTTGAAAAACTTATCAAGGCAAGCTATTCCTTACTCGGACTTATCTCTTATCTTACAGCAGGTCCAATCGAGTCTAAAGCATGGACAATCACCCGTGGAACAAAGGCTCCACAAGCTGCCGGAAAGATTCACTCTGACTTCGAACGAGGCTTTATCAAAGCTGATGTTATCAGCTACGAGGACTTAATCGCAAACGGAAGCATGACTGCCGCAAGAGATAAGGGACTTGTACGCTCTGAGGGAAAAGAATACGTCATGCAGGACGGAGATGTGGTTCTGTTTAAATTTAATGTATAATTTGGTTTAGTAGTAAAACAGACGAAACCATTGAAGCCAATAAGCCATATTTGTGATTTTAGTCGCGGCGTGCTGAATACTCGCTCCGAGACCACAAATATGGCTTATTGGCTTCAATGGTTTCTGTGCTATGGCAGTAAGATGAATGAAACAGTGGGAGGAGATTTGAGGACAGAAGATGATAGCTTCTATTTGCTTCGATATACCTGCAGTAAAGCGAGATTTTTTAATTAGAGGTAACACGGAAAAGTTATAAAATTTCTATAACTCTTATTTGATTCAAGTAAATTAATTCTTTTTCGTTTTAAATGAATCCACATAAGACCGATCATACAAAATATTAATCCAAACCAAATTCAGCCAAAGACAGCTCGTGAAGCAAGCCTATCCCCTATATTTGTGGCCTCGGAGCAAGGTTTAGATGCGAGCGAGTAGAGCGAGCATTTAAACCGCCGCGACTAAAGTCGCAAATATAGGGGATAGGCTTGCTTCATGAGCGTCTGTTTTTCAACCTTCATTTAATTAGATTGAAATTTCCCCCTCCGAGGGATATAATAAAAAGACATTATCAAACAGGAGGACTTTATGCAGTATACAGACATTCGGTTTCCGCATTTAGGAATTGTCCTTTCCCATGTAGGAAGATACATTTCCATCGGAAACTTTCAGATTATGTTTTACGGGATTATCATTGCCTGCGGTTTTTTAGCAGGGCTGGTGGTTGCACAGCAGGAGGCAAAGCGAACTGGGCAGAATCCAGAGATTTATATGGATTATCTGCTGTGGATGATGATTCCGGCGATTATTGGTGCAAGAATTTACTACGTTGTATTTTCATGGGATGCATATAAGGATAACATCCTCGAGATTTTTAATTTAAGACATGGAGGGCTTGGCATTGTCGGAGGTGTGACAATGGCAATTATCGTTCTGTTAATTTTTGCAAAGGTAAGAAAGCAGAGTGCACTTTTAATGCTTGATACAATGACAATGGGACTTCTGCTGGGTCAGATTATGGGACGATGGGGGAACTTCTTTAACAGAGAAGCTTTTGGAGGCTATACGAATGGCCCACTTGCCATGCAGATTCCATTAAAGTATTTTGAACAGTATGGAAGAGTATCTGAACTAAAGACATCAGGAATTCTTGATCATCTTGTGACGTTGACAGTAAATGGAGAGAAGCTTTCGTATATTCAGGTGCACCCGACATTCCTTTATGAGGGATTGTGGAATCTTCTCATATTATTGTGCATTTTCCTGTATCGAAAACATAAGAAGTTTGATGGAGAGCTATTGTGTATTTATCTGATGGGATATGGGGCAGGCCGATTCTTTATTGAGGGACTCCGGGTTGACCAGCTTATCATTGGACACACAGGAATTGCTGTGACCCAGGTAGTATGTATCTGTATTTTTGCCGGAGGACTTTTGGGCATGATTTTAGGGCGCATCAGGCATAAAAAGGGTAAGGCTTGCTAAAGTCGCCTGTTTATGCTATAATTCCATAGGTTTTTACAAAAAATATAGTAACTATTCAGAATGCATTGGCAATATATATGTTGCGAGACTACAATGATTTTGGATAGTTCCAAATTGGCTGGAGGATGTTATGAAGCGATTTTGGAGAGATTTAACAAGTCACTATCGCTACGCCATTTATTCTGCAAAGTCAGAGCTGAAGTCAGAAGTTGCCAACTCTTATCTGAACTGGATATGGTGGGTATTAGAGCCATTCTGTTTCATGCTGATTTATGCATTTATTTTTGGTGTTGTGTTTGAAGCAAGAGAACAGTATTTCCCGGCATTTATTTTTATCGGTATTACTGCCTGGGATTTTTTTAACCGATGTCTGACACAGAGTGTAAAGCTTTTAAAGAATAATAAGTCTATTGTAACTAAGGTATATATACCAAAATTTATTTTGCTCATATCTAAGATGTTTTTTAATGGATATAAGATGTTGTTTTCTTTTGGTATTATCGTCATTATGATTATTTACTTTAGAATACCGATCACGCTGAATATTTTATATGTTATCCCATCATTTATTGTACTCTTTGTTGTTACATTTGCATGTATGACTCATTTGATGCATTATGGTGTATTTATTCAGGATTTAGCGAACGTAACGAACATTGTTCTTCGTATGGTATTCTATATGACAGGTATTTTCTATAATATTGAGAAGAGACTTCCGGCACAGTACACAGGGATTCTTATGAAAGGGAATCCGATGGCTCTTGTTTTGAGCAGTCTCAGAAAGTGTATTTTATACGGGCAGGCACCAGATGTAAAGTGGCTTATCATATGGTTTATCATAGGTATTATTGTTGCTGCATTAGGAGTTCGTAAGATTTATAAGAACGAAAACAGCTATGTAAAGGTGATTTAATGGAAGAGAATAAAAACAGTGCAATCAGTGTAAGGAATGTCTGCATTGATTATAAAAGTTTAAAAACAGGCTCGATTAAACAGAACTTTTTCAAATTAAAAAAGGTAGAACAGGAAGTTTTCCACGCAGTAAGGAATGTATCTTTTGAGGTTCCGGAAGGGCAGATTCTTGGAATTACCGGAAAGAACGGAAGTGGAAAGTCTACGATGCTTCGTGCAATCGCAGGAATTTTCTCTGCGGATAGTGGAGAGATTGATCTTCATGGACATACGATTTCATTACTTTCTATCGGTGTAGGATTTAAGAATGAACTTTCCGGAAGAGAGAATATCATTTTATCTGGTATGCTCCTTGGATTCTCAAGAGAGTTTATTATTGAGAAGATGCCGGAGATTATTGAATTTGCCGGAATCGGTAACTTCATTGATATGCCGGTAAAGACATATTCTAGTGGTATGTATTCTAAGCTTGCATTCTCTATCACAGCGATTCTTGAGACAGAGATTATGCTCATTGATGAGGTACTTAGTGTAGGTGACCAGAAGTTTAAGAAGAAGAGCTACAACAAGATGAAAGAGCTCATTTCTAAGAGAGACCGTACCGTAGTTATCGTATCGCACAGTATGTCTACTTTAGAGGATTTATGTGATCAGATTATCTGGATGCATGATGGGGAAATCGTAATGTACGATAAGCCGGAGATTGTATTGCCGGTTTATACGGATTTTATGAGATAATGTATATCAGATGTGAGATGACTCCACATCTGCAGGTGGCGAGCAACAAATCAGTAACAGGTGAGTTCGTAATGGTTTAGAGTCAAACCAGAGAGAAATTTTATAATAAAAGAACAATAAATCTATAATAAAAAGATTTGTTATAGGATGAAATAACAGAAAAAGGGGAACGGTTGTTTTTTGTGGACAATCGTTCTTTTTCTTTAGAGCGTGTTTGAAAAACACGCTCTGGAAATTTGCAGATAAAACATTGAAAATAACAGCAGGTTTATATTGCATTAGATGGCTTATTGATATAAAATAAAATTTAAATGGAACACGGAGGTAAAAATGGAATTTGTTCATAAATCGATTATGCTGGAGGAAGTAATTGAGTCTCTGGCAATTAAACCGAACGGAATTTATGTAGATGGCACTTTAGGAGGTGCAGGTCATTCTTCTGAAATTGTGAAACGATTAGGAGAGGACGGAAGGCTTATTGGTATCGATCAGGATGGCGAAGCAATCGAAGCTGCGACAAAGCGTCTGAAACCGTATAAGGATAAAGTAACGATTGTAAGAAGCAATTATGCACAGATGAAGGAAGTACTGAGAGATTTGGGAATCCCCAAGGTAGATGGAATCCTGCTTGATTTAGGAGTATCCTCTTATCAGCTTGATAATGCTGAGAGAGGCTTTACTTACCGGGAAGATGTACCTCTTGATATGCGTATGGATCAGAGACAGACAAAGACTGCGAAAGATATCGTGAATGATTATAGCGAGATGGAGCTGTATCATATTATCCGTAATTACGGGGAGGACAAGTTTGCAAAGAATATCGCAAAGCATATTGTCCAGGCAAGACAGAAGACTCCGATTGAGACAACAGGTCAGCTGATTGAGGTTATCAAGGCAGCCATCCCTAAAAAGGTGCGCGCTACAGGAGGACATCCTGCGAAGAAGACTTTTCAGGCAATCCGTATTGAGTTAAATCATGAGCTTGATGTGCTGAAGAATAATTTAGAGGACATGATTGATCTTCTTAATGATGAGGGGAGAATCGCGATTATTACATTCCATTCTTTAGAAGACAGAATCGTAAAGAATATTTTCCGTACCAGTGAGCGGCCATGTATTTGCCCGCCGGAATTTCCGGTTTGTGTATGTGGCAGAGTATCAAAGGGAAAGGTTATCACAAGGAAACCAATTGTGCCTGGTAAGGAAGAGCTTGAGGAGAACAGTCGGTCTAAGAGTGCAAAGCTTCGTGTTTTTGAGAGGAGAATCACAGAAGGATAGAGACATTTTATCGTGTTGGAGGTAGAATATGGCACTTCGTAATACATCAGAACGTTATGAATACATTTATGGAAGCAACGTCAGAAAGTTAGAAACAGATATGGCAGGGAAGCAGACAGCAAAGGCAGTTCCTGCAAAGAAGAATGTGAGAAGACCCGAACAAAGAAGAACGGGGAATAAAGCAGCAGATTCAGAAGCAGCGGCAGCTATTCAGAAGAATGCGGCGAAGTTTCTTGCATTTGACTGGAAGTATACGCTGGTAGCATTGATTGCGGTAATCATATGTTCTGCAGCAGCAATGTTTTATCTTCATGCGAATGCACAGCTTAATGTGATGGAGAAACAGATTTCTGACCTTAAAACTGAAAAGACAAGTTTAGAAAGTAAACAGAGTGCGATTCAGGCTGAAATTGATAAATCAATCAATCTGGATCAGATTAAAGATTATGCCGAGAAGAAGTTACATATGATTTATCCGAAGGATTCCGATGTCCTTTTGTATCAGAGGGATTCTGACGATTATTTCCGGCAATATGAAAGTGTAGATTAAAGCAGATAAAGAACAGGTGGTAGTAAAGTGGCGAAGAAGAAAAAAGCAGACAGACGACTTACCACCCCAATGAAAGGGAAGCTGATATTGGTATTTGGAGGTATCATCTTCCTCTTTTTGATTTTGGTGGTGAAATTATGCTATGTGACAGCAACAAAGGGAAAAGAATATGAGACAGCAGTTCTAAGTCAGCAAAAACATGACAGTACAATTCTGCCGTTTGAGAGAGGCAAGATTTATGACAGGAATGGAAATATCCTGGCTACCAATGAGAAGATTTATACACTCATACTGGAACCGCAGAATATTTTGCTTCAAGATAAAAAATATGAAGAAGCGACCATTAATGCGCTTCATGAGTATTTTGGATTTAGTAAGAGTAAATTAAAGAAGACGATTGAGGATAATCCATACTCTTATTATGAAGTATATAAAAAGAATATGACATATGACGAAGTGGAGAAGTTTCAGAAGTTCTTAGACTTAGCGGATGCTTCTATGAAAGGAGTCTCAAAAGCAAAGAAAGCAAAGATAGAAAGTGCCAAGATGGTAAAGGGAGTTTCTTTTGAGGAAGACTATAAGAGAGTTTATCCGTATAATTCCCTTGCCTGCCGTGTTCTTGGGTATACATCTTCAGGTAATGTTGGTAACTGGGGAATCGAACAATATTATAATAGTCAGTTAAACGGAGTGAACGGTCGTGCATACTATTATTTTAATGAGGAGCTTGACCAGGAGCAGTCTGTAAAAGAACCTAAGAATGGAAATTCTGTTGTCAGCACGATTGATATGCAGATTCAGAAGATTATTGAGCAGAAGTTAAAAGATTTTGATGATAAGATTGGAAGTAAGGTTACGAATATTCTTGTCATGAATCCGCAGAATGGAGAAATTCTCGGAATGACAAGTTCTTATCCATATAATCTGAATAAGCCGATGGATGAGAAAAGTCTTTTATCTCTTTATTCTCAAAGTGATATTGATAAGATGAAAGCTTACACAAAGCAGAAGCAGGCTGAGGAAACTACGGATAGTGAAGATGCTTCTGAGGATTCCCAAGATAGCACAAAAAAGAAAACAGATGACCAGAAAACAATCTATGATGCGTTTAATGAATTATGGAGAAACTCCATTATAAGTGATACAAATGAACCGGGATCTACCTATAAGCCATTTACCGTGGCAACAGGACTTGAGAGTGGAGCACTTACTGGCAATGAGAATTATTTTTGTACAGGTTCTCTTATGGTAGGAAAGCGTAACATCGGATGTTCCCATGTCCATGGAAACATTACATTAAAAGATGCGGTGGCAAAATCTTGTAATGTAGCAATGATGAACATTGGATTTAAAGAAGGCGCAGATACTTTTTATAAATATCAGAATATTTTCGGATTTGGACGAAGCACTGGAATCGACCTTCCAGGTGAGACAGATACAAAGAGTCTTGTATACAATGCATCGAATTATTCCAATAGTGTAACTTTAGCAACGAATGCTTTTGGTCAGAACTTTAACTGTACGATGATGCAGATGGCAGCAGGATTTTGTTCTCTTATTAATGGCGGCAATTATTATCGTCCGCATATTGTAAAGCAGATTCAGAGTGATAATGGGGCTGTAGTAAAAGATATCGGGAAAGAAGTGTTAAGAAAGACCATTTCCGAAGAAACTTCAGCGACAATCCGTTCTTATATGCAGCAGACAGTGGAGTCTGGAACAGGAACAAAAGCACAGATTGAAGGCTATAGTATTGGTGGTAAAACGGGTACTGCCGAAAAAATTCCAAGAAATAAAAAGGATTATTATATTTCCTTTATTGGATTTACCCCAGTAGAAAGCCCGCAGCTCTTAATCTATGTAACGATTGATGAGCCAAATGTTTCATTCCAGGCAAATGCCGGACTGGCAGTAGAGTTAGAAAAAGCCTGCATGGAAGAAATCGTGGATGTGCTGGGCATAAAGCCGGAAACAACAGATACATCTAATACAGATAATGCCAGCACTGAACAGAAGGACGATACGACCAGTGCTACAACAGAAGCCAGCAGCAATACGACAAAAAATAAAAAGAACACAAGCAGCAGCACGACAAAAAGTAAAAAGAATACGAAGGATGCAGCGAATCAGTAACAGCGAATTTAGAGCGTGTTTGAAAAATCATGATGGCATGTTAGTAATAAGACCAGAATTTCTGCGTATACTTCTATTAAAACATTTTGCAGGGTGAGAGCGATAAAGGTTCATACATTTCAAAAAGAGAAGTATACCCTTGTATTTGGAGCATTTATTTTAGGATTTACTCTGCTTGCAGGAAGACTGTGCTATCTTATGATTTTTCGTTCCGAAGAATTAAGCAAAAAAGCATTAAATATCGAACAGAGGGAGAGGACGATCAAGGCTGCCAGAGGGAAAATCTATGACAGAAATGGTATTGTGCTGGCAGACAATCAGGCAGTTTGTTCCGTTTCTGTGATCTATTATCAGATAAAAGAATCACAAAAGGTAATAAAACTACTGTCGCAAAAGCTTGCTCTTTCGGAAGAGGAAGTAAAAAAGAAGGTAGAAAAGGTATCTTCGAGAGAAAAAATAAAGAGTAATGTGCCAAAGAGTGTGGCAGATGAGATAAGGGAAGCTGGTCTTGACGGAGTAAAGGTAGATGAAGATTATAAAAGATACTATCCGTTTGGAACATTGGCATCAAAAGTATTAGGGTTTGCCGGTGCAGATAATCAGGGAATTTTAGGAATAGAATCCCGTTATGATGATGTGCTGAAGGGAACAGATGGAAAGATTTTGACCCTTACAGATTATCAGGGAATCGAGATTGAAAATGCGGCAGAAACCCGGGTGGAGCCGGTAAATGGCAATGATCTGTATCTTTCTGTTGACTATAATGTGCAATGTTATGTACAGCAGGCAGCCGAGAAAGTTCTTAAGGTTAAGAAAGCAAAACGGGTTTCTGTTATTTTAATGAATCCGCAAAATGGAGAGATTTATGCTTTGGTAAGCCTTCCAGAATATGATTTAAATGAGCCATTTGTTTTGACAAAAGCATATGAGGCCGAAGGAAAGAATCAGAATGATAAGCTAAATGATATGTGGAGAAATCCTGTGATCAGTGACTCCTATGAACCGGGCTCCACATTTAAGATTATCACGGCAACGGCCGCTTTAGAAGAAAGAAAAGTAACGTTGCAGGATTCTTTTTTCTGTCCGGGATTTAAAATCGTAGAAGATAGAAAGATACGCTGTCATAAAACACAGGGACATGGCTCAGAAACTTTTAAGCAGGGAGTTATGAACTCCTGCAACCCGGTTTTCATGGAAATTGGGGCAAGGGTCGGGGCAAAAGATATGCTTCGCTATTACCACAAGCTTGGACTTTACGAAAGAACAGGAGTGGATCTTCCAGGAGAGGCAAATTCCATTATGCATAAGCTTGATAAGATTGGTGCAGTAGAACTGGCTACAATGTCTTTTGGGCAGTCGATACAGATTACACCACTACAGCTTATGCGGGCGGTCAGCGCAGGAATTAATGATGGAAGACTTGTAACACCGCATTTTGCTTTAGAGAAGAAAAATCCTGTAACAAAAGAGATTACAGAGTATGAATATAAAGAAAAGGCGGGAGCTGTTTCAAAGGAAACATCGCAGACATTAAGGGAAGTATTAGAAGCAGTGGTGGCAGAAGGAACAGGAAAGAACGGACAGGTGGAAGGATACCGGGTAGGAGGAAAGACGGCAACAAGTGAGAAGCTTCCAAGAAGAAGTGGCAAATATATTTCCTCTTTTCTTGGATTTGCACCGGCGAATCATCCCCAAATTTTAGGTCTTGTACTGATTGACGAGCCGCAGGGAACTTACTATGGGGGTGTGATCGCAGCACCGGTTATGGCAGAAATTTTTCAAAATGTCCTGCCATATCTTGATAATCTGTGAAAAGAGGATTATACTGTGTAAGAATGTCTTAAATTACAAAGAGATAAAATGGAGGTTAGATTATGGATCATTCAATTGCAATACCAGCATTAGTTGCATTTTTTATTACATTAATATTAGGGCCGGGGCTGATCAGTTTCTTACATAAGCTGAAATTTGGCCAGTTTATCAGAGAAGAGGGACCGGAATCTCATCTGAAAAAGTCAGGAACACCAACAATGGGTGGAATCTTATTCTTAGTGGGAATCTTAGTCGGAAGTGCGTTCTATATTTCTGATTACAAAAAGATTATCCCAATTCTTTTCGTCACACTGGGATTTGGATTAATTGGTTTTCTTGATGACTATATCAAGGTTGTTATGAAGCGGAATCTTGGATTGACACCAGCACAGAAGATGCTTGGACAGATTGTTATTACAGCCGTATTTGCCTTTTACATGGTGAATCATTCCGGACTTGGAACAGATGTAATTATTCCATTTTCTGGAGGAAAGGAATGGCATCTTGGAATCTTATATATTCCAATTTTATTTGTTGTTGTACTTGGAACAGTTAATGGTGCGAACTTTACAGATGGTCTGGATGGTCTCGCAGCAAGCGTAACCACATTAATTGCAGTATTTTTAACAGTGATCGCTGTTGGAACAAACGCGGGAATCCATCCTGTAATTTGTGCGGTAATTGGTGCCTTACTTGGATTCTTATGCTTTAACACACATCCAGCCAAGGTATTTATGGGAGATACAGGTTCTCTCGCATTAGGTGGATTTGTCGTATCTGCAGCATATATGTTAAAGATTCCTCTGTTTATACCAATCGTTGCATTTATCTACTTCATTGAGGTACTTTCTGTTATCATTCAGGTAACATACTATAAAAAGACAAAGAAGCGTATTTTCAAAATGGCACCAATTCACCACCATTTTGAGTTATCAGGATGGCCGGAGACAAAGGTAGTTTCTATCTTTTCTATTGTAACGGCTGTTTTATGTCTGATTGGTATGCTTGCTTACTAGAGAGTGTTTGAAAAATCATTTCTGCAATCTGCACGCCCCAATTTGCGGTATATTTTGCCTTCATTCAGTTGACGTAGCCCGAGCTCGCTACGCCGTCCTCATTCGGGTAAAATCTTCCACAAATTGTAACACACATCTTGCAGAAAGCATTTTTCAAACACGCTCTAAAACACATGGTTTAGAGCTATAAAAAGATACTTATAGAATTAAAGAGAAATATTATAAAATATAAACACTAAAATATAAAGATCAACCACATTTGTGGAGTTTTTATTTAAAGATACGAAACTTGGAGGTTAACATGGATTTAAAGAGTGAAAAGATACTGATTGCCGGAGCCGGAATCAGTGGAATTGGTGCAGCAGCTTTATTAGGAAAAGCAGGAATTGCAGCAGCAATATACGATGGGAATGAAGAACTTGATAAGGAGGCAGTAGCTGCAAAGCTTCCAGAAGGAATGGAAATTTCTTTTGAGTTAGGAGAATTTAAAGAGGAATTAGCAGATAAATACGATATGCTGATTTTAAGCCCTGGAATTTCAATTCATAAACCGGTAGCAAAAGCTTTCTATGACAGAAAGAAGCCAGTGTGGGGCGAGATTGAACTTGCAGCGCATTTTGCAAAGGGTAAGATTGCCGCTATTACAGGAACAAATGGAAAGACAACAACTACTGCATTAGTGGGAAGTATTTTACGCGAATACTATAAGTCTGTATTTGTAGTAGGTAACATCGGAATTCCATTTACTTCCGTCGCATTAGATACAACAGAAGATTCTGTGATCGCAGCAGAAATCAGCAGTTTCCAGTTAGAGACAACGATTGATTTCCAGCCAGAAGTAAGTGCAGTATTAAATGTAACTCCAGACCATTTAGATCGACATGGTACGATGGAAGTATATGCAGATACTAAGTTCTCCATTTCTAAAAAGCAGAATAAAGAGCAGGTTATCGTATTAAATTATGATGATCCAATCACGAGAGAGATGGCTAAAAAAGCAACAGCGAGACCTGTCATGTTCAGTCGTTTAGAAGAACTTGATGAGGGAATTGTATTAAGAGGAGATACTTTTATCATTAAAGAAGATGGAAAGGAGCTTCCTGTATGTACAACTTCTGAGATAAAATTACTCGGTTCTCATAATCATGAAAATATTCTGGCAGCTATCGGCATAACATATTATATGGGAGTACCTGTAGAACAGATCAGGGATGCTGTTATGAAGTTTACTGCTGTAGAGCACCGTATTGAATATGTGGATACGGTAGATGGTGTAGATTATTATAACGATTCTAAGGGAACGAACCCGGATGCGGCAATCAAGGGAATCTCAGCTATGACAAAGCCTACGATTTTACTAGGCGGCGGATATGATAAGAAGTCTACTTATGATGAGTGGATCGATGCATTCCATGGTAAAGTACGTTATCTTATTGTTATGGGTGCAACGGCACAGGCAATTGCAGACACGGCAAAGAATCACGGTTTCCATAACGTCATTTTTGCAGATACTTTTGAGGAAGCAATGAACATTGCAAAAGAGAAGGCAAGACCGGGAGATGCTGTTTTACTTTCACCGGCATGTGCAAGCTGGGGCATGTTCAAAAATTATGAAGTTCGAGGCAAGGTATTTAAAGAAATCGTCCGAAAGTTTAAGGGGTGAATGCTGTGCAGAAGAAATCCTGGAAGAAACCAAAAAGACGGCCACAGGCCATGGATTATTCTATATTATTCCTGGTGCTTTTCCTGGTAGGATTTGGTCTTGTAATTTTATATTCCACCAGTTCCTATAAGGCAAGTCTCCTGTATAATGATACGACATACTGGGTGAAAAAGCAGGCACTTTTTGCTGCTATGGGAATCTGTGGCATGTTATTTATTGCTACGAGAGATTATCATATCTGGCAGAAAAAATGGTGGTTTGCCTGGGTGATTTATGGCGGAGTCATCGGATTGCTTCTTCTTACTTTTGCGATTGGAGCAGCGAGCCATGGTTCTCAGAGATGGATTTCGATTGGGCCATTTAGTTTACAGCCTTCTGAGCTTGCCAAAATTGGAATCATCCTTTTTCTGGCAGCTTATATCAGCAGTAAATCAAGAGAAATGCGACAATGGAAGAAGATGGTTATTCCATTTCTTTTTGCAATACCGATTATCGTAATTGTCGGTATTGAGAATCTGAGTACCTGTATTATTCTTCTTGCAATCTCTTTTATTATGATTTTTGTGGCTACACCTCTGTTGGTGCCTTTCGTTGTTATTGGTCTTATTGGAGTGGCTGGAGCGGGAGGACTTCTTCTCACACAGGGATATCGTATGGAGCGTATTACAGTGTGGCTTGATCCAGCAGCTTCTGAAAAGGGACATCAGACCATACAGGGATTATATGCGATTGGTTCCGGTGGCCTGTTTGGAAAGGGGCTTGGGCAGAGTATGCAAAAGCTTGGATTCCTTCCAGAAGCGAATAATGATATGATTTTCTCTGTTATTTGCGAGGAACTTGGACTTTTCGGTGCGTTGTGCGTGCTAGCTCTGTTTTTTGCGCTGATATGGCGCTTTATGGTGATTGCCGTGAATGCACCAGATCTTTACGGTTCTATGATTGTTGTTGGAGTCATTGCCCATATCGGTATTCAGGTATTTATCAACATTGCAGTTGCAACAAACACGATTCCCAATACAGGAATCCCGCTTCCATTCATAAGCTATGGAGGAAGTTCGCTGGTATTTATGCTATTAGAGATGGGACTGGTGCTGTCAGTATCCCGTTACATAAACGTGAAAAAGTAAAAGATAGGAGAAAAAGATGGGGGAAAGAAATTTAAAACTTGTGGCAGATAATAAGCCCAGAAAGCGGCATATCCTTCTTCTTTTTGCCTGTCTGGCGGTTGTTTTGGGGATGGGTATTTATTTCCTTATTACGGATTTTTCTATTCAGAAAATACAGATTTCAGGAAATAATACCTATACGAATGCCGAAATCATTGAAGCGATGAAAGAGGATGGATATATAGATAACACGCTGCTGATGATCGCACAGAATCAGATTTTTGATCAGACCTATCTGCCATTTATCGAAAAAGTATCAATGAGTTATGACGACAGTCACATACTGAAGGTAAAAGTGAAAGAGAAACTTCGGACAGGCGTTTTTAAATACATGAATGAATATGTGTATTTTAATGAAAATGGAATTGCGATGGAGAGTAGAAACACTCTGTTTGAGGGGGTTCCGGTTGTAACCGGTGTCAAATTCAATGAGATGAATCTGAAAAGAAAGATACTTGAAAATAAAGTTCCGGTAAAAAAGAATTATTTTAATACTATCGTATCTATTACGAAAAAAATTACGACATATAAACTAAATGTTTCAGAAATACATTTTGAAGGGGAAGATGATATTACATTAACTTCTTCAAAATATAAGATATATTTAGGAAGCTCTTCTTATCTCGATGGTAAAATGTCAAAACTTTCTTCTATACTTGAGACGGTTTCTTCTAATTACAAAAAAGGAACCATTGATATGCATTTATATACAGATGATAAACCGATTGTCACTTTTAAAGAGAATGATAAGTAAGAGACAAAGAACATCTGGCGATATTTTCCTGATTTTTCAAGGCAATTATGGGAATTTTCATAGAAGTCAGAAAAAAACGCAAAAATCCAATTTTTTTAGTTGATTATTTCTATAAAAAAACGTATTATATATTTATGATAAGTAAAATTGGATGAATTATATATTTACATAGAATAAGGAGGAGTAAACCTTGCTGGAAATTATGTCAAACGAAGAATTAGCACAAGCTAAAATCCTGGTTATCGGAGTCGGAGGAGCCGGTAACAATGCAGTGAACCGAATGGTTGACGAAGCTATCGAAGGGGTAGAACTGATTGGAATCAACACGGATAAACAGGCTCTTGATTTATGTAAGGCACCTACAAGAGTGCAGATCGGAGAGAAGCTTACAAAGGGACTGGGCGCTGGTGCCAAGCCAGAGATTGGTGCTGCTGCCGTAGAAGAGAACCGTGATGAGATTACAGAACTCGTAAAAGAAGCAGATATGGTATTTGTTACCTGTGGTATGGGTGGCGGAACTGGAACAGGTGCTGCGCCTGTTGTAGCAGAGATCGCAAAAGAGATGGGAATTCTTACCGTTGGTGTTGTGACAAAGCCATTTATTTTTGAGGGTAAGCCTCGTATGAATAATGCACTCAATGGTATTGAACGTCTCAAAGAGAACGTAGATACTTTAATTATCATTCCTAATGATAAGCTATTACAGATTTGTGATAAGAGAACATCTATTAAAGATGCATTCTGTAAGGCAGATGAGGTTTTACAGCAGGGTGTTCAGGGTATCACAGACTTAATCTTTAAGCCAGGACTTATCAACTTAGACTTTGCCGATATTCAGACAGTAATGAGAGATAAGGGAATCGCTCATATCGGAATCGGTGTTGGAAGTGGTGAGGACAAGGCTGTTGATGCGATCAAGAGTGCGATGGAAAGTCCATTACTTGAAACAACAGTCAGTGGAGCAACCGATATTATCATTAACTTCTCAGGTGATATCGGAATCCAGGAAGTTTATGAGGCAGTATCTTATCTTACAGAAGTTGCCGGTGATGAGGCGAACATTATCTTTGGTAATGTAGAGAGTGAAGATGTACCGGATGATGAAGTAAGCATTACAATCATTGCAACCGGACTTCATGATGTTTCTGGTAAGGGAGCATCTGCGGTGAAAGTCCGTAAACCAGCAGCAGATAAGAATAATGCAGAAAGTAATGGTCCTACATACAGTGGACAGGCTATCAAGACTGGTACAGGCCGTAGCAGTGACAGCCGAGAATCTTCGAGAACATATGATAACAGAGATATGGAGATTAAGATTCCAGAATTTTTGCAGAAAAGAAGATAAGGTCGAAGAGAACAACAGAATATAAAGAGTTTTCACTCTTTTAGGCAGGCGTTGTCGCCGGAGGTCGAATATTAAAGATTTTTTCTTTATTATTTCGACCTCATTTTTTTATGTCAATTTATATAATAAATTAACCACATAGCAATAGAAGGTGCCATGAAAACGGAATATCCGTTCCTATTTTCTTTTTTATATAATTGGGCAGCAGATTATATTTTGCTGTTGTTTGTAAAAAAAGACTTATATCCAGAAATAAAAAACAGGACAATTTTAATCGGGGCATCGGCCTGTTCCCTCTCTTATATTCTGTGGGAAGGAACAGCAGGGAAATTGCCCCCGTATTGTAGAATTATTTTAAAATGGTTCCTGATTTTTAGCATTCTGTACATTCTTTTTAAAATACGTTCCGTTAAAAAAATAGGAAAAACAATCAGTCTATTTTTGTGTTATCTTTTTCTGATGGGTGGAGCGGTTTCCTTTTTTTTATCCTGCATACATATAAAAACGGTCGGTGGAAGAAAAACAGCGTGGAAAGCGATGGCAGTTATATGGTTTAGCGCAGGAGTGATTTTTCTATGGAAAATGAAAAAGAAAAAAGAAAATGCAACTCAGATTTCTAAGACATATACCTATGAAGTGAGAATATCGAGAAAAGGGAGAAAAGCAGTATACAAAGGTATCTATGATTCAGGGAATCTTTTAGTCAGTCAGATTACCGGACAGGGAGTCTGCATTATACAAAAAGAGCAGGCAGCAAAACTGCTATTGACGAAAGAAAAGTCAGAGATAGAGCAGATTTATATACAGTTTTCAGAAGAAAAAGAAGAAAAGAAGAGAGAAAAGAATGGAAAAAAGAAGCAGCAAATAGAACAGCCTTTATGGAGAATGTGGGCAAAACAGTTTCAGACAGGAATTTATGTACTACAGTATTCAACTGTTGGGAAGAAAAATGCAAAAATGCCGGGAGTCATGGCCGAAGAAATTGTTGTGTTAAAAGATGGGGAGGTGCTTACCAGGACAAAAGGAATGCTTGGAATCAGTCAGGAGGAACTTTCAGAAACAAAAGAATTTTTCGTCCTGCTTCCAAATGATATTTTCGATAGAGAAGAAAGTAGTAATATATTATAATCCTAAAATAAATCGTAATATTTAAGGAGGGTAAGAGCATGGCAGTTGTATTGAATGCATCAGGAGTAAACCGGGTAAGATTTACAGTCATAAATAATATGAAGTCATTATTTCATCCTCAGCGGGAGATTCACTATATCGGAGGAACCGATATTTTGCCGCCGCCTTTAGAGCCAGAAGAGGAGGCTTATGTGTTAAGTCAGTTAGATACAAGACGAAGTGAGGAAGCAAAAGCACTTTTAATCGAGAGAAATTTACGATTAGTCGTTTACATAGCAAAGAAATTTGAGAATACAGGAATTGGAGTAGAAGATTTGATTTCGATTGGTACCATCGGACTGATTAAAGCAATCCAGACCTTTAAATTAGATAAAAAAATCAAATTGGCAACCTACGCCTCACGATGCATCGAAAATGAAATATTGATGTATTTACGAAGAACCAATAAAACAAAAATGGAAGTTTCTATTGATGAACCGCTGAATGTGGACTGGGACGGTAATGAGCTTCTTCTTTCTGACATTTTAGGAACAGACAGCGATGTCATCTCAAAAGATATCGAAGATGAGATTGACCGGAAAATGTTAAATAAAGCGATGGAGACTTTATCAGACAGAGAAAAACTTATCATTCGGCTCCGGTTTGGGATAGGAGGCGAGGAAAGCGAAGAAAAGACGCAGAAAGAAGTCGCAGACTTGCTGGGAATTTCACAGTCCTATATCTCCAGGCTGGAGAAGAAGATTATCCATCGGTTGAAGCGGGAGATGATTAAAATGCAGTAAATTCTGGGTTGCTGCAGGCAAGGAGAGACGCACCGCAAAAGAGAGCATAGCCTATATTTGTGACTCTATCACTGCGGGTTGAATGTTCGCCTCTATGCTCACATTCAATCCTCGCTCTAAGGCCACAAATATAGGCTATGCTCTCTTTTGCGGTGCTGTCTTTGGCTGTTGGAGTGAAATTGCATATTGGAGGGGTTGGAAATTCTTCATAACGACTTCAAGTCTTATTAAATGTTGAGAAAAATCCTTATATCGGAGAATCGCTAGTTGTCTCTGATTTCTTAATAAAGTGTAAATCTGAAAAAATATATATCTGGAAGAGAATCTTTTAAGTCGAGCAGTAGTTTCTAATTCTGTCCAGCCAAAGACAGCTCTCAGAGAAGAAAAGAATCTATATTTGTGGCCTCGGAGCAAAGGTTGGATGCGAGCGGGTAAGCGAACATTCAACCTGCCGCGACTAAAGTCACAAATATAGATTCTTTTCTTCTCTGAGAGTGTCTATTTTGCCTGTAAAACTACCGTTCAATAAAGTTTCGAATAGATTTCAGTGCATTTTTTTCCAACCTGCTCACCTGAGCCTGCGAGATGCTGATTTCATCAGCAACTTCTGTTTGTGTTTTCCCCTCAAAGAATCGTTTTTCAATAATGTGATATTCCCTTCCGGAAAGCTGATTCATGGCTTCCTGGAGAGAGAGATGCTCGATCCAGGTGTCTTCTTTATTTTTCTTGTCGCAAATTTGATCCATCAGAAACAGAGGATCATTTCCATCCTGATAGACTGGTTCGAAAAGGGACATAGGGGTGGCAATCGCATCCAGGGCATAAATAATATCTTCCTCGGGAATTTCCGTTTTTTTGGAAACTTCCTCAATCGTGGGGGTGCGGTTCATTGATTTAGTGAGCTGTTCTTTTGCATAGATTGCCTTGTAAGCAGTATCACGAAGGGAGCGGCTGACGCGGATACTGTTATTGTCTCTTAAGTACCTTCGGACTTCTCCGAGAATCATAGGAACAGCATAGGTAGAGAATTTTACATTTAAAGTGCGGTCAAAATTATCAATGGCTTTCATAAGACCGATACAGCCGACTTGGAATAAATCATCGGCATGTTCGTGATTGCTGGAAAAACGCTGGATAACACTTAAAACAAGACGCAGATTGCCTTTCACATATTGTTCTCTGGCATCCATATTTCCCTGTTCAATTTGTATGAATAGATTTTCCTTTTCCTCATCGGATAAAAGAGGCAGTTCCGAAGTATTTACTCCACAGATTTCCACTTTGTTTAAAAACATCGCTATCCTCCTAAGATGAACATGTACTTTCAGAATTTTATGCAATAGAAAATGCATCTGTATAAAAGGATGAACTTAAAAAAATAAAAATATTCATATAAAAGGTGAATATATTTAAGAAATCTGTTATAATGGTAAATGTGAGAGAAATGGCTGCACATTTTTTCACGGAAAATTTCAAATTAGATAGGAGGATATCAACATGGTTGCAGAAATCGTATGTGTGGGAACAGAACTTCTGCTGGGAGATATCGTAAACACGAATGCACAGCATATATCAAAAGAGCTTGCCCATATAGGAATTGATTTATACTACCAGACAGTGGTAGGAGATAATAAGGAACGCGTGTGGAATGTATTAGACACAGCTTTGAAGCGTTCAGACCTAATTATCATGACAGGTGGACTTGGTCCGACGAAAGATGACCTTACGAAAGAAGTAGCGGCATCTTTTTTTGGGAAGAAATTAGTCTTTCATGAGCAGACATATGAACACGTCAGAAAGAAACTGGAATCTTATGGAATAAATGAGATGACAGAAAGCCAGAAAAAACAGGCATTAGTCCCAGAAGGTTCTCTTGTAGTTACCAATCCTGCAGGACTTGCTCCGGGAATCATTATGGCACAGGGAGATAAGGCAATCGTTATGCTGCCAGGTCCGCCAAAGGAGATGAAGGCTGTTCTTGCCGAGTGCTGTCACCTTTTCATTAACCGTCTTTCCGACCAGGTATTTGTATCAATCAACATTAAGTGCAAAGGCCCGGACGAGCTTCCGTTAAGAGAGATTGGAGAAGCACCAGTTGCAGATTTATTAGGAGACATCCTTGATAATGAGAATCCGACAGTCGCAACTTACGCAAAAGAAGACGGCGTATTAATACGAGTAACTGCATCCGGAAAGACAAGAGAAGACGCCCTTACCGCCATGCAGCCGGTCGTAACAAAAATTGCAGAAATACTTGCCGGAAAGATTGCGTGGGTAAAGGAAGAAGTGTAACTAAAAAACATTAAATTGAAAGAGGAAAAAAGTGGAAACATCTAGTTTAAAAAGAATAGTAAATAAATATACAGAGACCAGTCTGATCATCCGTATCTTAATCGGTATGGCAATCGGTGTGGTGCTGGCACTTGCTGTGCCTCAATTTACAGGAATCAAGATTCTTGGAGACCTTTTCGTAGGAGCATTAAAGGCAATCGCTCCATTACTGGTATGTCTTTTAATTATGAGTTCTTTAGCTCAGACAAAAGAAGGACATAACGGAAACATGAAAACTGTAGTAATCCTTTATATGTTCAGTACAATAATGGGAGCAATCGTAGCGGTAGCAGGAAGCTTCTTATTCCCATTAAAAATCACATTAGCAGATGCTGTACAGCAGGAAGCTCCAAAAGGAGTCGTAGAAGTACTTGAAAATCTCCTTTTAAAAATCGTAGCAAACCCAATTGATGCATTAGTAAATGCAAACTATCTTGGAGTACTTGCATGGGCTGTTATTCTTGGAATCGCTCTTAAAAAGTCTACACCAGGAACAAAACAGATGCTCTCTGATGCCTCTGATGCAGTATCTCAGGCAGTACGCTGGATTATCAATCTTGCTCCATTTGGTATTTTAGGTTTAGTATTTAATGCTGTATCCACAAGTGGTATGAAGATTTTCACACAGTACGGAAAACTCATCCTTTTACTCGTAGGATGTATGTTATTCCAGGAATTTATCACAAATGGTATTATTGTAGGATTTTGCCTTAAGAAAAATCCATATCCATTAATTTCACGTTGTGCAAGAGAAAGTGGATTAACAGCATTCTTCACAAGAAGTTCAGCAGCAAACATTCCTGTAAATATGGAACTTTGCGAAAAAATGGGCTTAGATAAAGATAACTATTCCGTATCCATTCCACTTGGTTCTACAATCAACATGGACGGAGCGGCAATCACAATTACAGTAATGACATTAGCAGCTGCACATACACTTGGAATCAGCGTAAGCATTCCAACAGCAATCGTATTAAGTATCTTAGCAACACTTTCCGCATGTGGAGCATCAGGAATCGCCGGAGGTTCTCTCCTGTTAATCCCTGTAGCATGTTCCCTTTTCGGAATCTCCAATGATATTGCCATGCAGGTAGTAGGGGTAGGATTTATCATCGGTGTAATTCAGGATTCCTGTGAGACAGCCCTGAACTCATCTTCTGATGTACTGCTTACTGCAACAGCAGAATTTATGCAGTGGAGAAAAGCTGGAAAAGAAATACCATTTTAAAGCTTGAATTGCCGCAGGCAAGGTAGACGCCCACAGAAAGAGAAATAACCTATATTTGTGACTTTCGTCGCTACAGGTTGAATGTTCGCTTAATCGCTCACATCCAACCTTTGCTCCCAGGTCACAAATATAGGTTGTTTCTCTTTCTGCGGGCTGTTTGTTGGTCGCCTATGCAAACGCAGAATTTATCAGAGTTCCTATTTCTCCTGTCCCCATCCCCAACCCATTCCGCAAGTGTCTAGTCAGTATATGGTACCGAAGCAAAACTTAAATTTCGATTTCACACCAACAGCCAAAGACAGCCTGCGGCAAATTCGAAATTAATTCTCTCTTGACTAGCACACTTCTTTCTGCCATAATACCCTTTGGAAGTTTAACTATACTAAACTTTAAGTTTATTATTACATAAATAGAAAGGTGTGAAGTCATGAATCATGGAACTAGGAGAGAAGATTAAAGAATTGAGGAATAAGCAAGGACTTACTCAGGAAGAACTTGCCGACCGGGCAGAGCTTAGTAAGGGATTTATTTCCCAGTTAGAAAGAGATATGACTTCTCCCTCCATCGCAACGTTAGAAGATTTACTGCAATGTCTTGGAACAACTCTCGGAGAGTTTTTCAATGAAGAGCAGGAAGAGGAACAGATTGTGTTTACGGAGGAGGATTTTTTTGTAAAAAAGGATGAAGAATATAAAAACCAGATTAAGTGGATTATTCCAAATGCACAGAAGAACTGCATGGAGCCGATTCATTTGCTTTTGGAAAAAGGTGGAGAGACCTGTCCGGACAACCCCCATGAGGGAGAAGAGTTTGGCTATATCTTAAAGGGTAAAGTAGAAATCCATCTGGGAAAGCGAATCTGTATTGCCCAAAAGGGAGATGCTTTTTATTACAGGGCAGATAAGACGCATTATTTAAAGGGAATTGAGCGGACGGAATTAATCTGGGTGACTTCGCCGCCAAGTTTTTAGACAGGAAATATAGTAAAATTTATTGAGGAAATGGGAATGAAGAATAAGTTAGTTGAGTTAGTGAATGTTTCAAAGTCTTTTGGTTCAACCAAAGTATTAGATGAGTTGTGTTTAGAGGTAAAAGAGAATGAGTTCCTGACACTGCTTGGTCCGTCCGGCTGTGGAAAGACAACAACGCTTCGTATTATCGGTGGATTTGAGAAACCAGACAGTGGAAAAGTCTTTTTTGACGGAGCGGATATTACAAATGTTCCAGCGAATAAGCGAAACCTGAATACGGTTTTCCAGAAGTATGCGTTATTTGGACATATGACGATTGAGGAAAATATTGCATTTGGCTTAAAGATTAAAAATAAATCGGATTCCTACATTAAGGATAAGATTAAATATGCGTTAAAGCTTGTGAATTTGGAAGGATTTGAGAAGAGAAAGCCAACTTCTTTAAGTGGTGGACAGCAGCAGCGAATCGCGATTGCAAGAGCGATTGTCAATGAACCGAAAGTCTTGTTATTAGATGAGCCGCTTGGTGCGCTTGACTTAAAGCTTCGTCAGGATATGCAGTATGAGTTGATGCGTTTGAAAGAAGAACTGGGAATCACTTTTATTTATATTACACATGACCAGGAAGAAGCACTTACCATGTCTGATAAGATTATCGTTATGAATAAAGGGTACATCCAGCAGATGGGAACACCGGAAGACATTTATAATGAGCCGGAAAATGCATTTGTGGCTGATTTTATCGGTGACAGTAATATTATTGACGGTATTATGTTAGAAGACCGTTTGGTAGAGATTCTTGGAACAAAGTTTGAATGTGTAGATGAAGGTTTTGGAAGAAATCGTCCGGTTGACGTTGTAATCCGTCCGGAGGATGTGGTTCTTGGTGAGGAAGGTCAGGGAATCCTTGATGGTGTGGTTACTTCTCTTATTTTTAAGGGCGTACATTACGAGATGGAAGTGGAGGCAAATGGATATGAGTGGCTTGTTCACAGCACAAACTGTCATCCAGTAGGATCTAAAGTAAGCATTTCCGTCATTCCGTTTAATATTCAGATTATGCATAAGCCAGAATCCGAAGATGAAAAGGCGGTGACGATAGATGAGTAGAAAAGTTCTTACAACTCCTTACATTGTGTGGGGAGCAGCATTTATCATTTTGCCATTATTTATGGTGCTATATTATGGCTGTACAGGAAGCGACGGAAGCTTTACCCTTTCTAATATTACCGCAATGGCTGATTCCGTTCACTACAAAGCGTTCTGGAATTCTGTCTGGATTGCGTTAGCAAGTACACTCATTTGTCTCGTTATCTCGTATCCTTTGGCATATATTTTAAGTAAGGGAAAACATAGAGGTTCCGGCATTGTCATTATGCTGTTTATTTTGCCAATGTGGATTAACTTCCTTCTTCGTGTACTGGCATTGCAGGTTATTTTATCAAAAACAGGAATATTAAATGCCATTCTCGGATTTTTTGGACTTCCTTTACAAAAATTAATGTATACAAAAGGAGCAGTTTTGGTCGGAATGGTTTATGACTATATTCCATTTATGATTTTGCCGATTTACAATGCCCTTTGCAAAATTGACAAAGACGTTATCGAAGCAGCACATGATTTGGGAGCAAGCGCAAGGGTGACATTCCAGAAGATTATCATTCCACTTTCTCTGCCAGGAGTGATCAGTGGAATTATTATGGTATTTATCCCAAGCATTTCCGAGTTCGTTGTGGCTGATATTTTAGGTGGGTCCAAAGTTCTTTTATTTGGAAATGTTATCGACCAGGAATTTAATGTGGCAAATAACTGGAATTTAGGTTCCGGGCTTTCTATTGTACTTATGATATTTATTTTTATTAGTATGGCAATTATGAACCGCCACGCGTCAGAGGAAGGAGACAACATGCTATGGTAAAAGCAAAAAGTTTTATAGAAAAATTTTATGTGGCATTTATTGGGTTTCTCCTGTATGCGCCGTTACTTGTGTTATTTGTCTGCTCATTTAACGATTCTAAATCAAGAACCGTTTGGGGCGGCTTCACCTTGCACTGGTATACTGATTTATTTCAGAATGAGGAAGTACTTTCAGCCGTAAGAACGTCCCTGCTGCTTACAACATTGGCGGCTTTAATCGCTACATTGATTGGAACACTTGCGTGTATCGGAATGACTGCGATGAAGCTCCGTTTCCAAAAGGTAATGGAAGGACTTTCAAATATCCCATTATTAAATGCCGATATCGTAACCGGTGTGGCTATCATGCTCTTATTTGTGCATTTCATGTCACTGGGATTCACTTCCATGTTGATAGCACACGTAACTTTAGGATTACCCTATATCATTTTAAATGTCATGCCGAGATTTCAGCAGCTGGATAAAAATGTATACGAGGCGGCACAGGATTTAGGTGCATCCGCAGTATACGCCTTTGTCAAAGTTGTCCTGCCGGAAATTATCCCGGGAATCCTTTCAGGATTTTTCTTTGCATTTACGGTATCTATGGATGATTTTGTCGTAACATACTTCACAAAGGGAGCGGGAATCAACACGATTTCCACAATGCTTTACCAGCAGCTTAGAAGAGGAATCAACCCACAGATGTATGCACTTTCAACCCTTTTATTCTTGACAATTCTTATTTTACTCGGACTCATTAACCATATGTCCGCAACAAAACAGAAAAAAGCAGACAGGGAGGAAAATCGATGAATTTACTGGAAAAATATTATCTGCAGGGAAAAGGAAAGCTGATGGCAGGTATTTTCGTCCTCGTAGTATTGTTAATTATCTCAACCATTGCCTTTACCGGCTGCTTTTCTTCTGGAAAAAAGAGCGATGACAAAAATACGGTTACCGTATTTAATTATGGAGATTATATTGATGTAAGTGTACTAAAAACTTTCGAGAAAGAAACTGGCATCAAAGTAAAATACGAAGAATATGTCACCCCGGAAGATATGTATACAAAATATAAATCCGGTGTCATTAACTACGATGTTATTTGTACATCCGACTACATGGTAGAGAAAATGATGCAGGAGGGCGAAGCACAGAAAATTGATACTTCCTCTATGGAATACTATAAAAATATTGATGAAAAGTATTTAGATTTCTGTAAGGCATTTGACCCGACCAATGAATACGCAGTCCCTTACCTTTGGGGGACCGTAGGAATCCTCTATAACACAAAAGTCATAAAAGAAAAAGTCGATAGCTGGAGCATTTTATGGGACAAAAAATACGATGACCAGATTGTTATGCAAAACAGTATGCGAGATGCTTTTATGGTTCCACTCAAATGGAATGGCATTTCCTTAAACACAACCAGTCAAAAGGAATTAAAACAGGCACAGAGCCTTTTATTAAAACAAAAACCAATCGTAGAAGCTTATCTTGTTGATGAGGCAAGAGATGCCATGGTTTCTGGCGATGCCTCCATGGCCGTCATTTATTCCGGCGATGCTACCGTTGCCATGGAAGAAAACGAAGACCTCGACTACGTTGTCCCAAAAGAAGGCTCTAACGTCTGGTTTGACTGCTTTTTAATCCCCAAAACAGCCGAACACAAAGAAGCTGCCGAAAAATTTATCGACTACATGAACCGTCAGGACATCGCCCAGAAAAACTTTGATTACATTTACTATGGAACACCAAATAAAGCTGTATATGACACCTTAGATGATGACACCAAAGAAGATTACACTATCTTCCCGGAAGAAGCTACATTGGATAAATGCGAAGTATATAAATATCTTGGTGAAAAGACAGATCAGTATTATAATCGGCTGTGGAAGGAATTGAAATCGTATTAATATATTTTTATCAGGTAGATAAAGCAGAAAAAGAAAAAACCATACAGACTATAAAAGGTAAGGATACTGGCAATAGGATATAATTATAAAAATAATGTCCAATCTTTAAAGAGTATTTCTTCGTAACAGAATCAATATATCTAAGTAACGGAATAGATATATTGAATTGTAATGCAAAAAATATAATACAAAAATATATCAGAAAGGGAAATTATCATGAAACATAAACTCACCCAGCAAGATGTAGATAAAATGAAAGCAGAAATCGAACACCGCAAAGTCGAAGTAAGACCGGAACTGCTCGAACATGTAAAAGAAGCCAGAGCACATGGCGATTTAAGCGAAAACTTCGAATACCACGCTGCCAAAAAAGAAAAAAACAGAAACGAAAGCCGAATCCGTTACCTTGAAAGAATGATCCGAACCTGTGAAATCGTAGAAGACCACTCCAATGCCGACCAGGTAGGCTTAAACAAAACGGTAACTCTCTACTTCGAAGAAGACGACGAAACCGATAAATTCTCCTTCGTAACTACTGTACTTGTAGATACGATGCAAAACCGTGTGAGTATTGAATCTCCGTTAGGAAAGGCACTCCTCGGACATAAAAAGGGCGAGAGAGTCTATATTCCGGTAAATGCACAGTATGGGTATTATGTTGAGATTAAGGAAATTGAACCCTTTGATGAAGATGTACCGTTGAATGAATACTGATTTGCCTACGGCAACTAGAATTTTCTCCCCGTAGATTTGCGCACAATCAACTGTGGTTCATACTCCAGCCGCATAATATAAGCGTGGGAAGTCTCATCTTTCTTCTGCGTATTCTTTCGGTGAATCATATCCACCGCCTCTTCGCCCTTTCGCACCGAAGCGTGGTCAATCGTAGTCAGTGCAATCTGTGGCATGGCAGATAAGGTGATGTTATCAAAGCCACAGACGGAAAAATCTGCAGGAATCCGATAACCGTGGTCAGAAATTGCTGCCATGATTCCAAAGGCAGCCATGTCATTGTTGCCGATAAACGCAGTGGAAGAAGTGTGTTCTTCTAAAGCGTGTGTGGCCAGATCATAACCATTCTGGTATTCCGCATTTTCCAGTGGATAGCGGTCAAAGGCAGGTTGGCTTTGATAAAGAACAGTAAGATGTTCTAAAGGAATACCATGTTCCCGGAAACTGGATTTAACACCATCAAGCCGGTGAATTCGTCCAATTTCCTTTCCTCGAATCGGCGTAGAGATGTAAGTAATATCCGTGTGCCCAAGCGAAAGCAGATAATTTGCCATAATATGTCCCTGTTTGCGGCTGTCAAGTTCCACAGAGTCAAACTGACAGGAAAGAGGCTTATCCCCAACAGAGATAACCGGAAAACGCTTTGAGAGGGCATTGATTTTCTGGATTTTTGACAGTGGATAGAGACAGATTATGCCGGCAAGCTGCACACGGGCAAATAAATCAAGGTAGAGTTCCTCTGTGGCGGCATCTCTTCCGGTTGAAATAGTCATGACAGTATAATCATATTCTTTCGCATGGTCAGTGATAGACTGCATCATCATCGAGTAATAGCCATTTGTTACCATTGGGCATAGCACGACAATTGTATTTGCAAGAGATTTTTCCTGTACCAGTTCTTTTGGTACAGGTTTTTTGTATCCAAGCTCTTTTGCCTTTGTCTTTACTTTTTGTACGGTCTCTTCGGTAAAGGACACATTCGCCTTATTACTGAGGATCATAGAGACAGTGGACTGGGAGATTCCAAGTTCCTCGGCGATGTCTCTGGTAGTGACTCGATTCCTTTTTCCCATAAAAAATACCCCTTTTTTGATTTATTTTAATTAATAGCTGCGTATTAATCTTAGTACATTTTTGATTAATAATATTATAGTATTGATTAATTCGTTTTACAAGGCATTTCCTTATGTTTGCATTTCCTTTTTTAGCAGGAAGAAAAATGGAGCGAAAAAACAGGGGATTAATCAAATGAAATGATTAATAAAAAGCACGCGAATACCTAGTAAATAAGCGAATTCTGTCGTTTGACTTTAGGAAAAAAATGTGGTTACATGTAGTCATCAGATAACGAAACAAAAAACAAAACAAAGATGTTATTTAAGATTTTTTACAGGAGGATTTAAAATGAGTGTTATTACTTTTGTTTGTGCAGGTCAGATGAATTCAGCAATTACTTTTCCAGCTTTTGAAAATGGTCATGAGGTAAGATTAGTTGGTTCTCCTCTTGACAGAGACATTATCTATGGATTAAAGAAAGATAATTTCCACATCACATTAAAGAGAACGCTTCATGACGGTATCAAATATTATCAGATTGAAGAACTTGAAGAAGCATTAAAGGGAGCAGATTTAGTTCTTGGCGGTGTGAGCAGCTTTGGTCTTGACTGGTTCTGTGATGAGATTCTTCCAGTATTACCAGAAGACGTTCCAGTTCTTACAGTAACAAAAGGAATGGTTGACTTAGAAGATGGTACCTTAGTTCCTTATCCGCACATTTTTGCACAGAGACAGCCAGAGGGCAAACATCTTAATTTAAATGCAATCGGTGGTCCATGTACAAGTTATGAATTAGCAGACCATGATGACAGCCATGTTGCTTTCTGTGGAAAAGATATCGAGACATTAAAATATATCAAATCTCTTTTAGAGACAGATTACTATCATATTTCCCTTTCTACAGACGTTGTTGGTGTTGAGTGTGCCGTTGCTATGAAAAATGCATATGCATTAGGTGTAAGTCTTGCGGTAGGTCTTGCAGAAAAGAGAGATGGAAAGATTGGAAGCCAGCATTACAATTCTCAGGCAGCATTATTTGGACAGAGCGTAAAAGAAATGACAAAACTGCTTGAGTTAATCGGTGGTAAGCCAGAAAATATCATTCACGGGGCAGGCGATTTATATGTAACAATTTTTGGTGGAAGAACTCGTAAGATTGGTACTTTATTAGGACGTGGACTTTCTTTTGAGGAAGCGATGGCAGAATTACAGGGGGTAACATTAGAGTCTATCGTTATTTCCACAAGAACAGCAAGAGCCGTAAGAAAGCTTGCAGAAAGAGGAATTGTTTCTTTAGAGGACTTCCCATTATTGATGCATGTAGATGCAATCATCAATCAGGGAGCAGAAGTAAATATTCCGTGGAAAGACTTTACATGGAATGATTTTTCTTTAGCAGAATAGTATCAGTTGGGAAAGAGAAGGAGAATACTTATGAGTAAATATGCGATTGGGATTGATTATGGTACGTTATCAGTGCGCGCACTTCTTGTAAATATTGAAACAGGCGAAGAAGTGGCTGCAAGTATTTATGAATATCCACATGGGGTTATGGAAGAACATATTCCGTCAGGAAAAAAGCTTCCGGTAGGATGGGCGTTACAGGATCCACAAGATTATTTGGAAGGATTACTTGTTACAGTAAGAGATGTTGTTTCAAGAAATAAAATTCTTCCGGGGGAAGTTGTAGGTATTGGAGTGGATTTTACTTCTTCTACGGTAATTCCGGTGAAAGCAGACAAAACACCGCTATGTCATCTTCCAGAATTTAAAGAGGAACCACATGCTTATGTGAAATTGTGGAAACATCATGGTGCGGAAGAAGAAGCAAAATTGATGAATGATGTTGCTGTAGCACGTGGAGAAGAATGGCTTCCGACATATGGTGGCAAAATTTCCAGTGAGTGGATGTATCCAAAGATTTATGAAACACTGCGTCATGCGCCAGAAGTTTATGATGCGGCTGATCGTTTTATGGAGGCAGGAGACTGGATTATCTGGCAGATGACAGGAGAAGAAACAAGAAGTGCCTGCTGCGCAGGATATAAGGCATATTATCATCATGAAAAAGGATATCCATCAAAAGATTTCTTTAAAGCGGTAGACCCAGGAATGGAAAATATCGTTGCTGATAAATTAGATGCTCCAATTAAAGGAGTAGGAGAAAAAGCGGGACATTTAACAGCTTCAATGGCAAGAGAAATGGGGCTCATGGAAGGAATCCCAGTAGCAACCTGCATTATTGATGCACATGCATCCTTACCAGGCTGTGGAATCGGAGAGCCGGGTAAAATGATGATTATTGTAGGAACATCTTCTGTACATATGATGCTCGGTGAAAAAGAAGTCGCAATCAAAGGTTCATCAGGAACTGTAAAAGACGGAATTATGCCAGGATATTTTGGCTATGAAGCAGGCCAGTCCTGTGTTGGTGACCATTTTGCATGGTTTGTTGAAAACTGTGTACCGGAAAGTTATGAACAGGAAGCCCGTGTTCGTGGTATCTCCATCCATCAGCTTCTTTCTGAAAAATTGTCCACATACAAAGCAGGTGCAAGTGGATTATTGGCATTAGATTGGTTTAATGGTGTGCGTACTCCGTTAATGGACTTTAACTTAAATGGTCTTATTATGGGAATGAACCTTTTAACAAAACCAGAAGAAATCTATCTTTCTCTTATTGAGGCAACGGCATACGGAACCCGTATGATTATTGAAGGATTTGAGGAAGCCGGCTTAGAAGTAAAAGACATTACATTAAGTGGTGGTATTCCAATCAAAAATGAAATGCTTGTACAAGTATATTCTGATGTATGTAATCGAAAAATTAAAGTTGTTGATTCTACACAATCAAGTGCCCTTGGTGCGGCAATTTTAGGTGCAGCAGCGGCTCCGGAGCGTATTACAGGTTTTAAAAATGCTAATGAAGCAGCAAAGAAGCTTGGAAAAGTAAAAGATAAAGTCTGGGAGCCAAATCAGGATAACGTTGAAATCTATAATGAACTCTATGAAGAATATAAAACCTTGCATACTTACTTTGGAACTGGTATAAATGATGTGATGAAACATTTAAATAATATCAGGGAAAGAAGAAAATAGTACATAACTATTCCGATTCATACATATAGACAGTAGTGCAGCGGTCTGTTGATAAATTAAAATGAACAGACTGGTGCACTTTTCGGGTATATTCCAAACGCGCTTTATCTCATTAGAAAATATTTTTTAAACATATTTTTTAATGAGCTATAAAATAGAAATTGTGAAAGTATATGAAGTAAAAAGTGAGGTAGCAAATGAATTCTTTAAAAAAGATAAAAGAGTGGCTTAACACATTTACATCTTTTAATGAGCAGGAACAAGTGGACTGTCAGCGCATAAGGCAGTTTTTAGAGGAAGAAGAGAATCTTTTACTGCGTGATAATGTAAAAATGCATTTTACAGCATCTGCATGGGTATTAAACCCATCTAAGAATAAAGTTCTGATGCTCTACCATAATATTTATCAGTCATGGTCCTGGAGCGGAGGTCATGCAGATGGAGAAGGTGACCTTTTATCTGTTGCAATGAAAGAAGTAAAAGAAGAGAGCGGCCTTGTTTCCTTAAAACCATTGTCAGACTCTCCAATTTCCATCGAAATTCTAGGAGTCCAGCCACATTATAAAAAACAGAAATATGTCAGCGCACACCTGCATCTAAACTACACCTTTCTTCTCCATAACACAAAAGAAGAAAAATTAAAAATCTGCCCGGAGGAAAACAGCAAGGTGGGCTGGCTTTCTCCAGATGAAGCGGTACGTTCATCCACAGAAGCGTGGATGAAACCAATTTATAAGAAACTTAACCAGAAGATGAGAAAGTATTTGGGATGAGGATAAACAGACGAACCAAAGAAACCCGCAAACTTGCACTTTTCGTCTATTGAAAAAGCAAATCAAAAAAATAAAAAAAATTGAAAAAAGTTGTTGACATATGCAAAAAGAAGTGATAATATAAGTGAGTCGCTTGTGAGAGCGCAACAAAATAAAAAACATATGGAGAGGTGTCCGAGTGGTTTAAGGAGCTGGTCTTGAAAACCAGTGATACTGAAAGGTACCGTGGGTTCGAATCCCACCTTCTCCGTATCATCTATTTAAATAGGAAGTCATTGGTTTGTACATCCTCTTTGAATAAGTTTTGTTGACTATTTGGAGAAGTACCCAAGAGGCCGAAGGGGCTCGCCTGGAAAGTGAGTAGGTCGTTAATAGCGGCGCAAGGGTTCAAATCCCTTCTTCTCCGTTGTGATTATTAATCACAAAAAAGTACTTGACATTCTTGAAAGAGAATGATAAAATGTACAAGCTGTTTTCGAAAGAAAGAAACAGCAAAATAAAAAAGTTCTTGACAAAAACTTCTGAATGAGATAAAATAAAGAAGTTGTGTCGCAAAAAAAAGAACACAC